>DATIPA010000167.1:0-8795 GCA_035472475.1 Xanthobacteraceae bacterium | reverse complement strand
TGCACGCCGACCGCGGCCGGCAGGCCGTAACCCATGGTGCCGAGCCCTCCCGACGTCATCCAGTGGTTCGGCTCTTCGAACTTGAAGAATTGCGCCGCCCACATCTGATGCTGCCCGACCTCGGTGGTGATGTAGACGTTGTGACCGCGCGTCGCCGCATATAGCCGCTCGATTGCGTACTGCGGCTTGATGATATCGGACGAGTTCTTGTACTGAGCGACTTACGGGCGCGCCACTTGTCGATCTGCGTCCACCAAGCCTTGAGCGCCGCCGGATCTGGCGAAGCAGCACTCGATCGCCACAGCCGGACCATATCCTCGAGAACGTGCGCGCAATCGCCCACGATCGGCAAATCGACCTTGACGTTCTTGTTGATGGAGGACGGATCGATGTCGACGTGAATCTTTTTCGAACCCGGCGCGAACGCGTCGAGCCGACCGGTGATACGGTCGTCGAAGCGCGCACCGATGCAGATCATCAGGTCGCAATCGTGCATCGACATGTTGGCCTCGTACGTTCCGTGCATGCCGAGCATGCCGAGCCACTGCGGATCGGACGCCGGATAGGCGCCGAGCCCAAGCAGGGTCGACGTGATCGGAAACCCGGTCAGCCGGACCAGCTCGCGCAGCAGATGTGTGGCCTCGCTCCCGGAGTTGATCACGCCGCCGCCGGTGTAAAACACCGGACGCCGCGCTTGTCGCATCATCTCGATTGCGGCCTTGATCTTGTCGAGGTCGCCCTTGAGCTTGGGACGATAGCCCTTGTGCGGAAATTCGTTGGGCTTGAAGTAGACGCCCTTGGCGAACTGCACATCCTTCGGGATATCGACCACAACCGGACCCGGGCGTCCGCTGCCGGCGACGTAGAACGCCTCGTGCAGCACGCGCGGCAGGTCGGCCACGTCCTTGACCAGATAGTTGTGCTTGGTGCACGGCCGCGTGATGCCGACGGTGTCGCATTCCTGAAACGCATCGTTGCCGATCAGGTGGGTTGGAACCTGCCCGGTGATGCACACGAGCGGGACCGAATCCATCAGCGCGTCGGTCAAGCCAGTGACGGCGTTGGTCGCACCGGGCCCGGATGTCACCAGGACCGCCCCGACCTTGCCGGTCGAGCGGGCATACCCCTCGGCGGCGTGGACAGCCCCCTGTTCGTGGCGCACCAGGATGTGGCGCACCTTCTCTTGGTGAAAGAGCGCATCATAGATCGGGAGCACGGCCCCGCCCGGGTAGCCGAAAATGTCCTCAACGCCCTGATCGGCAAGTGCCGCGATCACCATTTCGGCGCCGGTCATTTCTTGTGCCATTGCTCACTCCAAGCGTTCTATCGGTCGTCCTGGACAATAAAAAAGGGGCCCAAAAGCCCCTGTGCGCATCGCCGACCATCGCGGGTGGCCTAACCACCCTCGGCGACGCGCCTTCCTACGATTACAAGCGCCAGAGTAATAAAATTGCGCATTGCGGCTCTCAGCGATCCTAAAGTTGCGCGGGACCCTATAGGGCCCGGCCTCGCCCGTCAAGCAAAAAGCCCGCTCAAAGGCGTGGTGCGAGCGATAGCCCGCTTTCACAAAAGCTTGCAAGCAAATTGCGTTTCTTCCGGCGAACGACGCGCATATCACAGGCACTGACGGGGTGGAGCATTCAGACAATGGCATTTCTGCGCGAACGATCCGGAGCCTTGTGCCCCGAAAAGGTGGTGGCCTTTGTTGGCGTTCTGCTGCCGGCCCTGTGGCTGCTCGGGCGGGTCTGGCTCAACGACCTCGGCCCGCGCCCGTTCACCGAGGCGATCCATTTCGTCGGCGATTGGACGGTGCGGCTGCTCTATCTCACGCTCGCCGTGAGCCCGGCACGCCGGATCTTCATGGCGCCCCGGTTGATCCTGATGCGCCGCACGCTCGGCGTTGCCACGTTTGCCTACGCACTGCTTCACCTGACGCTCTATGTATTCGATCAGCGTTTCGACCTCGCCAAGGTCGCATCGGAGATCGTTCTGCGCTTCTATTTGACCATCGGGTTCGTCGCGCTGGTCGGATTGATCACGCTCGCCGCTACCTCGTTCGATCGCGCCGTTCGCTATCTCGGCGCGCAGCGCTGGAACCAGCTGCACTTGCTGGTCTACGCGATTGCGGTGCTGGCGCAGATCCATTTCCTCCTGCAGTCCAAGAACGATGTCTGGGAGCCGACCCTGATGCTTGGCTTTTTGACCTGGCTGTTCGGTTACCGGGTATTGTTCGCCGTCACGGGCGAGGTGACATTCGCTCGCCTGGTTGCCTTGGCGGTGGCGTCAGCAGGCCTTACCGCAGCTTTCGAGACCGCGTGGTATGCGTTCACGACCGGGGTAAACGCGTGGATGATCTTTCGCGCCAATTTCGATTTCAGCTACGACATCCGGCCTGCTTGCTGGGTGCTCGCCGCTGGTCTCGCGGTCGCCTTCGCCAGCCTGCTTTGGCGTCAGCGCACGACCGCGCGCAGAATCTGGTCGCGCGCCTTTTCCGGCGAAACTGGGGTCCAATCCGCCAGCTGATGGCGAAACCAGGTGTGCTGCCGTTTCGCATAGTGGCGGACATCGCGTTTCGCGCGCTCGGCCGCTTGTGCAAGCGTCAGACGGCCCGCGAGATGGCGCACGAGCCACGGCACGCCATGCGCTTTCATGATTGGAAGCAGCGGGTCGAGCTGACGCTCGGCCAATCGGCTGATCTCGCTCAAGGCACCAGCCGCCAGCATCGTCTCGAAGCGAGTATCGATGCGCCGATAGAGCTCCGCGCGCTCGGGCGCGACGAACAATTTCACGGCCCGCTCCGGTTCGATGAGCGGCGCGACCTGTTCGTGGTGCCAGTCGGCGAGTGCGCGCCCGGTCGCGAGTACCACCTCGAGCGCCCGCGCCACCCGTTGCCGATCCCCTGGTTTCAGTCGCTCCGCCGCCGCGGCATCGTGGCGCGCAAGCTCGGCGTGCAGCGCCTGTGGGCCTTCGGCCGCAAGCCGCTCGCGCACGGCTTTGCGGATCTCCACCGGGATCGGCGGGACCTGCGACAGCCCGCGTGTCAGTGCTTTGAAATACAGCCCGGTGCCGCCGACAAAGATCGGGAGCTTGCCGTAGCGCTCGGTGCGAACAAGCGCATCGCGGGCGTCCCCGAGATAACGTCCGACCGAGTAGTTCATCGCGGCGTCGACATGACCGTAGAGACGATGCGGCAGACGCGCCTCTTCCGCCGCGCTGGGACGCGCCGTGATAATGCGCAGGTCGCTGTAGATCTGCATCGAGTCGGCGTTGATGATGACGCCGTCGAGTTGCTCGGCGATGGCCAGTGCCAAAGCGGACTTGCCGCTCGCCGTCGGCCCTGCGATAAGCACCGCCCGCGTCGTATCCAGCATGACCTCTGTCGCGACCCTGATCTCACATGACCGCGCACTCGACAGCGCCGCGCTTGAGCAGGCGCGCGCGGCGCTGCCGGAACCGGGCGAACCTAAATGGCTCGACCCGGGCGTCGCAGCGGACATTGTCTTTAACGCCGGCAGCGAAAACGACAACCGCTCCGTTGCCGATCGGGTGCGCGAGACATTCCCAGGTCGTCCCATCGATGTCGTGGTGCAGAACGCGGCCGGGCGTCGAAAACGGCTGTTCGTCGCGGACATGGATTCGACCATGATCGGCCAGGAGTGCATTGACGAACTGGCCGATCTGGTCGGCCAAAAAGCGCGCGTCGCCGCCATCACCGAACGCGCCATGCGCGGGGAGCTTGCGTTCGCGCCTGCGCTGCGTGAACGCGTGGCGCTGCTCGCGGGCTTGCCTGCAGCAGTCATAGACGAGGTGATCGCACGCCGCATTACGCTCACACCGGGCGGCAAAACCCTGGTTGCGACCATGCGGGCGAGCGGCGCCTACACGTGCCTCGTATCGGGCGGCTTCACCGCGTTTACCGACAAGATCGCCGCGGCAATCGGCTTTGACGAGGCAAGCGCCAATCGACTGACCGTCGATCCAGCGGGCCGGCTCGCAGGCACAGTCGCCGAGCCGATCCTCGGCCGCGAGGCGAAGCTTGCAACCTTGCTCGCGCTGCGGGGCCGTCTTGGGTTGACCGCCGAGGAAACACTGGCGGTCGGCGATGGCGCCAACGACCTCGACATGATCCTGGCGGCCGGGCTTGGGGTCGCGTTTCACGCCAAGCCTGCGGTGGCCGCGGCCGCGGCCGCGCGCATCGACCACGGCGATCTGACGGCGCTCCTGTTCGTGCAGGGCTATCGGCGCAACGAATTCGTCGCGTGACCGAAGAACATCACCGCGACGCGCCGCTCGGAAGCAGTTTGCGCATGAAGTAGCGCTGTGACCCGCGCGGGTGATCGTCGAGCGATCCAAAGACCTCGTAGCCAAGCCTCTGGTAGAAGCCGAGCGCCTGAAAGCTGAACGTGTTGAGCCAGACACCGACACAGCCGGCGTCCATTGCATAGGCTTCCGCGCGCCGCATGAGTTCGGTTCCGAAGCCATATCCGCGATAGGCTTCGGGGATGATCAGCAACTCGATGGAAAGCCAGTCATAGAGGACATAGGCATAGAGCCCGCCCACGGGATCGAGATATCCGGGATCGCGCAACAGCAGCGCGTACTGCCGAAACGGCGTCTCGCCGACACGACTTGCGTTGTACTCGACGAGCAGGCTGAGTACCGCCTGCCGGTCCGCGTCCGTCGGGTGATCAGTCGCAACAATTTCGAGCTGCATGAGCGGTCGCCCGAGCCGAGCAGCGTCCGGCAATTGCATCACGACGAGCGGAGGCCCCGCCTGGGCGGGGCGCGCGTCGATGTACCGGTCTATTGTAAGCCGAGCGCCACAAACCGGAGCTCGCCATCCGCATTGGACACAAGGAACAGCGCCGACTTCCGGCCGTCCTTCTTGAGCTGATCGAGCTTCTTCTGCAGATCGGCAGGGGTTGCGATCGGTTCCTGGGCGACCTCGACGATCACGTCACCGGCGTTGAGCCGTTTTTCAGCGGCAGCCGAATTGGCATCGACCCCGGTGATCACCACGCCCTTGACCTGATCCTTGATCTTGTAACGCTGGCGCAGCGTGTCCGTCAGATTAGACAGCTGCAACCCGAGCGTTTTCTGGACGACTGATTTCTCTTCCGGCTGGTCGTCTTTCTTGGTGGACAGCGCCGCCTGTTTTTCACCATCCTCGAGCCGGCCAAGCTTGACGGTCTTTTTCTCTTCCTGGCCTTTGCGGATGATCACCACCTCGACGTCCTTGCCGACCGGCGTGTCGGCAACGATGCGCGGCAGATCCTTCATTTCCTTGACGTCCTTGCCATCAAACTTGACGATGACGTCGCCCGGCTCGATGCCCGCAGGCTTTGCCGGCCCCTTATCCTCGACACCAGCGACGAGTGCACCCTTCGCGGGTTTGATATTCAGGCTGTCGGCGATGTCGTCGGTGACCTGCTGAATCCGCACGCCGAGCCAACCGCGGCGCGTTTCGCCGAACTGCCGCAGCTGATCGATCACCGCGACCGCGGTCTTCGAGGGCACGGCAAAGCCGATGCCGATTGAGCCGCCGGACGGCGAAATGATCGCGGTGTTGACCCCGACGACCTCGCCATTGAGGTTGAACAAGGGACCGCCGGAGTTGCCGCGGTTAATCGCGGCGTCGGTCTGGATGTAGTTGTCGTACGGCCCGGAGTTGATGTCGCGGTTGCGCGCCGACACGATACCGGCGGTGACAGTGCCCCCGAGGCTGAACGGATTGCCGATCGCCACGACCCATTCACCCAGCCGCAACTTGTCGGAATCGCCGAACTGCACGGCCTTGAGCGGCTTGTCGGGTTTTACTCGCAGCAGCGCGATGTCGGTCTTCTGGTCATGGCCGATCACTTCAGCCTTGAGCCGGCTGCCGTCGTTGAGGATGACGTTGACCTCGTCCGCATCGGCGATCACGTGATTGTTGGTCACGACGATGCCGGACGCATCGATGATAAAGCCCGAGCCGAGCGAGGAAACGCGCCGCGGCGCCCGGTTTTGATTGTTGTCGCCGCCGCGCCTGTTCTTGAAGAATTCCTCGAAAAATTCCTCGAACTGCTGCGAGCCCGGTGGCATCTGCGGCATGCTTCCGCGCGCTTCGACCATCTGCGAGGTCGAGATATTCACCACCGCGTCGATCACCTTTTCAGCCACGTCGGCGATGCCGTCGGGTCCGCGCGTCTGCGCAGCGGCGGCGAGCGGCGAAAGCGTGGACAATGTGATCGTCGCCGCAAGCGCGATTGCGGCGACCGAGCGGCGAGAGTGCCGCGGAACTGCGTGACAGCCGGCCATAGGCTTGGAATCTCCTGAAAAAATCACCTGGCGCGGGACACTGCGCCGGACGCCCGCTGGAAGCAAGGCGTCATTTACGCCCGCAATTACGCATGGAATTGGGCGGAATGGCGGCCTCGGGGGCGGCGTGTCCGGCCATCACCCGCGGATAAACCAGATCACCGCGAGGCCGAACACCGCACTCAACAGCCCTACCACACGCAGGATCTGGTCCGGCGTTTCCAGCACGGCCGCGACCGCGCGCCGGGTCTGCGCCGGGAAGGCCGCAAAAACCAGCCCTTCAATCACGAACACCAGCCCGAGCGCCTCCAGGAATTGCGACATTGTCTGTTACCGGCCGGCGCAGCTTCGTGCCGGCATCAATTCTTGTTGGTGTCGCCGGTCTTGTTGGAGTCGCCTCGGGGCTTACCCAACGGATCGCCAAAATAGCGAAAGAAGTCCGAATCCGGCTTGATCACGAGCCGCGTGTCGTTCGACCGGAGGCTCGCTTCGTAGGCCTGCATCGAGCGATAGAAGCTGAAAAAGCCGGGGTCCTGGCCATAGGCGTCGGCGAAGATCCGGTTGCGTTCGGCGTCGCCTCCGCCCCGCACCTGTTCGGATTTTGATTGCGCCTCCGCGACCAGGACGGTTACGTCGCGATCCGCGCGTGCCTTGATTTCCTGCGCTCGCTGATTGCCTTGCGCACGAAATTCGGCGGCCTCGCGCTGACGCTCGGTCTGCATGCGCTGATAGACCGCCTGACTGTTCTGCTCCGGCAAATCGGCCCGGCGAATGCGCACGTCGATGACATTGATGCCGAACTGGCGCGCCTCGTGATCGAGTTGCTCGCGCACCTTGGCCATCAGCTGCGGCCGTTCGTCGCGTACCACATGGGTGAGCGTCGCCTCGCCCAGCACGCGCCGCAGTGCCGAGTTCAGCAGTGTTGACAATTGCGTATTGGCGACCGCGACCGTGCCGACCGTCTGATAGAACTTCAGAGGTTCCTGGATGCGATAGCGCGCGAAGGCGTCGACGACCAGCCGCTTCTGGTCGGACGCAATGACCTCCTGCGCAGGATTCTCGAGGTCCAGGATACGCCCGCTGATGTAGACGACATTTTCGATCCATAGCGGCCATTTGCTATAGAGGCCCGCGCACTGCGACTGCGCGGGTGATGCACCCGGAGGATCCCCGGCGCACGGTTGGGTGATGACTTCACGGGTTTGGCCAAACCGGATGACCAGCGCCTGCATTCCCTGTTGCACCTCAAACAGGGATTGGTAGCCGAGGATCAAGAGGATCAACAGAATGACTGCGGCCGCGCCGCCGGTGATGGAGGATCTCATCGGCCGCTCCCGCTGGTCACGGCTGGCGCACCCGGTGCGGGTGCGCGCTGTTGCGCTCGCGTCGAATCGTTGAGTGGCAGCACCGGGACGACGCCGGAACCGCCGGCGTTGGTTTGAGCGTCGAGAATGATCTTGTCGGCGCCGCCGAGGACGCGCTCCATGGTCTCGAGGTAGAGCCGTTGGCGCGTGATGTCAGGGGCCTTCTTGTACTGCTCATAGACTTGCAGGAAGCGCGAAGCCTGTCCGGTCGCCTCGGCAACCGTCTGTTCGCGATAGGCATCCGCGGCCTGAAGAATCTGCGCCACCCGCCCGCGCGCCTCCGGCACCACCCGATTGGCGTAGGTCTGGGCCTCGTTCTGCGAACGCTCCGCGTCGGCGCGCGCCGCTTGCACGTCGCGAAACGAGTCGATCACCTGCTGCGGCGGATCCACCTTCTGCATTTGCACCTGGGTGATCTGAACGCCGGACTGGTAGCTGTCGAGCACCCGTTGCATCAGGTCCTGCACCGCAGTCTCAACGTTCTGCCGTGCGCCGGTCAGGATCGGCTGAATTTCGGAGCGGCCGATCACCTCGCGCATCGCGCTTTCCGCAACCGCCTTCACGGTGCCTTCGGCATTCTGAATGTTGAACAGATAATCTGCCGCGCCGTTCGGCTTGATCCGCCACAGCACGGTAAAATCCACGTCGACGATGTTTTCGTCGCCGGTGAGCATCAGACTTTCTTCCGGAACGTCGCGCCAGCTCGTGCCGCGCCGCAGGCCGTCCTCGACCCGCATGCCGATGTCAATGCGGTTGATGTTGAGCACCTTCGGCGTCAGCACGGTCTCGATCGGGTAAGGAAACTTTATGTTGAGGCCGGGTTGCGCATTGCGGACGTGTCTTCCAAACCGCAGCACGATGCCGAGTTCGTCGGGTGCAACCTGATAGATACCGGAAAAGCCCCACAGCAGGACCGCTATCAGGGCGATGATGACGATGCCTTTGCCGCCCAGGCTTCCCCCCGGTAATACGCTGCGCAGCTTGTCCTGGCTACGCCGCAGAATCTCTTCCAGATCGGGCGGATTGGGGCCCGACGATTGCGGACCCGATCCCCAAGGCCCCTTCGGCCCCGACCCCCAGGGACCGCCGCCTTGATTGCTCCAGGGCATGAAACCTCCAACCGCGCCAAGCCGG
>DATIPA010000166.1:0-12674 GCA_035472475.1 Xanthobacteraceae bacterium | reverse complement strand
GCCGACAGTGCAAACGCACCCGTCATGCCGGTGGCGTAATCGACGGCGGGCGAGCCGAGCTTCACCGGATGCACCTCCTTGGTCCCGGTCATCGCCATGATGCCGGAGGTGGCCTGGATCACGTAGTCATAGGCGGTCTGCTGCGCGCGCGGGCCGCGCTGACCGAATGCCGACATGGAGGCATAGATCAAGCGCGGGTTGAGCGCCGCCATCGCCTCGTAGCCGAGCCCGAGCGCATCGAGCGCGCCCGGCCGGTAGTTCTCGACCAGCACGTCGGCGGTCGCGATCAACTTCTTGAAGATCTCCTGCCCGGCCGTCTGTTTGAGATCGAGGGTGAGCGAGCGCTTGTTGGACGCCTGCGTGAGATAGCTCGTGCCCATGTGGCGCTTGCCTAGCTCGCGGTCGGAACCGGTCAGGCGGCTCTGGTCGGGATCGTGCGGATGCTCGACCTTGATCACGTCGGCGCCGAGCACGGCGAGCTGATAGGCCGCGAACGGCCCGGCCAGCACGTGAGTGGCGTCGATGACGCGGATGCCTTCGAACGGACGCTGCATGCTCAGAGACTACTGCTCACCTGTCCGCGTCTCTACCCCGCTTCCCAGATAGGCGGCACGCAAGCGCGCATCGTCGGCGAGCGTGGCGCTCGCACCCGAGGCGACCACGCGGCCGGTGTCGAGAATATAGGCGCGGTCGGCGATGCGCAGCGCCGCCTGCGCGTTCTGGTCGGCGAGCAGGATAGTGATGCCTTTGTCGCGCAGCCGCGACAGGGTCGCGAGCAGTTCGCGCACCAGCAGCGGGGCAAGCCCGAGTGAAGGCTCATCGCACAACAGGAGCTTGGGCCGCGACATCAGTGCGCGACCGACCGCGACCATCTGCGCCTCGCCACCCGAAAGGCTCCCGGCGAGCTGCGCCTGGCGTTCGGCCAGGCGCGGGAAGAGCGCAAACACGTGTTCAAGCGCGGTGTCTATCTCTCGCCCGATGCGCACGCCGAGCTGCGCGTAGGCGCCGAGAATCAAATTCTCGCGCACCGTCATGTCGAAGAACAATTGGCGGCCTTCCGGAATGATGCCCATGCCAAGCCGGATGCGCTGAGCGGTGGCGAGATCGTCGATGCGCTGGTCAGCGAACCGGATCGCGCCAGCCTGCTGGCGCAGCACGCCGATGATCGCTTTCATCAGCGTGCTCTTGCCGGCGCCGTTGGGGCCGAGGATTGCCACGAACTCGCCGGCGCCGACCGTCACGTCGACGCCCTTGAGCGCCGCGATGTGGCCGTAGCCGGCTTCGAGATTTTGGACCGTAAGCATCACACCCCGAGATAGGCTTCGATCACTTGGCGGTCGGCCGCGACCTGCGCGGGCGTTCCGTCGGCGATCTTCTTGCCGAAATCCATCACAACGACGCGTTGCACGAGGCCCATCACCAGGGTCATGTCGTGGTCGATGAGGAGGAGCGAGCAGCCAGTCTCCTGGTTGATGGTGACCAGCATGCGGGAGAGCTCCTGCTTCTCCACCGCGTTGAGGCCGGCGGCCGGCTCGTCCAGCAGCAACAAATCGGGCGCGCTCGCCATCGCGCGCGCAACCTCGGCGACGCGCTGCAGCCCGAACGGGAGCGCGGTCGTGAGCAGGTTCGCGTAGGTCGTGAGCCCGAGCCGCGCGATCCAATGATCGGCACGCTCCTGCGCGAGCTGCTCGAGCCGCCGATGTTTCGGCAGCCGCAGGGCCGACGCCGCGACCCCGCAGAAGCCCGAGCTGTATGCGCCCATCATGATGTTCTCGCGCACCGAGAGCTCGGCGAACGGCCGCACGTTCTGGAATGTGCGCGCGACCCCGAGCGCGTTGATGCGCTCGGAGGGAAGCCCGGTGATGTCGGCGCCGCGCAGCGCGATGCGGCCTGCTTCCGGCTTGATCATGCCGAAGATGGTGTTGAAGGTCGTGGTCTTGCCGGCGCCGTTGGGACCGACCAGCCCGAGGATCTCGCCCTTCGCGACGCCGAAATCGACGTTATCGACCGCGCGCAGCCCGCCGAAATGGACGCTGAGCCCATTCACCTCGAGCATCAGGTCGCGCGCCGCGCTCATGTGGGTTCTTTCCCGGTAGCGATCTTGGGCGCGCCGGCACCCGGACGGACCAAGCCGCGCACCAGCGCGCCGGCGCGCACGAACACGCCGCTGGTCTGCGTATGAACAACACCGATCAGGAGCAAGCCGAACGCAACGTATTGGACGCCGGCGCTGAACTGACTCGAGGTGGTGCCGGCGATTTTGGTGATGACCAGCGGCAGCGCGATCACGATCGCGGATCCGACGTAAGAGCCCGAAAGCGACAGGAAGCCGCCCGCGGTGAGCGCGGTAAGCTGCGCGATGGTGGCATCGATTCCGAACGGCAGCGGATTGACGAAGCCGAGAAAGTGCCCGTAGAGGCTGCCGGCGATGCTCGCGAGCGCGGCCGAGACCGCGAAGACCCGCAGCTTGTGGCGGGTGACGTCGACCCCGCAGGCACGCGCCGCCGGTTCGTTGGAGCGGATCGCAAGCAGCGCGCGGCCGAGCCGCGAGCGCGCCAGACTCAGGCAAAAGATCAGCGCTGCGAGCGAGACGGCGGCGATCAGAAAATAATTGGCGCGGTCGGACGTGAATACAAAACCGCCGATCGCGAGCGGGCGGATGCCCGGCAGCCCCGATGGCCCGCCAGTGATGTTGGTCCATTCGCGCGCGAAGGTCAGCGAAATCATGAGAAGACCGAAGCTCGCCATCGAGAGATAAAGGCCGCGCAGCACGAAGATCAGGCGGCCGAGCACGAACGCCACGGTGGCGGCGAGAACTACGCCGATCAGCATCGCGGCGTAGGAGGGCCAATTGAGCTTCACGGTGAGATAGCCGGTCGCATAGGCGCCGATCATCATGAACGCGCCCTGTCCGAGCGAGAGCTGGCCGCCGTACCCGGTGAGCAGCACGAGCCCCATCACGACGATCGCCATGATGCCGGCGAAGATCCCGCTGGTGAGCCAGGTCCCGTTCATGGTGAGGCCGAGACCGGTCAGCACCACCACGATGATGGCGACCATCGCGATGTCGCGATTGGTGAAGCCGGTCGGACGCGCTGTGGTCGACAGCACCTCTTCGGGCCGCTCCTCCTTGGTCATAGAGAGCGCGGTGCCGAGCAGGCCCTGCGGGCGCAGCACCAGCACCAGCAGCATCAGCCCGAACGTGATCGAGTCCATGTAGGCCGACGAAATGTAGCCGGCCGAAAACGATTCGATCAACGCCAGCACGATGCCGCCAAGGATTGGCCCGTAGTTGCTGTGCAGCCCGCCCAGGATTGCGGCGGTGAAGCCCTTGAGCGCCACGCCGAGCCCGACGTCGACTTGCGCGAACGAGATCGGGCTCCAGACCGCGCCCGCAACCGCGCCGAGAAATCCGGAAGCCGCGAACGCCAGCAGGCCGAGCACGCGCGGATCGATGCCGACGAAGCTCGCACCCAGCGGGTTGGTGGCGCCGGCACGCAATGCGAGCCCCATGACGGTGTGACGGAAGAAGAACCCGGTTGCGAGCGTGATCACGACCAGCACGCCGATCAGCCACAGTTCCTGCGGCAGGATGCTGACGCCTCCCACGTTGAGCGGCATCTCGCCGGTGAACGATGGCACCATCATCGGGTCGGAGCCCCAGGCCATGGTGACGACGCCGCGCAGGCAGATCGCAAACCCGATGGTGAGCAGCACGACCTGCGCCATGGTGGCACCGCCGGCCGGACGGATCGCGAACCAGTAGAAGCCGGCGCTCAGTACGGTCGTGGCCGCGATTGCGAGCGGCGCTGAGACCGCGACCGGGAGGCCGAACCGGCAGAGCGCTCCAGTCAGGATGGCGCCGACCATCATCAGATCGCCCTGCGCGAAGTTGATGAGCCCGGTCGAGCGGATCACCAGGCTGAAGCCGAGCCCGAGCAACGCGTAGAGCGCGCCGTTCGAGATGCCGGCGAACGCGGTCTGCGCGAAGCTCGTGAGGTCCATCGCGATCAGTTCCGCCGAGCGCAGGTAGCGCGGTCTCCGGCCGGATCGTGCCACAAGCTCGTCATGCCCACGCTCGCAGCCAAGCTTGCGCAGGCTGCGTAAACCGGCCTGCGCGGGCATCCACGTCTTTTTGAGCCTGGCGGCACCGCAAAGATGTGGATGGCCGGGACAAGCCCGGCCATGACCAGCGCATCGCATCGCATGCTATTGCGCGAGCTTCCACTCGCCCTTGACGTTGGTCAGCACCACCGTGCCGGCGGCGAACGAGTTGCCGTGGTTGGTCGGCGACAGGTTCCAGATGCCCTGCAGCTCCGGAATATCGTGCGCGCTTTCGATCGCGGTGCGCAGCGCTTCCGGATCGAGCACCTTGGCGCCCATACCCTGAGTGACTTTCTGCACCATCAACAGGATATCGGGCACCGTGATGGTGTTGCCGTTCGGTTTTGTCGACGCGCCGCGCATCTCGGAATATTTCTTCCGGAACGCCGTGATGTTGGCGTAGAGCGGATCGCTCGGCGGCAGATCGACCATCATCTTCGATCCGGCGAAATAGGACTGGTCGATCGCCTGCGGCACCATTGTCGGATAGTTCTCGACCACGAAGTTCATCCCCTGTACCAGCGGCTGCTTCATGCCAAGCTGGGTCGCTTTCTTGGCGACCAGGATGCCGAGCGGAATGGTGCCGGCGAGATTGAGCACGACGTCCGGGTTGGCGGCGCGCACGTGCGTGACCTGCGCGGTGATGTCGGTATCGGACGGTGCATAGGATTCCTCGGCGACGAGTTCCATCCCGTTCTTCTTCACCACCTCGCGGGTCATCTCGACGGTGTCCTTGCCGAACGAGGTGTTGTCGGTGAGGAGCGCGACCCGGTTCCAACCCTTCTTCTTTGCGTAGTTGAGTTCGGCCGGGATCTGGTCGTCGTTCGAGGGAAACGATTTAAACACCCATTTCTTGACCGGCTCCCAGATCACGCGTCCGGCGCCCATGCCGAACAGGGGCACACCGGCACTTTCGACCGTCGGGATAAGGGCCATCGTCTGCGGCGTGCCGGTCGCGCCGATCATCATGTTGACCTTGTCGTCGTTGATCAGCTTCTTGGCGCAGAGCACCGCCTGCGGCTCCTGCCCCTGGGCGTCGCATACGATCAGCCGCACCTTGAGGCCGCCGATGCCGCCGGTGTCGTTGACCATTGCGACCCCGACCTCGGCGCCATCCAGATAGGTCTTGGCGAGTTCCGCCAGCGGGCCGATCTGCGAAAGCACAAAGCCGACCTTGAATTCCGATTGTGCCTCGCTCGCGCTCGATGCTGCCGCGAGCATCGCGGCTGCGAGTATCGGAACCATCATGCGATGTCGGACTGCCATTAGATTCCTCCCTGCGCGACGTTGCGCGGCATTTTTATTATGCCCTTGCCGCGAATATCCGCGATATGCAGCGCCGAGTCCATCTCAGTGGGCTGGTGCAGCTGCGACGATCACAGCGGCGTGTGACCCGCAGGCGGGCGCTGCTCAATCAGGCCGTTCCCCAGATCTCGGTGGCGATGTCGACGATCAGGCCAAGCTTGCGCCGCTCACCGTCGACGGTGACCGGATTGCCGATGTAATTGCTGGCAAAACCGCATTGCGGCGACAACGAGAGCTGTTCCAGCGCGATGAATTTGGAGGCTTCCGCGATCCGGCGTTTGATGTCTTCGCTCGGTTCGAGCGCAGGGTCCTTGCTGGTTAAGAGGCCGAGCACCACGACCTTATCTTTCGGCACAAACCGCAGCGGCTCGAAACTCCCGGCGCGGGGCGTATCGTATTCCAGAAAGAATGCATTGACGTCGAGCTGTTGGAATAAAGTCGGCGCGACGAAATCATAACCGCCTTCGGCGCCCCAATGGCTGCTGGCGTTACCGCGGCAGATGTGCAGGCCGATCGTCACATCGCGCGGCCGCTTGGCAACCGCCTGATTGAACAGTTTGATGTATTTGTCGACCAGCTGTTCGGGCTCGTAGCCCCAGCGTTGTACTTCCGCCCGGCGCTTGGGGTCGCAAAGGAATGCGAAGGTCACGTCATCGAGCTGCAGATAACGACAGCCGGCATCGGCCAAGTCGGCGATTTCGCGCTGATAGGCAAGGGCGAGGTCCTCGAAGAACGCATCGAGATCGGGGTAGGCGACTTTGTCGATGCCGGCGCGCGCCCCCACGAAGTAGTGCAGGTCCATCGGCGCCGGCACGGTCAGTTTCGGCGTCGTCCGCGCGACCGATCGCAGATACGCGAACGCGTCGCGCATGATCGGCTTGGTCCAGCGAATCTTGCCGGCAATCCGTACACTCGGAATCGCGCGCCGGTGACCCACCTTGTCGAGCATTACAACCGGCGCTTCGACGCCGGTGTTCTCCACCACGCCGTTGAAGCCAAGCACAAAGTCCGTCCACCACGTGCGGCGCCGGAACTCGCCGTCGGTTGCAACGCGCAGCCCTACCGCTTCCTGCAAGGCGACCGCCTCGCGGATGGCCTGATCCTCCAGCGCGCGAAGTTGCTGGTTGTGATGCTGGCCAAGGTTACTGTCCGCCTCGTGCGGCCCGAGCAACTGCTCGCGCGCACGCCGCAGGCTCTCAGGCCGCAGCAGGCTGCCGACGTGCTCGGCATGAAACGGCGGATCGCGGCGCAGAGCTGCTTGTCGCTCGCTCATGTTGTCCTCCCCGATGGTTGCGTCAGGACGCGGTGTACGCGATGAAGCGGATGATCTGCCAGCGTCCATCCGGCTGCTTGCGAAAGATGTCGATGCCCGGTTCCTGGGTGGTGACGTCTTGCGCCATTGCGTCGCCTTTCACCGTGAGCGTCCACGTCAGGCGCACGACCGCGAGATCGCCGGATACCAGAATGTCCGTGATGGCCGGAGGCGCGTAGCTGTAACGCTTGCGCGAATCGGCGAGCGACTGGCGTAGAAGCTTGCAGATATCGTCAAAGCCGCGCTCAGGAAATCCCTGGTAATCGTAGCGCAGATCGGGCGCGAACAGATCGCACACCTCACCCAGGTTACGGGCATTGAAATCCGCGGTCCATTTCATCAAGGCTGCGCGGATGTCGGCTTGCGCCTGATCGTCGGTCTGCGCGGCCGCCAGCGAACCGGCAAGTGCCGCTGCAACAAGCGCTACTCCCAGCCGACCACAAACGCGCCCGATCATGATGCCTCGTTCTGCCGCGGGCTCTCGCCGCCAACTGGGTCAAATATCCGCTTGTGGTCGACCTCATTACATATTGTAATCGCCACAAGGGCAACGACGGCACGCACAACCCGGAAGAGTGCCGCGTCAGCTACGCAGATCGGCATAAACCGGCAGCCGACAGGCGGCACAACGCCGCCCCAGAGGGAGAAACAAATGGTCTTGCGACTCAATCGTCGAAAATTCATGGCAGGTACCGTCGCGGCCACAGGCGCGGCGGCGTTTCCGATGCCGTCAATCGCCCAGAATGCGCCGATGAAAGTCGGTGTGCTGACGCCCAAAACGGGCGTCCTGGCTGCGGGCGGCATCCATAACGAGGAGGGCATCACGACCTTTCTCAAGGAGAAGGATTACAAGGTCGGCGGACGCAAGATCGAGCTCATCATCGCCGACACCGGGGGCAACCCGGCCGGCGCCAAGACCAAGGCGATCGAACTTGTCGAGCGCGACAAAGTCGACATGATCATGGGGCCGTTCGCCGCTTTCGAGCACCTGGCCATCGTTGATTATCTAGCGCAGCACAAGATGCCGACGTTCGCCTACAACGGCGCCGAGGACGTCACCCAGCGCAAGGCCAACCCGTTCATTGTGCGGACTACGTCCAGCGCCGCGCAGTGTCTCTATCCGATGGCCGACTATGCGTTCAAGGAGATGAAGGTCAAACGTGCCATCACCATGATGGACGATTTTGCGTTCGGCTACGAGCAGGTTGGCGGATTCCAGCGTCCGTTCGATGAGCTCGGCGGCCGCGTCGTGAAAAAGCTGTGGTCGCCGCTCAACACGCCCGATTACACGCCCTATATCTCGCAGATCGCGGACTGTGACGTCGTCTGCAACGGCTTGACCGGGTCCAATCCGCTCAAGTTCGTCAAACAATATAAGGACCTCGGCGGTTCGGCGCCGTTAGTCGGCGGCTTGACCTTCGCCGACGACATCATCACGCGCAGCTTCGGTGACGAAGCGGACGGCATCATGAATGCAATCCCCTATTCGCTCGACTACGACACGCCGGCCAACAAGAGTTTCCTCGCCTCCATCCGCAAATACTACGGCGAGGATGTTCCGATCGGCTTCTACTCGGCTGCCTACTACGTGAACGGCCAGATTCTAGAGGCGGCACTGCAAAAGACCGGCGGCAAGTCCGATGACCCGGAAGCGTTCATCAAGGCAGTGCGGTCAGTCTCCCTCACCGACACGCCGCGCGGTGCGATCAGTTTCGACGACTACGGCAACGTCATCACGAATGTCTTCATCCGTCGGGTGGTCAAAAAGAACGGCAAGATGGTCAACACGACGGTGAAAATCTATCCGAAAGTGACACAGTTCTGGACCTACGATCCGAAGTGGTTCCTGGCGCAGCCGGTGTATTCGCGCGACTATCCGCCGCTCAAGAGCTGATAAGCGGATTCCATCGGTTTGGAAACCAAAGGCCTGAATTGGTCATGGCCGGGCTTGTCCCGGCCATCTCGCTTATCGAGGCGCGGCGGTGCCACGCGAATCGAGATCGCCGTGCCAAGCCGGCGATGACGAGGGGAGAGACGGAACCGTGCCGAGAAGACGCCTGCCATGAATCTCATGCTGGTGCTGGCCGTCAACAGCATCACGCTGGGCGGCCTGTTGTTCCTGCTCTCGTCCGGCTTCTCGCTGATCTTCGGGCTGATGCGCATTCCCAATTTGACGCACGGCTCGCTGTTCATGCTGGGCGCTTACATCGGGGCTAGTCTGGTCGTCTGGTACAAGCTCGATTTCTGGCTCGCCGCAATCCTGAGCGCGCTCCTGGTTGCGGCGTTCGGCGGCCTGATCGAGCGGCTGCTGCTCCGGCGGCTCGCCGGCAATTCGCTGGCGCAGGTGCTGGTGACGCTCGGCATCGCGTTCATGATCGCCGACGCCTGCCTGATGGCGTTTACCGGCGATCCGATCACGGTTCCCACGCCACCCGGATTGGTCGGCGCCGTTCGCGGGTTTGGCCTCATATTCCCGATCTACCGTCTGGCCGTGATCCTGATCGCGGTTGTGATCGCAGTCGCGCTCTGGCTTCTGCTTGATCGCACGCGCTTGGGCGCGATGATCCGCGCCGGCGTCGACGACCCCGACATGGCGCGTGTCGTCGGCATTCCGGTCCCGTGGCTGTTCACCATCGTGTTTTGTCTGGGCGCTGCGCTCGCCGGGTTCGCGGGCGTGATCGGCGCTCCGATCCTCTCCGTCTATCCGGGGCTCGATTTCGACATGCTGCCACTGGCCCTGGTGGTGGTTATCCTGGGCGGCACCGGCAGCCTGCTCGGCTCGCTGGTTGGCAGTTTCATCATCGGCTTTCTCTACAATTACGGCCAGGCGCTGCTGCCGGAGCTCGCGTATTTTGTTCTGTTCCTCCCGATGGTGCTGGTGCTGCTTGTCCGCCCGCAAGGCCTGTTCGGCAGGCAGGCGCCATGACGCCGCGCCGGATCGCACTGCTTTTGACAGTGGCAGTCTTGGCGGCGGCGCCCTATTGGCTACCCGGCAGCTACTACATCAACATCGCCACTCAGATTCTCATTTACGCGGTGTTCGCGCTGGCAATGGACGTTCTGCTCGGTTATGGCGGGTTGGTCTCGCTCGGACACGCGGGGCTTTTCGGCATCGCGGCTTATGCGGTGGCTTGGTTCGTCGACGCCGGAACCGGACACCTTGTCGCCGTCGTCGCGGCGATTGCGATCACGCTGGCCGCGACCGCGATCTTCGCCGTCGCCGCGTTGCGCGCAACCGGCATCGGGTTCCTGATGATCACCCTGGCGCTCGGCCAGATCCTCTGGGGACTCACCTACCGTTGGATCAGTGTCACGAACGGCGACAACGGGCTCAACGTTGCCAGCCGGCCCGCGCCGTTTGGCTTCTCGCTCGCATCGTCGACGAGCCTGTACTACGCGACACTGGTCGTGTTTCTGCTCGCGCTCGGCGCCATGGCGCTGTTCGTTGCTTCGCCGTTCGGCGCGAGCCTGCGCGGTACCCGCGACCAGCCGCGCCGCATGAACGCGCTCGGCTACAACGTTTGGATGATCCGCTTCTGCGCGTGCCTGTTCTCGGGCCTGCTGAGCGCGATCGCGGGCATCCTGTTCGTCTACTACAATCAGTTCATCAGCCCGCAGGCGCTGGCGCTGACCGCGTCGGCCGAGGTGGTGCTGATGGTGATCTCGGGCGGCGCCGGGACGCTGCTCGGTCCGATCGTCGGCGCCGCGCTGGTCGTCATCATGAAAAACGTCGCAAGCGCCTACATAGCGCGCTGGAATTTTCTGCTCGGGGCGATCTTCGTACTGATCGTCATCTTCATGCCTGAAGGCATTGTCCCCGGCAGCGTGCGGCTCGCGCGCTGGCTGCGCGCCACGTTGTCGGGCCGTCCGGCCAAGACCGCGCAGGAGGCCGGGTCATGAGCGCGCTCTCGGTCCGCGGCTTGGCGAAATCCTTCGGCGGGCTGCGCGTCACCCGCGACGTCAATCTCGAGGTTGCGCCCGGCGAACGCCGCCTGATCATCGGCCCCAACGGCGCCGGCAAGACCACCCTTTTCAATCTGATCACCGGGGAGCTTCGCCCTGATCGCGGCACGATTTCGATGCTTGGCCGCGATCTGACGCGGGTCGCGAGCCGCCGGCGCGCTCACCTCGGCATGTCGCGCACCTATCAGATCATCACATTGTTCCCGCGCGACACTCTGTTGCGCAATGTCACGATGTCGCTGCTCGGCCTTGAACGGATGCGTTGGAATCCGCTCATCCCGCTTGCCGCGCAGGCCTCCCTGATCGAGCGCGCACGCCAAGCGCTCGAACGGGTCGGTCTCGCGCACCTCGCGGCGCGCCCGTTGGCGGAGACGTCATACGGCGAGCGCCGCCGGGTCGAAATCGCGATGGCGCTCGGGCAAAATCCGAAGGTGCTGCTTTTGGACGAGCCGTTCGCCGGGTTGTCGATCGAGGAGCGCCGCGACGTGCAGAAGCTCCTTGCCGGCATTCCGCGCGAGGTCACGATCGTCATGATCGAACACGACATGGATGTGGCGCTCGAGTTCGCCGAACGCATCAGCGTCATGCATTTCGGCGAGATGATCGTCGAGGGCACGCGCGCCGAGGTCGTCGCCAGCCCGCGCACCCGGGAGATCTACCTTGGCGAATGATGCGCTGCTGCTTGATCGCATCGAGGCCTACTACGGCGACAGCCACGTGCTGCACCAGGTCTCGTTTGCGCTCGGGGAAGCGAGGCTGCTGGGTCTGCTCGGCCGCAACGGCGCGGGCAAGACGACATCGATGAATGTCGCGGTCGGGCTCCTCAAACCACGGGGCGGACGGGTCGCGATCGCCGGCGCCGACGTCACCGGGAACTCGCCCGAAATCATCGCCGCGCGCGGCATGGCGCTCGTTCCGCAGGGCCGGCGCATTTTTCGAAGCCTGAGCGTGCACGAGAACCTCGCGGTCGCGCAACGCAAGCCGCGGCGCGCCGTTGCGGCGGCGTGGAGTTTCGATCGGGTCTATGCGACGTTCCCGCGCCTCAAGGAGCGCCAACGCCAGGTCGCGGGGTTTCTCTCCGGCGGCGAACAGCAGATGCTGGCGATCGGCCGCGCCCTGATGGGAAACCCGCGCGTGCTATTGATGGACGAACCGTCCGAGGGGTTGGCGCCGCAGATCGTGGCGGAAGTGATGGCCACCATTCGCCGGCTCAAGCAGGAGGGCCTGTCGATCGTGCTGGTTGAGCAGAATGCCAAGCTCGTGTTCGATATCGCCGACGACATCGTGATCCTCAACAGCGGACGCGTTGCGGTCGCCGGAAGCAAGGCGGATTTGTCGGCGAGCGGCGTCGATCTGCACCAGCATCTGGGGATTTACTAGAGCATGATCCCGAAAAGTGGACGCCGGTTTTCGGAAAAGATCGCGCTCCAACGAAAGTGGCAGCAATGAAAAAGTCATTCGTTCGCGGTACCTGGCAGCAGCGCCGCGCGTTCTCGCCGGCCGTCGCTACCGAAGGTGCCGCCCGCACCATATGGGTCGCGGGCCATACCGGTCAGGTCGACGACGCCGGCAAGTCGCTCGCCGGCGACTTCGAAGCCCAGTGCCGGCAGACGTTTCGCAACATCGAGCGCACTCTCGGCGAGGCGGGCGCGAAGCTTGGCGACATCGTGACCATGACGGTGTTCCTGATTGATGCCCGCTACACCACCCGCATGACGGAGATTCGCACCTAGATTTTCGGCACGGACTTCCCGGCGAGCGCCGCCATCACGGCGGCTGGATTTGCCGACCCGGCGATCATGATCGAGATCCAGGCGGTCGCGGTGGCGGGCTGATCGGCGAGCCAAAGGGGTCGACGGACCGGCGCTCGGCCGTATACTTTGCCGACGAGCTCGTTGGCCGGTAGCAACGCCATGGACGAGACATTCGAGGCTGGACTGACCGCGCGCGTCGACGCCATGCTCGACGCGTGTACGCGCTGCGGCAAATG
>DATIPA010000165.1:0-13742 GCA_035472475.1 Xanthobacteraceae bacterium | reverse complement strand
ATTTCGCGGCTTCCTCTCGCAAAGCATCTTCGAGCTGCCGCAACGCGAGCCCGTCGAAATTGATCGTCCGCCCGATCTTCAAGACCTGTATCCGGTGTGCCCGGATGGTCTCACGAAGTTTGCGGGGCGGAACGTGGAGGTGTTGCGACTTGGTCGAGTGTCCGATACTCCATATTGGATCACCTTGCGGGATGTCAAATTCACTCGGTTGACGCGTCCTCGATCCTCTCGATGCCCCACCATTTTTCCTGGCAGGCGTCGCAGAACTCGGCGCACCAGCCCTCGGCGTTCCAGATCATCAGCGGGACGAAGCCGGCATCCTCATCCTCGTCCGGCAGCGGATCGCCGCAGTAGCTGCAGTGCTCGGTGCGCGGCTCGTCGGGGCCGCCCCACTGCACCAACATCCAGTCGAAGCCGGGCCGCGGCGCGATGCTAGCCATTGATCCGCACCAGGGTATCGCCCGACGACAGACAGATGATCTTGGAGCACCCGGCGGCGAGCGCCCACTCCTCGGCTTGCTGGTAATTCAGCGCGCTTGGTGCCAAGACCCACTGGTCGCGTTCGGCCTCCGAGATCTCGTCGAGCCATGCCCAGGAGCGCCACTGCTCGGCGGTGATCGCCCGCCCCGGCTGCTTGGGCTCGTCATCGCGGATGCGCTGGATCAGGCCCACCTCGACAACGGCGTTCCACCAGGCGCCGCAGCCCACACAGCGACGGTTGACCGATACGCCGCCGCGCGGGCCGGGCTCGAACTCGTTGCAGCCGCAATCGGGGCAGTGTCCGAGATTTTCCCAGCGGTGAAGCTCTTCGGTCATTCCTTGCCCCCGTAGGACAGCCCGCTTGTCATCGGCGCCGGAGAAGAACCGATCAGCACCGCAGATCCGGCATCGGCCCGTCGGGCGCCTGGCGCGCCGCGAGGACGTCGTTGTAGATCGTGCGCAGCGCGATGATGTGCGCATGCACGACCTCGAGGCGCTGGTGCGGCGGCAGATTGGTCAGTGCGGCCATGAAGGCGGCGCCGAGCAGACCGGGGATCAGCCGCGCGTCGACGCCCTCGGCGCGCAGCTCGCGCTCGAAGCGCGCGGCGCGGCGGAACAGCTTTTGGTCAGACATCAGTGCCTCGCCCTCGACGAGCAGATCCATCACCAGATCACCCACATTCCGGTCATGATCTCAGCCGCGGATCGATATGGAGCTTGGTGTCAGGTCCGATCCGGTCGGCGAAGGCCTCGGCGAGTTCCTCTTCAGTGCGACCGGAGAAGATGACGACGTCGATCGGCAACCCGCCGGTATCGCTGCCGTCGATCGTGATGAACGTATCGAGTGGTTCGGCACGGAAATGGTCGAGGTTGCGAAAACTCAGGCCGATCATCAGCACGGTGCGACCGTCCGGTTTGGTCAACAGCGCTTTCATCATGCCGCGGTTCCCTCGCGCTCATGATCTGCGAGCGCCTGGTTGACACGCGCCCATTCGGCTTTGTTGCTTTGCCGCAAGACGTCGAACATCGAGGCCTGCACGCCGCGGAACTCGGAGAGACGTGCCGGTGGCAGGCGCCGTCCGGCGGCGATCATCGCCTCGGCGAAGGCGGGCCAATCCCAGCCGCGATCCTGGGACAGCCGGATCGGCTTGATAACCTCGATCTTCGGGCTCTCCGGGGGCTCGGCAGGGGCCGTCTTCTCGGGGGCTGCCGTTGTAGCTGCTGCCGCCGACTTGCTCGCTGGGCGGCGCCCGCGCTGCGCCGTGGGCTCGCTAGGAGCAGCCGGCTTGCTGTCCGCGGCGGCGAGCTGCTCGCTATAGAAGCGCCCGAGACCGTCGGCGAGATCGTCATAGCCCCGCTCGCGCAGATCGAAGATCAGCGCGGCGTTGTTCTCCCAGCATGCCGCGACTCCAAGATCGGCGCGCGCGTTCGCGGCCTCTTCGATCGCCGCTTCAAAGGCCTCGGCCGCTGCCTCGGCGGTGTCGAATTGCTGCTCGTCGCCGTGCGCACCGATGACGACGAACGGGTCCGCCGTGACCTCGGGCTCGTCTTCCGCCTCGGGCGTGTAACTTTTTACCGCTTCGTTTGTGGCGGGCTCGGGCTCGGCGAAGTCCTCGCGGCGCGGCCGCTCGCCGATCTCCGTCGCCTCGACGTCGATGATCTCGCCGCGCGCCTCCTCGGGGGTGTAGATGCCGAGCAGGATCTCGGGCACGTGCCGCCGCGCCCAAGCCCTGGTGCTGTAATAGTGTAGCTGCTGGTCCGGGTCAGCAATCCACAGTGGAGAATTCTTGACGCCGATGTCTTTGATCATCGGCGATTCGTATTCGAACACGTCATCCTCGCCGATCAACCAGCCCTGGATCAAGCAAGAGCGGGTGCTGGTGTCGGGCTTGCCGTTTTCGCCTTTGTAAGTCGGCTGCAGCCGGCGCTTCAGCGGCGCGCGGGTGTTGACGATCGCATGGATCAACTGCGCCTCAAACGCGATTGTCTCTTCACCTGCCCGGTTCTTCACGACATAGGCTTTGTTGCAGACGGCGAACGGGTCGGCCGCCCAGGCGAAGGCCTGCATCGCGATCGACAAACAAGCGCCGGGATTGCCGCGGAACTGTGGTCGCACACAGACGCCGCTGATCGCCATCAATTTGGCGAATTCCATCAACTCGGTCATGTTCCGCGGCGCGATTGTCACCGCCCCGCTCGGGTGGCTCGCCAAGGCGACCGCACCGGCGATCTCGCGATCGATCTTGCGCTCGATCTGCTCTTCGCGACTGTCAGGCATCGGTGGGTCCCTCCATGGGTTTGGTTTCATGTGCGTAGGCGCGTTGCGTTGCGAAGCGTGGCGCTGCGAAGCGGTGCGGAGAGCAGCGCAGCGAGGCAATGTGCGGCGGGGTGGCGCGGTGCGATGCGGTGCGAGGCGGCGAGCTGCGATGCGACGGAAATCATCGCCTTACCGTAGTAACCGAATCCTCAATGATTTTAGCGCCGGGAAGTTCTCGAACGCCGGCTCTTAGCTGTTTATTGTAAATATCTTGAATTACTTCGCGAATTCGATGTTGATCAATTCGAAGACAATGTTTCAGCGCCAGACTGAGGTCGATGATCTCGACAGATCGGATCATCCGTCTGGTCGCTCGGGGACCATAGCCGCTGTAAATCGTTTGCGAGGCCTCGGCGTTCAGCGCGCGGGCCTCGAGGTCGACCGCGGCGTCGGCCGCCTTGCGCGCGGCGAGTTCGGCTTCGATTTTCTCGCGCCTTGCCCGTTCGCGCGCAGCGGTGTCGACGGCGCGGCGCTGCGCCTCTTCGGCCTCGCGGCGGGCCCGCTCGGCGACTTCGGCCGCTTCGCGCTGACGACGCGCCTCGGCCTCTAGCCGCGCCCGCTCGGCCGCCGCCTCGGCTTCCTTGCGCTTGCGAAAGCCGTCGAGCCGCGCGTGCAATTCGCCATATGCCCCGGTGAGCCGCTGTTTCGGCGATGGCCCGACGAGCGGCAACTGCAGGTCGGCATAGTGTGCGTCGACGATCCGCCCGTTTTCTAGGTAAGGCGCCTTGCGGTCCTGGCGGGCCGCGTCGATGACGTCATAATGCCCGCGCATCATCGCCAGCAGCAGCGTCGCTCGCTCCGCGTCGTCCTCGGTGGCGACGACGGCATGCTCGCGGGCATCGAGGACGAGCTCGTCGGCGCGCGTCTTCAGCCCGGCCGTCTCTTCGGTCAGCAGCTCGCCGAGCGGCGGCAGGTTGGTGCTGGGGTCGTGGATCAGATCGCCTTGCGTCAGATCATTCATCGAGCGGCCTTTGCGAAGGGTGGTGCCATCGTCGCCAGGTCGACCGGGCGGCGCGGCGACACCTTGGGATCCTCCGGGCGCGCGCGCTGCAACCACGCCTGATCGGCGAGGCGAAAATCAAATTCGGCCTTGGAAATGGGCCGCTTGCGCAGGCCCGCCCAGACGGTCAGCGGGTCGACATTCTCGCCGCCGATCTCGGCCATCCAGACCGGACCGGTCGACAATTCATTCTCGGGGTTTCCCGGCTCATGCGAAGAGCGCCAGATCCGCGCCGGCGTCTCGGCCGAGTCGCGGCGCCACCGGACCAGCCACCAGCCGCATTCCGGCTCGTTAGGCGAGGTGCCGCGGCGCGCGAGGACGGGAAGTGCGGGCTTACGAGGCATCGGCAGTTTTGGGCGGAGGGGAGGTGACACCGTGCCGCCGCTTGGCCGCGATCTTTTCTAATTGCAGCCGTATCCAATCGGTAACGTCGATCGATTCGAGCACTCGCCAGAACTCTGGCCGCTTGCACACCGCGATGTGATCACCGACCTTGAATGGATACTGAGGGTCGCGGAGGTCAGCGAACGCTCGGTTCTGTCGCCATGCCTCGTTTGCCTGAGCTACCGTTAGCGCTCCGAGTTTGCGGCGACGATCGTTATCCGCCACGACGCTTACGGAGTCCCAACCAGCCCGCCGGTAATGCCAAAGGCGACACTTTTCTTGACATTTGGCGCATAGGTCGAAGCGCCCGTCTAATGGCCGGGCAAGGTCGCGCTCGTCGAGCATCGCGCTGCAGAGGCGGCAATCGGCAAACCTGACCTTGGACCAATCGAGCATGCTATTCGGCCGCTTCCGCTTCCGGCATGATGTCCGAGGTGAAATCAATGGGCGCGATTTGCCGGCGAGTGCTTTGCTGTTTTTTTAGTTGCATGTAGTCGGCGACCTCCATCTCCATTTTGACCGTGTTAATGATTTCCGTAGCGATGCGCGCGACTGCATGTGCTCGTTTCGCTTCGGTTTCGCCACGGCGAAGACTGTCGATTTCATCGAACAAAGCATTGCGAAGTCCGAGTGATGTGCGTGCTACGGGTGGTGGTGCTTCAGCCATGTTTTCTCCTTTGTTTAGCCATCGAATCCGGTCATCGGTTGAAGACCGTGAGGCCGAGGATGAGCAGCAGCAGGTAGACGAGAAGCGGGGCGCCAATCGGCCGCCACGCGGGCGGCGGCTCCTCGTACCGGCCGCGGCGGGTCTGCGGCCAGCGGTCCCAAACGGTAGCCGCGGCGGCGACAGCGAGCAGGGTCCAGTAGAAGATCGATAGCCTCATTCGCGGGCCATCCTCCAGAACTTCACGAAGAGACCTGCGGCGACGATGTCGACCGCGGCGACCAAGAGCCAGCACCAGCAGTCCTCAGGCATCGGCGCTCCGGGTCAGCAGATCGTCGAGCCGGTCGCGGATCTCGATCTTGGGCGCGAAGCGGACCTTGCCGTCGCTGACGATCGCTTCGGCGGTCAGCACCGCCACCAGGCTCGCGGGATCGTCGTCGAGGGTACGGGCGAGACCGGCATTGTGCTGGCGCGGCACATAGCCGAGATGCTGCGGGCCGGCATAGACGGCGACGGCATCGCGGTCGAATGCGTTGGCGGGCTCGCGCACCAGGCGCAGCACATCGCCCGGCCGCAGGCGGGCCAGCGTGCGGAGCGCTTGCGCGCCCTTGTGCCCGGTTCCGACGATCACGGTTCGTTGGCTCATGGCCGGCCCTGCACCGGTGAGCACCGCACCGAGCGCCCAATCGAGCGCCGCGCGGGCGGCGGCGACATATTCGCGCGACGGGTCCTTGTCGCGTTCCTGGCCCTTGCGGTAGGCGTCCCAAACCGCGCGCCGCAGCGCCCGCGGCAGCGCATGCCAGTGCGGCCGGCACATAAACAGGCTAGGCGGGGTTTCGACCTCGCAGCCGGGCCAATGGCAAGCGTGCTGCATATGCCTTCCTCCCCCTCGCAAGCCTACGCCGAGCGTATAGTAGGCGCGCGAACGGAAATCTAGCAACACGCATTTTGTATAGTATGTTTTTTTTTAGACGCCGCCGAGCTTGACCCAGATGACCGGCGCTGCGTCGAGGATTTCGATATCGAGCAAAGGCAGCGAGGGAGAGCCTGCGGTGAACAGCACGAACAACCCGGCGCGGCTCCCGCGCAGCAACGTCCCGATTAGGCGACGTCCGTCTTTCACGCTGACCAGGCAGCGCCAACCGATGTAGTCCTCGGGGGGTCCATGGTGCCGCGGCACAAGGGCGACATCCCCTGGCAGGTGTGCAGGGTTGCTGTTGTCGGCCACGCGAAACGCGGCGAATTCATCGGGGTTGATCCCCTCCGGCAGATCGATTTCGCCTCGTTCCTCTAGGCCGATCTCCTGTTGTTCAATAGCTCCGAGGTTGCCCACTAGCCCCTCGATTCGTATCATTCTCAGACCGACTCGCATCGGCCCTTGACCATATGCTAGCCAATCTATGCGGACACGAAAAGCGGTTGCATAACGAGCGAGCGCATCGCGCGTCAATCCACGGTGCCCGTTCTCGCCGCTAAAATAAGTCGACTCGTTCCAGCCAAAGGCGCGGGCCGCATCGACCGCGCGAGAGTATCCGGCGGCGACGCGCGCCTGGCGTAAACGCGCTGCACGTGCGAGATCGACCATGGTGTTTCCCTGAGGCGGGAAATCAAGGTAATCGCTCGCAGTACGCGCTAGGCGCTTTTCCGATTGCATATGGTTACGCGCTTCGTATAGTGGCGGGGTGCTGCGCTCTTTCACCGACGTTCTCGCTCTATGGACGCCTAAGCAATTCAGCCGGGTGATGGGGCTGCCCTATATGACCGCGATGGCGATGTACAATCGCGATTCGATTGGTTCGGCGCATTGGTCGCGGCTGATCGAGGTGACGACGGCGCGCGGTGAAATCCTCACCGCCGAGATGCTGATCCGCTTCCGCGATCTCAATGTGGCCAAGACACGCGGCCGCACCACGGCCCACACCCGTGGTCGAACCCGACCTAAATCTCAATCGCTACCGCCCATCCCATGAGCTGGCGCTCGCCCCAACGATCCGAACGCCGTTTACGCAAAATGTATGCGCAATTTTCAGGCGCAATGCAACCCTGCCGCGGTGTCGCAAAAATCAACGACACTTTTACTATACGGAGAAAGTGTGTGAAATCGACGTGAAATCTTCGTGAACGGAAAGGGGGAACAGTCATGCACACCAATCGACGGAGTTTCGCGAGGACCGAGAAGGCGCACGCAACCGCACTCTAAGCCGTGGGGGGGGGGCCATGGCCTCGAATGCTTCTTCGGTCTGGTATTGGAATGATTGGACCGGCGACCTCGCGCTGAAGAAATGCAGCCGCGCGGCGCAAGGTTTCTGGATGCAGCTGCTGGCGATCGCCGCCGCCGCGACACCGCGCGGGCACATCGTCGTCGGCAACAAGCCCTGCACGGTCGACGACCTCTCGCTCCTTCTCAGCGATCGTAAACGCGACATCAAGCGATGGCTCACCGAACTCGAAGCCAACAAGGTGTTCAGCCGCACCGAAGACGGGACGATGTTCTGTCGGCGCATGGTGCGTGAAGACGAAGCGCGGCGGTCACGCGGAAGTCAGTCGAAAGCGAAACGAAAGTTAAATCGTTCCAACAAATCGCCTAAGCAGTTGGAATTGCCCGAAACCGAGTCCGAAAAAACGCCCCCCCAGACTCAGGAAGAGCAGAGCTCTTCCTCTCAGGATCCCCTTTCCCTTGAATCCTCCCTTACCCCCCTTACCGACGTGAGCGAAGAGGAAGAACAGGTTAAAATTGAAATTAGAGATCCTGAAGGGGGTCGCTTTGCTCCCCTTGGTGACCTCGTCCGGCCGATTGCCCACCGTCTCACCGGCCGATCACCGCCAAAGCCCAAAGGCCGGGCGCTGCAAGCCCAGATCAAGGCGCAGCTCGCCTGGAAGCATTGCCGCTACCTGACCGCCTGCGGCCGACCCGGCGAAGACGCCTGGTATTTCGCTCTGATCGACGGCAAGACCTGCCTGCCGCCGCAGGAGATCTTCGACGCCGTCGACCGCCGCATGCGTGCCGCCCGCTGGGACGACATTCGCGAGAACACCTGGCAGGCCGCCGCATGACAATTCCCTTTTCGCCACGCGCCGCTTCGCTGCTCTCCGCCGCGCGTCGCTCCGCTCCGCCACTCTTCGCAACGCCACACCTCGCCCCGCTGCTCTGCTCCCCGCAACGCTTCGCGCCGCCCCACGTCACTCCGCGCTTCTTCGCTCCGCACCGCGCCGCACTTCAACGCTCCGCATCGCCCCGCAGCACACCTCGGCGCCACGCAACGCCGCGCCGCGCTTCGCCCCGCGTCACTCCGCAACGCAACGCAACCAGAGGAGAGTAAACAATGCGTCTATGTAAAGTTCATCTCGAAAGCATTCCCGGATCACCCTACAGTCAATCCGCGCAACACGGGACGGATAAACTCGATCGAGAAATTCCCGACGATTATGATATGCGGACCTGGCGTGAGCATTGCACGACAAACACTGCTGGCCAAGTTTGTATTCCCTCGATGGCGTTTAAACAATGCATCGACACCGCAGCCTATAAGCTTGGCGTCAAAGTACCGAACCGGCGCGGCGCGACTTACAAGAGTTTCTTCGCATCCGGGTTCTTCTGCAATGAGGACGTGCCGATCGCCAATGGCAAGGCTTTGACGAAAAAAGATGCTGGCATGGTGGCGATCAATGCCAATGCAAATGGTCAGCGCGGTTCGGGCACCCGAGTAAAACGACGCTTTCCGGAATTCCCAAAGTGGTCGGGTATAGCCGAATTCACGATCGTCGACGACATCATCACGCAAGACGTCTTCGAGCTTCATGTGAAGTCGGCCGGCATGATTGTCGGGATCGGCCGCTACCGCCCCGAAAACGGTGGCAAGAACGGCCGGTTCCGCGCAACCAAGTTCGAATGGGACGATCTCAAACTATGACCGCTTCGCTCCGCAGCTCATCGCCCCGCACTACATCGCGGCTCGGCACGGCGCACCGCCCCGCAACGCACCACCTCACGCCGCAGCACTCCGCTTCGCATCGCACCGCGTCCCGCCGCCGCTTCGCTCCGCAGCGCTCCACTCCGCTACGCCCCGCCGCGCTACGCTGCTCGCTGCACCGCAACGCAACGCAACGCCGCTCACCCCACCGCTTCGCCTCGCGTCGCCCCTCAGCTCTCCGCCGCGCTTCGCATCGTACCGCCTCGCATCACAGCGCTCCACGCCGCAACGCAGCGCCCCGCGTCTCATCTCGCCGCATCTCGCCGCAACGCAACGCTAAAAAATAGAAAGGATCTCACAATGGCTCTTTTCCAACGCTCTGAGCTCACCAGTTCACTAATCCGGTACCTCGCTGAATTTGAGAAAGGTACCCGCATTGCCTACAAAGAGCTTTCCAAGGCGGTCAGCGCGCCGATCACCAGCCGAACGCATGCTTTGATCGGCGCTCGCAAAATCCTCGAACGCGATTTCAATGCCGTGTGGGGCTGCGTGCAGCCGAGAATTGGGATTTTCCGACTGAATGATCCCGAGATCGCCGCCCGCCAAACGACGTGGTATCTGCTCGGTGCCCGGAACAAGCTGCGCAGTGGCGCCAAGCAGGCCGACGTCGTCGAGATCGAGTTATTGGATATCGGGCAGCAGGCCAAATTCGCGACCGATTCAATTATTCGCGAGCTCGCGCGCGATGCATTGGGCAAAGCCACCCAGCGCCGCATCGAAAAGGTGGCCCGTGGCACGTCGAATGATTTGCCGACCTTCAGTGCCGTCGAATGGATGATTACGCTAAGCCCGCGACGGTCCAAGAATGCCTAAGAATTTGTCGCCGCATCGCCTCGCTCCGCAGTGCACCGCAGCACATCGCTACGCTCCGCGCCTCTGCGCCACGCTCCTCCGCACATCGCAGCTCTGCACAACGCACCGCAACGCCTTATTCGCCTCGCCGCAGTGCAGCGCGACGCGCCACGTCGCGACACGGCTCCGCGCCTCGCGGCTCCGCGCGCCGCAACGCAACGCTCCGCACCACTTCGCGCCTCGTCGCCCCGCGTCGCCACGCTTCGCACCGCATCGCCCCGCGCTCCACCGCTCCGCAACGCAACGTCCCGTAACCACTAAACAGTTAACGAGGAGACAAAGATGAGCAGTAAGGTTCTATTGGCAGCGACATTAGCGGCCGCAGCGCTATTTTGGGGTTCGCCGGCCTCGGCGGTGATGATCGCCGCCGGCAGCGAGCTGTCGCTCGACGGGTCGGACGCCTTCACCGCGACCTCGGTGACCTTCACCAATCCCGCCAACATCGGCGGCGAGACCGGATCGTTCATCACCGCCGGGCTCACGAATTGCAGCGGCTGTGCGACGATGACCAACTTCACCAGCAGCATGGTCGATTTTCAGCTCTACACGGCGACCGAGGGGCTGATCTCGACGGCGCTGATGACAGCGGGGCTTCCGCTCTTCAATTTCGTCGTCGGGCCGACGCTGGACAGTCTGACGGTCACCGGCGCCGGCACGCTGACCTTGACCGGCTTCGATCCGACGCCCGGTCAATACATCCTGACCACTCAGGGTCCGGGGCCGACGCCGATCGTCGACGTCACGTTCTCGGTCACCTCGGTCGGGACCCCGGTGCCCGAGCCGGGCTCGCTGGCGATCCTCGGTGCGGCGCTGGCGGGGCTGGGCCTGGTCGGGTGGCGCCGGCGCAAAGCCGGCGGGACAGCGGAGGCTTGAGAATGGCAGCGGGGACCGTCAACCGCGACGCGCTCGGTCGCTTCGTCAGCCGGCTGGAGATGCACTACGACGAGCGCAAGGAGGTCAACGACACGATCCGCGGCGTTTACGACGAAATCCGCGAAGCCGGCATGCACCCGGAGACCGTGCGCCAGATGGTCCGTGAGAAGGCGCTCGACCCGGTGATCCGGCAGGATCAATACGATCTGCGCGACCAATACCGCCGCGCGCTCGGGCTCTACGCCGATACGGAACTCGGCAAGGCGATGGAACCGCCAGCCGAGACCATGACCAAGCCGCGCCCGTTCGCCGACCAGACCGTGCATCCGCCGCGCCGCACCCGCAAGCGCAAGACCGTCGACGACGCCTTCGCCGAGGCCCGTGCTCACCTCGAGGGCGAGCCCGCCGGGACCGCATGAGCGTTCGGATCATCCATGCGCATGTGCTCGACGGGCTGGCGCAGATTGAGGATGAAAGCGTTCACATGGTCGTGACCTCGCCGCCATACTACGGGCTGCGCAGCTACGGCACCGAGCCGCAGGTGTGGGGCGGTGATCCGGCATGCGAGCATGTATGGGAGCCAAATCGCATTGTGCTTGGCGATCACAACTGGCGTTCCGCAGAGTGGAAAACGGGCGGCTTGCCAGATGTAGAATTAAAGGACACCGCCAGGTTAGCATCGCAAGGTGGATTCTGCCGCTGCGGCGCCTGGCGCGGCGACCTCGGGCTGGAGCCGACCGTCGAGCTCTACCTCGCGCACATGGTCGAGGTTTTCGCCGAAGTGAAGCGCGTGCTGCGCAAGGACGGCACGCTCTGGCTCAACATCGGGGATAGCTATGCCACAGCGTCGGGCGCTGGCCAGGCTAAGCCCCGCGATAGGGATCTCCCGAATGCCCCGGCTGGTTGGAGCAATCGGAATGCTCCGACGGTGATCCGGACAGTCGGGGGAACAGCCAAACCCAAAGACCTGCTAATGATCCCCGCGCAGCTGGCGCTCGCCCTGCGCGCCGATGGCTGGTGGCTGCGCAGCGAGATCGTCTGGGCCAAAAAGGCGCCGATGCCAGAGAGCTGCACAGACCGGCCGACCTGCGCCCACGAGAAGGTGTTTCTGCTGACGAAATCCGCCCGGTATTTCTACGATGCCGAGGCGGTGAAGGAAGAGGCGGAATACGGCGAAAATAGAGCGACATATGCCGGTGGGAACGATCGCATTCGACAAGCTAATATCTGCTCGGGCGGGGCGACCAATTCAGACAAAGGCGTAACCCGGCCAAAAGTGTCAATGCGCAACGTCTGGCACCTCGGCCCCGAGCCCTTCCCTGAGGCGCACTTCGCCACCTTCGTCTCCGAGATCCCGCGCCGCGCTATCCTCGCCGGCACCAGCGCCAAGGGTGTGTGCCCGAAGTGTGGGGCGCCGTGGTGTAGAGTGGTCGAAACGAGCGGGCGACCAGTCGATTACCAAAAAATTCCAGGAACCCACGCAACCCGCGCCGAAGATGGTCAGGGCATGAGAATGGCTGATCGCTGGGTGACGAGCACGCAGACCATCGGCTGGCGTGCCTCCTGCTCCTGCTATTCGAGGAGCGATGATTGGTCCAAAATGGCGCCGCCGATCCCCGCAACTGTCCTCGACCCCTTCCTCGGCAGCGGAACCACAGCGCTGGTCGCCGACCAGCTCGGCCGCCACTGCATTGGGATCGAGCTGACGCTGGCTTACGCTGCGATGAGCGAACGGCGGCTGCGCGACGATGCCGGGATGTTCTTGGAGCTTGCCGCTGAATGAGCGCCGCCGCACATTGGTCGAGGTCGCTCCCGCCCGGTAAATTCCGGCTGACCGCGCCCGAGCCGCTCGAGGCCGACATACACGAGAGCTGTGCGCGGGTGTTGGATCGCCTATTATTGCCGCCGGCTTTCTGGTTCGCGATGCCGATCGGGCACATCCAGCTGATGCCCGCGCAAATGGCGCGCCTCGCGCGCATCGGCCTTAAGCGCGGTCTGCCCGACATTTTCGTCCTGTATGGCGGCCTATACGCAATCGAAATTAAGGCTAGAGGCGGGCAACTTTCGAAAACCCGCGTCGGCCGGACGCGCCGCGGATCGCCGAGGGTTTACGAAGGGCAGGAAGACGTCTTCCCCAGGTTGCTCGAAACCGGTGCGGTCGAGGCGATCGCCATCTGCACCAGCGTCGACGAGGTGCTCGCCCAACTCGCTCGCTGGCAGATCCCGCTACGGCGTTTCACGTGAAATGACGCAGCCCAGCGCGCACTATCGCCAGCATCATGACGTCGAAGCGCCGAGTGTCGACGGTTTCAGCTTTCGCCAGGCCTGGCGGGTGCAGACCCGGCTCGATCATCTACTGGCCGATGGCGCGATCACTCTGCGCCAATGGCACGCCGCCGTCGCCTTCCGCGAGGACTTGGAAACCGCCGCAAGGTCCGCCTGGCGGGCTCCGGTGTGGCTGTCAGTCGCCGCAGGGGCATCCTCCAGCCGAGGCGAAACCATCGGGATCCGGCTCGATGCGCTGGCGCGATTGCGCCATATCGCCAATGCGCTCGGTCCCTTCGCCTGTGCCTTGCTCGAGGCTTGTATTGCCCGCGATTGGAGCTGGGCTTTTCTCGGCCGCCGCCTCGGGGTCGACCCGAAAACCGCCCGCGCCTGGACGGTGACCGCGATCAAAGCGCTCGCTCTTCTTTAGAACGACACTAAAAATTCGCTTGACTCGAATTCCCGATTGAGCCTAGCGGGTTCGTTAAGTGGTGAAAGTTCTCGCCACCCCTCGGGAGCCTCGGCGATGTTTCCCCCGTCGAGACTCCCACCCCGTTCCTCCAATGCCCGCACATCCCCCCGTTCACCGCCCGATCGGCGTGCAGACTTCGGCCGAGCGCCGCGCCGCCTACGATGCCGCACGCGTCTCGCCGTCCCGGATTTATGGTCGACGCTGGCAGAAACTGCGCCGCGCTTTCCTCGCCGCGCACCCGCTCTGCCAGTGCGATGACAACGGCGGCGCCGGCTGTGGTTACGCCGCGGCCGTTGTCGATCACCGCATCCCGCACAATGGCGACCTCGCGTTGTTGTTCGCCTGGGACAATCTGCAGGCGATGACCAAGGCTTGCCACGACCGCAAGACCGCGGCCCGCGACGGCGGCTTCGGCAACCCGCGCCGCCCGCCGGATTTTCATTTCGTCCGCGGAAAAAAGTGCC
>DATIPA010000164.1:0-12533 GCA_035472475.1 Xanthobacteraceae bacterium | reverse complement strand
TGACGGTGCCGTCCGTCTCCGGCCAAGCCGAAGCCGGCAGGATCACGTCGGCATAAGCGGCGGTCGCGGTGAGGAAGATGTCCTGCACGACGAGGTGCTCGAGCGCCGCGAGCGCTTCGCGCGCGTGGTTGAGGTCGGGGTCGGACATGGCGGGGTTCTCGCCCAGAACGTACATGCCCTTGATCGTGCCCGCATGGACCGCCTTCATGATCTCGACCACGGTCAGGCCCTTCTTCGGATCGAGCGTCGTGCCCCAGGCCTGCTCGTACTTGCCGCGGATGTCGGGGTCCTCGACCGACTTGTAGTCGGGAAAGAACATCGGGATCAGGCCGGCGTCGGAGGCGCCTTGCACGTTGTTCTGGCCACGCAGCGGATGCAGGCCGGTGCCGGGACGGCCGACCTGGCCGGTGATCAGCGCAAGCGCGATCAGGCAACGCGCGTTGTCGGTGCCGTGGGTGTGCTGGGAAACGCCCATGCCCCAGAAGATGATCGCCGATTTGGCGCGCGCGTACTTGCGCGCGACGGTGCGCAACACGTCCGCTTCGACGCCGCAGATCGGCGCCATTTCTTCCGGCGTGAAGTCCTTGACGTTCTCCGCCAGCGCCGCGAACCCCTCGGTGTACGTCTGCACGTATTGTTGATCGTAGGCCTTCTCGGTCACGATCACGTTGAGCATGGCGTTGAGCATCGCCACGTCGGTGCCGTTCCTGAACTGCAGCATGTGGGTGGCGTGGCGCTTGAGCGCCTGGCCGCGCGGATCCATAACCACCAGGGTCGCGCCGCGCTTGGCCGCCTGCTTGAAGAAGGTTGCGGCCACGGGATGATTCTCGGTCGGGTTGGCGCCGATGACGATGATGACCTCTGAGTTCTTGCACTCGTTGAAGGTCGCGGTCACCGCGGCCGAGCCGACGCCCTCCATCAACGCGGCGACCGAGGACGCGTGGCAGAGCCGCGTGCAGTGATCGACATTGTTGGTGCCGAACCCGGCGCGCACCAGCTTCTGGAACAGATACGCCTCTTCGTTTGAGCCTTTGGCCGAACCGAACCCGGCCAACGCCTTGGGGCCGTGGGTATCACGAATCTCCTTGAGTCCCTGAGCGGCGCGATCGAGCGCCTCCTCCCAGGTGGCTTGCCGAAAATGCGTCCATGGATTGTTTGGATCGACGAGATCGTCGGCGTGCTTGGGTACCCCGTCCTTGCGCATCAGCGGATGCAGGAGCCGCTGCTTGTGATGCACGTAGTCGAAGCCGAAGCGGCCCTTCACGCACAGCCGGTTCTCGTTGGCGGGACCGTCGCGTCCGGTGACGAAGGCAAGCTTGTCGTCCTTGACGTGATAGGTGAGCAGGCAGCCGACCCCGCAATAGGGACAGACGCTGTCGACAGTGCGGTCGGCCGGGCCGGTGAAGACGTTGTTGGCATCGACCAGCGTCGCCGGCATCAACGCGCCGGTCGGGCACGCCTGCACGCATTCGCCGCACGCCACGCAGGTCGAGTGTCCCATCGGATCGTCGAAATCGAACACGATCTTTTCGTGATGGCCGCGGCCGGCCATGCCGATGACGTCGTTGACCTGCACCTCGCGGCATGCGCGGACGCACAGGTTGCAGTGGATGCAGGCATCGAGATTGACCGCCATGGCGGGATGGCTGCGGTCGGGCTGCGGCCGCCCCGCGCGCGGAAAGCGGCTCACGTCGACGTGCGTGCGCTCCGCCATCGTCCAGAACTCGGAGCCCGGATCATGCGTCTTGGCGCGCGCAGGCTGATCGGCCACCAAGAGCTCGACGACCATCCGGCGCGCGGTTTTGGCGCGATCGGTCTGGGTCTTGACCTTCATCCCCGGCGTCGGGGTGCGGATGCAGCTCGCCGCGAGCACGCGCTCGCCTTCGATCTCGACCATGCAGACGCGGCAATTGCCGTCGGGCCGATAACCCGGCGTGGGCGCGTAGCAGAGGTGCGGCAGCTCGATGCCCTGGCGCGCCGCGACCTGGAAAATGGTCTCGTCCGGCCGCGCCTCAACCTCTCGGTCGTCAAGCAGGAACTTGACCGTTGCCCTTTGTCCGTTGGCCTTGCTCATCCCGTCACCATAGTCGCAAAGGCTGTGCCAAATCGTCACGAAAATACTTGAAAACGCTGGTCAGCGGGTTGGGGGCCGCCTGGCCGAGGCCGCAAATCGACGCGTCCCGCATCGCATCGGAGAGCTCGTTCAGCAACCCCTCGTTCCATGGGCCGCCTGCCATCAGTTTTGCGGCCTTCTCGGTGCCGACCCGGCAGGGCGTGCACTGCCCGCAGCTCTCGTCCTCGAAAAACTTCATCAGATTCAACGCCACGGCCTTCATATCGTCCTTGTCCGACAGAATCACAACCGCGTGTGAACCGACAAAGCAGCCGTATTTCTCCAGCGTACCGAAATCGAGCGGCAGGTCTCCCATGCCGGCCGGCAAGATCCCGCCCGAGGCCCCGCCGGGCAGGTAGCCTTTGAAGGTGTGGCCGGGCGCCATTCCGCCGCAGTATTCGTCGATCAGTTCGCGCACCGTGATGCCGGCGGGGGCGAGCTTCACCCCGGGCTCGCGGACGCGCCCCGAGACCGAAAAGCTGCGCAGCCCTTTGCGCTCATGCCGGCCGTGCGACGTGAACCAGCCCGCGCCTTTCTCCACGATGTCGCGCACCCAGTAGAGCGTCTCGACGTTCTGCTCGAGCGTCGGGCGCCCGAACAGGCCGACCTTCGCCACATAGGGCGGACGATGGCGCGGCAATCCGCGCTTGCCCTCGATCGACTCGATCATCGCGGACTCTTCACCGCAGATATAGGAACCGGCGCCGCGGCGCAGATGCACGCGGGAAAAGCGCATCAGGCCGGCCTTTTCGATCTTGGCGATCTCCTCGAGCAGCATCAGCCGCACTTCGGGATATTCGTCGCGCAGATAGAAGTAGATCTCGCGCGCCTCGACCACCCAGGCGGCGATCAACATGCCTTCGAGGAACCGGTGCGGATCGCGCTCCAGATAGTAGCGATCCTTGAAGGTGCCGACTTCACCCTCGTCGCCGTTGACCGCCATCAGCCGCGGCGCGGGCTCGGCGCGTACCAGCGTCCACTTGCGGCCGGTCGGAAACCCGGCGCCGCCCAGGCCGCGCAGCCCGGCGTCGCTCACCGCCTTGATGATGTCGTCGCGCGTGCGCGATCCGTCGAGACAGGCCTGCAGCAGTTTATAACCGCCGTCCGCCTGATAGGCCGCCAGATCCTTCGCACCGCGCCAGGGGTGCGCGTGCATATCGGATTTAACTGCTGCCGCAACCTTCTCCGGCGTCGCCGCCATCACCTGCACATGGCCGACCGCGCACGCGGGCGCGTGATCGCAGGCGCCCATGCAAGGGGCGCGCACCACGCGAGCGCCCGAACCCAGCTTTCCGGGAAGCTCGGCCAGAAGTTTCTCCGCGCCAAACATCGCGCACGACAGGTTCTCGCACACCCGCACGGTCACCGGCGGTGGCGGCGGCCCCTCCTTCACGACATCGAAATGCGCATAGAAGGTCGCGACCTCGTAGACCTCGGCGAGCGCGAGCTTCATTTCCTGCGCCAGCGCGGCGAGATGCGCGGCGGAAAGATAACCGTAACGGTCCTGAATGAGATGCAGGTGCTCGATCAGAAGGTCGCGCTGACGCGAACGGTCACCGAGGAGAGCCTGCACCTCGGCGAATGCGCGCGGATCGACTTGCCGGCCTTTCGGTGTCTTGGGAGGTCTGCGTCGCCCGCGCGCGGGTTGGTCGTTCATGGCGATAGTTACTTTACTCAGAACAGCCCCACGATCTTGCCCTCGGGACTGATGTCGATGGCGTCGGCCGCCGGCACCTTGGGCAGGCCGGGCATCGTCATGATCTCTCCGCAGATCGCCACCACAAACTCGGCACCGGCCGAGAGCCGCACTTCGCGCACCGGAATGATGTGATCGACCGGCGCACCCTTGAGGTCGGGATTGGTGGAGAAGCTGTACTGGGTCTTGGCGATGCAGACCGGGAGCTTGCCGTAACCCATCTGCTCGAACGAGGCGAGCTGATCGCGCACCGGCTTGTCGATCGCGATGTCCTTGGCGCGATAGATTTCGCGCGCGATGACGCGAATTTTTTCGACCAGCGGCAGGTCGTCGGGATAAAGAAGCTTGAGGTGGCTCTTGCCGCTCTCGACGACTTTGACCACGGCGCGCGCCACGTCGGCGGCGCCGGCGCCGCCCATCGCCCAATGGTCCGCGATCAGCGCTTCGACCCCGAGCTTCTTGGCGCCCTCTTTGACAAGCGCGATTTCGGCCTCGGTATCGGCCGAGAACCGGTTGATCGAGATGACCGGCACGATGCCGAATTTCTGCAGGTTCTCAACATGACGCTGCAGATTGGAGAGCCCCGCCTCCAGCGCTTTGAGGTTCTCGGCCTTGAGATCCTCTTTTTTCACCCCGCCGTGCATCTTCAACGCCCGGATGGTCGCGACCACGACGGCGCAGTCGGGTGACAGCCCGGTCTTGCGGCACTTGATGTCGAGGAATTTCTCGCCGCCCAGGTCGGCGCCGAAGCCGGCTTCGGTCACCACGTAGTCGGCGAGCTTCAACGCCGTCGTGGTCGCCAACACCGAGTTGCAGCCGTGCGCGATGTTGGCGAACGGCCCGCCGTGAATGAACGCCGGCGTTCCCTCGAGCGTCTGCACCAGGTTGGGTGACAGCGCGTCCTTGAGCAGCACCGCCATCGCGCCGTGCACCTTGAGGTCAGAGCCGCGCACCGGCTTGCGATCGCGCGTATAGGCGACGATCACGTTGCCGAGCCGCTTCTTGAGGTCGTCGAGGTCGCTCGCCAGGCAGAAGATCGCCATCACCTCCGACGCCACCGTGATGTCGAAGCCGGCTTCGCGCGGATAGCCATTGGCGACGCCGCCGAGCGAGCAGACAATCTCGCGCAGCGCGCGATCGTTCATGTCCATGACCCGGCGCCACGCCACCCGGCGGCTGTCAATGCCGAGTTCATTGCCCCAATAGATGTGGTTGTCGACAACGGCCGATAGCAGATTGTGCGCCGATGTGATGGCATGGAAATCGCCGGTGAAATGCAGGTTGATCTCCTCCATCGGCACGACCTGGGCGTAGCCGCCGCCGGCGGCGCCTCCCTTCATGCCGAACGACGGGCCGAGCGAGGGCTCGCGCAGGCACAGCATCGCCTTCTTGCCGATGTGGTTGAGCGCGTCGGTGAGCCCGACGGTGGTCGTGGTCTTGCCCTCGCCGGCCGGCGTCGGCGTGATGGCGGTGACCAGAATCAACTTGCCATTGGGTTTGCTCTTGAGCGACTTGATGTAGTCCATCGATACCTTAGCCTTGTAGTGGCCATAGGGCTCGAGGTTTTCCGGTGCGATGCCGAGCTTCTCGCGCGCGATGTCGAGGATTGGCCGCTTGGCGGCCGTCTGGGCGATCTCAATATCGGATTTCGGGCTGGTGTGTTGCGAGGCTGGCATTGCGGGTTCCGTGTTCAGACAGTTCGATTCGGCGGGCTTCGTTCAACAATTCAGACTTTATTTGAGCATGTCCATTGTCGCAAAACCGGTTCGCACTTTTTGCGGGACATGCCTCGGCGGTCGTTAACCCAGTCGCGTGCCGACCGTGAGCTTGGCGGCGGCCGCGAATTCGCCGGCGGGAGCCTTGGGTCCATCGGCAGGTTTCACGCGTAGGACCTTGATGCGGCCATCGGCACAAGCCACGACAAAACCATCCGCGTCAACAGCAACAATCTCGCCCATCTTCCCACCGATGCCCTTGGGATCGTGGGCAGGAAGGGGCTTCGACTCGAACACCTGCAGCTTGGCCCCATTGAGGGTGGTCCAAGCGCCCGGAGCCGGATTGCAGCCGCGGATCAGGTCGTGGATCTGGCCCCACGGCTTTGCCCAATCGATGTGGGCATTGTCGGCGGCACACCAGCCTTCGTAGGTCGCCTTGTTGTGATCCTGCGCAATGCGCGGCGCCTTGCCGGCCTTCACCAGGTCGACCGCCTCCAGCATGGCGTCCACGCCCATGGGAAACAGCCGATCAAAATAAACCGAGCCGAGCGAGTCGTCTGGGCCGATCGGGGTCTTCTTCTGCAACAGGACGGCGCCGGTATCGAGGCCGTTGTCCGGCCAGAAGATCGAGAGACCAGTCTCGGTCTCGCCCTTGATGATCGGCCAGTTGATCGAGCTTGGCCCACGAAACTTGGGCAGCAGGGAAGGATGATATTGAATCGAGCCGTGGGTCGGAATGTTCAGAAACTCCTCCGGCACGAACAGCGTGACAAACGCCATCACCTGTAGGTCCGGCTTGAGCGCGCGGAATTCCTCCCACACCTCCGGCTTGCGATAGGAGGCCGGCTGATGGAGCGGCAGCTTGGCCGCAAGCGCTGCTTCCTTCATGGGGTCGGCCTTCTGGCCAGGCTTCTCGGGCGCGACATAGACCGCAACCACGTTCTCGCTGCGCTTGAGCAGGGCTTCCAGCACCGCCTTGCCGAAGGCCTGCTGGCCATGGACCACGATACGCATCAGTACTCGGTCTCCTCGTTATTCCCTGCAACGCGTGTGGTGAACGATCATGCGGCCTCGGCGCGCGACTTCTCGGTAGCGGTGATCGCACCCGAAACCTTGATGTCGGCGATCTCATTCGCGTTGTAGCCCAGCACCTTGCCGAGGATCTCCTCGGTGTGCTCGCCCAGCAGCGGGGCGCGCGTCACCTCGCAAATCGAATCCGACATCTTGATCGGATTACCGACCGTCAGATATTTGCCGCGCGTGGGATGGTCGACCTCGACCACCGTGCCGGTTGCACGGAGCGATGGCTCCTCGGCGATTTCCTTCATCGACAAGATCGGCCCGACCGGAATGTCGACGGCGTTGCACAGATCCATGACTTCGAACTTGGTCTTGGTCATGGTCCACGCTTCGACGGTGCTGAAGATGTGCTTGAGGCGCGGCAGCCGCGCGGGCGGAGTCGCGTAGTCGGGGTCGGTCTTCCACTCCGGCTTGCCAATGAGATCGCAGATCGTGCCCCACACCGGCGCTTGGGTGATGAAATAGATGTAGGCGTCGGGGTCGGTCTCCCAGCCTTTGCATTTGAGGATCCAGCCCGGCTGGCCGCCGCCCGAGTCGTTGCCCGCGCGCGGCACGGCGTTGCCGAACGCGACGCCTTCGCCGAACTGGCTGTATTCCTTGAGTGGCCCATGCTTGAGACGCTGCTGGTCGCGCAGCTTGACGCGGCACAGGTTGAGCACGCCGTCCTGCATGGCGGTGAGCACGCGTTGACCGCGTCCGGTGCGATTGCGTTGATAGAGCGCCCCCACGATGCCAAGCGCGAGATGAAGGCCGGTGCCTGAATCACCGATCTGCGCCCCGGTTACCAGCGGCGGGCCCTCGCGGAAGCCCGTGGTCGATGCCGAGCCGCCCGCGCATTGCGCGACGTTCTCGTAGACCTTGCAGTCCTCGTACGGCCCCGGACCGAAACCCTTGACCGAAGCAACGATCATGCGCGGGTTGAGCTTGTGGATGTGATCCCAGGTGAGCCCCATACGGTCGAGTGCGCCCGGCGCAAAATTTTCAACCAGCACGTCGCACTGGACGATCAGCCGGTTGAGGATTTCCCTGCCCTTGGGATGCTTGGAATCGATGGTGATGGAGCGCTTGTTGCCGTTGAGCATCGTGAAATAGAGACTGTCGGCGTTGGGGACGTCGCGCAGTTGGCCCCGCGTAATGTCGCCAACGCCGGGCCGCTCCACCTTGATGACGTCGGCGCCCATGTAGGCGAGAAGCTGCGTGCACGTCGGGCCCGATTGCACGTGAGTAAAGTCGAGGATGCGCACGCCATCGAGCGCCTTGCCGGCTTCGCCATAAGGCTTGCTGCTCGGACGCGGCAGGCCGTTGTTGACCGCTTTGGTTGCCGGTTTCTTAGAGACCTCGAGCTTCACGACCCGCTTGCCCGGACGCCTGGCGGCAGCCTTCTTGGTTGTGGTGCGGGCCTTGGCCGCCTTTGCCTTCTTCGCCATTAGTGCTTCTCCCAAATTCAATCTCGTCTTCGGCTGCGGCCGGTAAGGCCGCACCCGGCTTATTTCTTGCGCAGCACGCTTTGCGGGTTGAGGTTGCCGATGCGGCCGCTCTCGCTGCCGGCAGCCGGATCGATCACGGCGTTGATCAGCGTCGGCTTGCCGGAATTCATGGCCGTGTCGACGGCGCGTTTCAGCTCGTCGGGCGTCGTCGCCTGCACGCCGACGCCGCCGAAGGCCTCCATCATCTTGTCGTAACGCGCGCCCTTGACGAAGACGGTCGTCGCCGGGTCGGAACCGCCGGCGGCGTTGACGTCGGTTCCGCGGTAGATGCCGTTGTTGTTGAAGATGACGACGCAGATCGGCAGGTTGTACCGGCAGATCGTCTCCACCTCCATGCCGCAGAACCCGAAGGCGCTGTCGCCTTCGACCGCGAGCACCGGCTTGCCGGTCTCGATGGCCGCCGCGATGGCAGAGCCCATGCCGATGCCCATGACACCCCAGGTGCCGACGTCCAGGCGCTTGCGCGGCTTGTACATGTCGATAACGCCGCGTGCGAGGTCGAGCGTATTGGCGCCCTCGTTGACCAGGACGGCATCCGGCCGCTCTTTGATGACCGTGCGCAGCGCGCCGAGCGCGCCGTGATAGTCCATCGGCGAGTTGTTGTTCATCAGGCGCGGCGCCATTTTGGCGACGTTCTCTTCGCGCTTCGCCTTGACCGCGCCGGTCCAGTCGGCTGGCGCCGTCGGCCAGTTGCCGCCCATGCCCTCGAGAAGGGCCGCGACGCAGGAGCCGATGTCGCCGACCACCGGTGCGGCGATCTCGACGTTGCTGTCCATTTCCCTGGGCTCGATGTCGATCTGGATGAACTTCTTCGGCGCGTCGCCCCAAGTCTTGCCCTTGCCGTGCGACAAGAGCCAGTTGAGGCGGGCGCCGATCAGCATCACAACGTCGGAGTCTTTCAGCACCGTCGAGCGTGCCGCACCCGCGCATTGCGGATGCGTATCGGGCAGCAGGCCCTTGGCCATGCTCATCGGAAGGAACGGAATGCCGCTCTTCTCGACCAGGGCGCGGATTGCGTCATCAGCCTGCGCATACGCCGCGCCCTTGCCGAGGATGATCAACGGGCGCTTGGTGATCTTGAGAACGTCGAGCGCGCGCTTGACGGCGGCCGGCGCGGGAAGCTGGGCCGGCGCCGCGTCGACGACCTTGACCAGCGACTTCTGTCCCGCGGCCGCGTCCATGACCTGGGAAAACAGCTTCGCCGGCAGATCGAGATAGACGCCGCCTGGACGGCCTGAGACGGCGGCGCGGATCGCGCGCGCCAGGCCAATCCCGATGTCGGCAGCATGCAGCACGCGAAACGCCGCCTTGCACAGCGGCTTGGCGATCGCGAGCTGATCCATCTCCTCGTAGTCGCCCTGCTGCAGATCGACGATCTCGCGCTCGGACGAGCCCGACATCAGGATCATCGGGAAGCAGTTGGTCGTGGCATGGGCCAGCGCCGTGAGCCCGTTCAGGAAGCCGGGCGCCGACACCGTGAGGCAAATCCCCGGCTTCTTGGTCAGGAAGCCGGCGATGGCGGCCGCATAGCCGGCGTTCTGCTCGTGCCGGAACGACAGCACGCGGATGCCTGCGGCTTGCGCCATCCGGCCAAAGTCCGTGATCGGGATGCCCGGGACCCCATAGATCGTATTGACGCCGTTGAGCTTGAGCGCATCGATGATGAGGTGAAAGCCGTCTGTCAGCTCCCGCTCCGCTTCGGCAGCGGGCGTTGTTTCCTTCGCCTTCACTGCGGCCTCAGCCATGACGAACCTCCCTGAACAATCTTGTAGCGTTAATCGAGATAGTCGGCGTGCCGCGCCACGTGTTCGGCAAGCCCAAGCGCGTGATCGCGTACCAGCGCCTCGGCACGCTCGGTGTCGCGTGCCTCCAGCGCCTGGATGATGTTCATGTGATCCCGGATCGAGCGGGACGCGCGATCATCCTCGCCGATGGTCTTGCGGCGGATCATGCGCATGTGAGCGAACAGATTTTCCGCGAGATCGATGAGCACGCGATTCTCGCTCATGCGGATGATGGTCTGGTGGAATTCGATGTTGACCTGCGAGTATTCGTCGAGCTGCGCGTGCAGCTGTCCGTTCTCGAAGGTGGTAAACATCTTGCGCAACTTGCTGATGTCTTGATCGGCCGCTTTCAAGGTGATCAATCGCGCCGCCATGCCTTCGAGCGCGGTCCAGGCGGTGATCAGTTCGATCACTTCCTGCTTGGTCTTGCGCACCACGTAGATGCCGCGGCGGGGGACCGAGCGAACGAAGCCCTCGCGCTCGAGTTGGGCCATCGCCTCGCGCACAGGAGTGCGTGAAATTCCGAGATCCTGCGCCAACGCGCGCTCGTCGAGGCGGACGTCGCCCGCGCGCTCATAGACGTTGAGCGACAGGATGACGTCCTTGAGCGCCACATAGGCGCGCTCGGCGAATGTCGATGTGTCGGCGAGTGGCGCGAGTGCGACACGGGGCGGTGTGTCAGTGGTGGTCATGGGTCATCCTTGGGCGGCCGCTATTATACAGAATACCAGAGCCCAGCAAATGGGTTTAGGTCTGGTCCGAAATGCCGTGTCGGGGCTAGCGCGCAGAGAATCCGTGTCGGGGCTAGCGCGCAGAGAATCCGGTCGCACTGTGCAAGCCGGGTGGGCGGAAGTCATCCCGCTCGACCCGTGCTGGCTCTCCCGGGACATGCTCGAACTCGTTGTCGAAGCATGTCTTTTCGCAAACCGGGTTCTATCTTTGCGGGACTTGCTCTAACGCCGAGACTAGTCCCTTTCCGAAAGCCGGCGGCCGCTTATCCGATCAGGCTTTCTGCTGACGCTCCATGAACCGGATCCGCATCGGTTTGAGAACCGCGAGCGCCATGACTGCCGCAAGGAGGTTTAGCACCGCCGCTGCGATGAACACGTACGTCCAACTCTTGCCGCTCGCGTCGTAGATCACATTGCCGATCGGGACCAGGAAGGAAGCTGTCCCTTTCGCGGTGTACAGAAGGCCGTAGTTCGTGGTGGCGAACTTGCGGCCGTAGAGGTCGGTGCACATCGCCGGAAACAGCGAGTAGATCTCGCCCCACGCGAAGAACACCACGCCGGACAAAATAACGAACATGAGCGGATCGTGCGCAAACTGCAGTAGCGCGTAAATGCCGATGCCCTCCGCCAGGAACGCGATGAACATCGTATTCTCGCGGCCGATCTGATCGGAGACCCAGCCGAAGAACGGCCGGCAAATGCCGTTGAGCACCCGATCGATCGACAGGGCAAATGTCAACGCCGGCAAGGTCAAGCCCAGAAGCGAGACCGGAATCCCGTCGACCTTGAAGTCCTTGGCAATCGGCGCGAGCTGCGCGGTCGCCATCAGGCCGCCGACACCGACGAACACGAACATCAGATACATGACGTAGAAAATCGGCGTTCGCAGCGCCTCGCCAGGCGAGTGATCGTGACGGGTCTGCTGCACGGCCGGCGCGGCCGGCACCGGAACTTCGCCGGGGGCCGGCGCGCGCAGGAACAGCGAGAAGATGACGACGACGATGCCCTGTACCAGTCCGAACCACAGGAACGCGGACTGATAACCGCTGGTCGAAATCATATTGGCGATCGGGATGACGGTGAGCGCCGATCCGGCGCCAAAGCCGGCCGCGGTCAGACCCGCTGCCAAGCCGCGACGATCCGGGAACCATTTGAGCGCGTTGCCGACCGAGGCGCCATAGATGACGCCGGCGCCAATGCCGCCGATGGCGGCGGCGAGATAGAGGAGTCCGAGCGAGTCGGCGACTGAGTTGAGTACCCACGCAATCGCGACCAGCACACCCGAGCCGCACACCATGATGCGCGGGCCGAACTTGTCGATCAGATAGCCCTCGAGCGGAACAAGCCAGGTTTCGGTGGCGACGAAGATCGTGAACGCGACCTGAATCGCGGCGCGACCCCAATGATATTTCTGGTCGATCGGATTGACGAATAGCGTCCAGCCGTATTGCAGGTTGGCGATCATCACCATGCAGATGATGACGGACACCAGCTGAGTCCACCGTGTGGTGCTGAATTCCCTGGTTTGCGCGTGTGCGGAAGCTGCAATCGTCATAGCTGAGTCCTCCCAGAGACTTCGGGCCCCTGGCGTCAATTGCGCCATTGCGGCTTTGGCCCGATCGTCCTCCCACTGTATTAAATCCATAAATCACAAGTTCGTCTCTGTTGATAGCGCGCGTCAGTTTGACGCCGGTCGCTTAATGCAGAGCCGACATGCGCTCTCATCTACGCGCTCCCATGTTGCGGTGCGACAGAAAGCAGGAAAGCGTTTCGCGCCGGGCGCGCCCGCTGGCGCCCTGAAATGCGACGGCTCGCCGGATTCGACTTTTCCGGCCGATCCTTTAGCTTGTTTCGGGTTCGCCTTCCTTCCTCCAGCAATGGCCATCCGGCCGACTCCCAGCAAGGTACTGCGTGCATGACATCGCCT
>DATIPA010000163.1:0-1776 GCA_035472475.1 Xanthobacteraceae bacterium | reverse complement strand
GACGTTCAGCGTCGGCAATTGGTCGGGCATGGGATTGCATCTGCGCGGCAACACCGAGGCCTTCATGCGGGCGGCGACGCCGCACAAGAAGCTCCGCATCCACGCCGGCACGCATGTGCATCCGTTCTATTCCGAGGATGGACGGCGCGATCAGCTGCGCTTCTTCGACTACTGGCTCAAAGGCATCGACAACGGCGTCATGTCGGAGCCGCCGGTGAAGCTCGCGATCCGTAAGGGCCGGGACGAAGTGGAGTGGCGCTTCGAACACGAATGGCCGCTCGCACGCACGCAATGGACCACGTTCTATTTCGATCTGTCGCAGCCGGCGCCAAGCGCGCCCGCGAACACCGGCCGCCTCGTTGCCGCCAATCCGCAAGCCTGCAGCTCGCGGACCTATCCAGCCTCAAGCCTGGGGTCGATGGGTTCGACGTCGGCAGCGTCGTCGCAAGTGATGGGCGGCGCCATCCCGCCCGGCATGGGAATCACGCTCGAGACGCCGCCGCTCGCGCAGGACGTGGAGGTCACCGGCCCGGTCGCCGCGGTGCTCTGGGTCGCGAGCTCGACCGAGGACATGGATCTGTTTCTCACCATCCGCAACATCGACGGCGACGGCAACGAAGTGCTGGAGACGGGCCAGCAAGGGACGCCGGTGCCGGTGGCGAAAGGATGGCTGCGTGTGTCGCATCGTGAATTGGATCCGGAGCTGTCGCTGCCCCACCGCCCCTATCATCGCCACCAGCGCCGACTTTATCTGACCCCCGGCGAGATCGTGCGAGTCGAGGTGGAGATTTGGCCAACCTCGATGGTGTTCAAAAAAGGCCACCGCATCCGCCTCGACGTTCAGCCCCGCGACGGCGTCGGTAGCAGCGCCTACATGCACTACCATGCCGACTACAACAGCGGGACGAACACGATCTATGCGGGCGGCGAGAAGGACTCTTATCTGCTGCTGCCGGTCATTCCGATGAATCGGTGAAGGTGGCAAAATCCCTCGCCGCGGGCGGACAAATTCGCGCTGGTGCCGCGCGCGATTTTGCTCACGCGAAGGCGCGGGCATTGCGCCGGCGCCGTGGGTGTGGATAGAACCGACACGCGCAATGCCCACACGGTCTGCGCCGAATTGACGATCGGGGATGGGAGCGGCCGTTGAGCCTCGGCGAGGGAGAAAGCAACTTGCCCGTTCCGTCCTGGCGCGTGCTCGCGCGCAAGAACGTGCTGGCTGGCCTGCTCTTCATCGCCGTGGCGGCGCTCGGCCTGTGGCTCTCGCGCGATTATCCCATCGGCACCGCCTTGCGTATGGGCACCGGCTACGTGCCGCGCCTGTTGTGTTGGCTCCTGCTCGGCCTCGGGGCCATCGTTCTCGTGCAAGGACTGCGCGAAGCCCAAGACGCGCGACCGCTGTCGTCCGCCGACGTCTCGGCATTGCGGCCGGTCATCTTCGTCACCGCAAGCCTGGTGATTTTCGGGCTCAGCATCGAGCGGCTCGGGCTCGTGGTTTCGATCCTGCTGCTGATCGGCGTGGGCGCGGTCGCGGCGCGCGGCTTACGCCCGCTCGAGACGCTCGCCGCGGCGCTGGTGCTGATCACTCTCTCCTGGGGCATCTTCATCCTGGGACTGGGACTGACCATCCCGGTGTGGCCGGAGTGGTAGATGGAGCTTCTGCACAATCTTGCGGTCGGATTCGGCGTGGCGCTGACGCCGGCGAATCTTTTCTTCGCGCTTGCCGGCGCGCTGATCGGGACATTGATCGGCGTTCTCCCCGGCATCGGCCCGATC
>DATIPA010000162.1:0-2532 GCA_035472475.1 Xanthobacteraceae bacterium | reverse complement strand
CGGCGTATTTTTGTAGAGAAAGACGTTGCTGGTCATGATGGCGTCGGTGCCGACCATCAGCGTGTAGCCGTCGGCCGGCGCGCGCGCCACATAGGCGGCGGCGATATTGCCGCCCACGCCCGACCTGTTGTCGACGATGACGGATTGGCCCCAAGCGGCGTTGAGCCGTTCGGCCACGGTGCGCGCGAGCAAATCGCTGGTTGCGCCCGGCGTATAGCCGACCACGATGGTGACCGGCCGCGTGGGATAATCCTGCGCCATCGCCGGCACGGCCGCGATCGCGACGGCAAGCGGCAGCGCACGCGCAAGGATGCCAACGAACCAGGTCATGTGAATGTCCTCCCACGTCCGACCGTCAGGACAGGCGCGGTCGCTTTGGTCCATGTGTTTGTCGGCTACGCTTCGATCGGGCTCGCCAATACTATCGGATAAAGCCGCAATGAAAAAAAGCCTCGGCGGCAATAGCGCCACGCTTGAATCGAAAGAGCTTGGAGCGCGGTAAAATTCCGGGATGGTTCGCGCGAGCTAGGCTCGCAACCGCACCTTGGCCGCGCTCGCGAGGTCGATTTGCTTCGAGCGCTCGAGCCCCTCACGCGACAGGTCCACGCCGAACGTGTCGAAGAGGCCTGTTTTCCCGGCCGCGGTCAACCGCAGCGCGCGGCTGTCGCGCTCGCGGATGAGCCAACCCAGATCCAAACAGCGCCGCCAGATCTCCGCACCGACAAGCCCGGCGACATGATATCGGCGCTCGCTCCAGTCGAGACAGGGCCGGCAGAAGATGCGTTTGCCGCGCGCGCGCAGGTTCGCACCGAATTCGGTCAGAAAGCGCGCGCCCGCATCCGTTACCTCGCCCCCGTCCTCGGTAAGGACGATGTGTCCGTTGAGGACGAGCGCGTCGGCAATGGCGACGCCGACCTGGCCGGCCAGGTGATCGTAGCAGGTGCGCGCGAAGCGAAGCGCGTCATCGCGAATCGAGCGCGGTTGATAGCGCGATGGCACCTCGATCGCCGCGACGGCGATGATGCTTTCGAGCATCCGCGCGACCAACGGCGACGCGATGCGATAGTAGCGATAGCGCCCCTGCTTGGTGACGGCGACGAGGCGCGCCTCGACGAGCTTGAGCAGGTGCTCGCTGGCGGTCGGACGCGAGACGCGGGCGAGATAAGCGAGTTCGCTGCCGGTCAACGCCTGGCCGCCCATCAGGGCAGCCAGAATGGTCGCGCGCGCGGTATCGCCCACGAGCGCGGCGACCTCGACCAGATTTGCAGCCGCGACCATGGGGGACTTTACCGCCCCGTCGGCCCCCTCAGCAAGCAACGACGGTTCGGCGCGCGCCGAACCAATGGGAAACGACAGACGACGGCTTTGCTGCCAGCATTGCGACGCGTGAGCCGTGCACGAGCAAACCGGAACGAGGGACCACCATGAATAGACAGGCCATTCGCGTCGAGCCGTTGTCCACCTATGCCGAAGCCCGCAAAGTCCCGATCAGCATGGCCGTGCGCTGCGGCGATCTCGTCTTCGTCTCGAACATCCCGCCCTACGATCCGACCACCGGCGAGATCAAGCGCTTGCCGGTCGAACGCCAGGCCGAGATCGTGCTCGAGCAGATGAAGCTCTGCTTGACCACGGCAGGTTCATCGCTCGACAAGGTCATCAAGTGCACCGTGTATTGCACGGACGCGGCGCATTTCCAGGCGATCAATTCGGTCTACGCGCGGTATTTCCCCTCGAGCCCGCCGGCGCGCAGCTTCATCTGCGTGTCGGCCTGGCACGGTCCGTTCGACGTGGAGATCGATTGCGTTGCCACGATCTGAATCGGACGCGAGCCGATTCTGAGGCTTTGCGTTCGGCCGGCAGCCAAGCCTTTTGCCCGGCGGGCTCGAGGCGGCCATACTTGCATCGGCTGATCGCGACAGCTTAGCCTGTTGGCCTCGAGCCGGGCTCCATTGTGATGTCAGTCGCCGCAGCAAGGCCCTCAGCCGCCAACCCCGATGTGTCCGATCTCCTGACGCGAGCGCGCGGCATCGGCGCGCTTGCGCGCGAGCGCGCGCAGCAGACCGAAGCCGATCGCCGCGTCGGCGACGACATGATCGAACGCATGCGGCAGGCGGACCTGTTCCGCATCATGCAGCCGCGGTCCCACGGCGGGCTCGAGCATGGCTTCGACGTGTTCGCGCAGATCGTTGCCGCGATTGCGAGCGGATGCGGCTCGACCGGCTGGGTTTACGCCCTGCTCGCCTCACACCAGTGGCTCATCGCCTGCTTCCCGAAAGCGGCGCAGGACGAGGTCTGGCAGGAGCGCACCGCGCTCGCCGCCGGAACCTATGCGCCGGTCGGCCAGGCGGTGGCGGTGGACGGCGGCTATCGGCTCTCCGGCGCGGGAAGCTTTTGCAGCGGCTGCGACAATGCCCAGTGGCAGCTGCTCGGCGGCATGATCCCCCAACCCGGCGCAGCCGCGAAGCCCGGATTTTTCCTTCTGCGCAGCGCCGATTGCGTCATCGACGACAACTGGCACACCATGGGGCTCGC
>DATIPA010000161.1:0-2665 GCA_035472475.1 Xanthobacteraceae bacterium | reverse complement strand
GCGAGTTTCGCAAGCAAGTCCGACACGCCCCAACCCAGTCCCGCTTTCGCCTCTAGCAGGCGTGCCGAGACGCGGATCGCGAGCGGTAGTCCCTCGAGGTCGTTCACCAGCTGGCGGCATTCGGCTGGGTGCCGTTCGGTCACGGTCGGGGCGAGCCTAGCCAACAGCTCCAGCGCCTCGTTCTCAGCGAGCTGATCGAGCTTTGCGTGATCGTCACTGACCCGATCAATTCGGTGGCTGCCAAGAACATGATGGGGGAGATCAGGAAGGTCACCGACCAGCCGGTAAAATTCGTAATCTACAGTCACAACCATTGGGATCACGTTGCGGGCGCGAAAATATTCAAGGATCAGGGCGCAAAGATCATTCAGCACGCGTTGGCAGCCCAGAGGACGCGGCCACATCCCGATGTCGTTCCGGCCGACGAGACTTTCAGCGACGACACGCACGTCGTCACCCTCGGTGATCAGACGATCGAACTGATCTATGTCGGTCCGAGCCATGGCGCCGGCATGATCGTGATGCGCGTGCCGAAGGAGCGTGTGCTCAACATCGTCGATATCTGCACGCCACAGCGTATCGGATTCCGCAATTTCCCCGATACGTCGCCGCAGGACACGATCAAAGCGCTGCGCAAGGTCGAAGCCCTCGACTTCGATCGCATCGTGCCCGGCCACGGACCGGCTTCGGCACCGAAAGCAGAGGTCACGGCAATTCACGAATATCTTGAAGACCTGAGCCGAGCCGTATCCGCAGCAAAGGAGAAAACGGGAAACGAGTTCGCGTTCGCTGAGATCACCGAGTTGGTCAAGGCGGACCTGCGGCCGAAATACGGGCAATGGGGCGAGTTCGACAACTGGATGATGATGAACGTCGACCGCATCCTGTTGGAGCAGCGCCTCGGCTATTAGGTCGAGCGAGCTTCGTACAACCTGTTAGCCGTTTGCGATGGTCAGCCGCAAGGGGTTTGGCGATAGCACTCATTGTCTGAAAGCTCATGCCGCCGTCGAGTCCGCCTCTGCGCCACTCCCTCGCGGCGTGCAGCTCGGACATAATGTTCCGCATCCTGGTCTTAAGAGCCTTGATTTGCCTGTCGCGCGCCTCGTCTGGTGTCGGCGCGGGTTTCTCAGCCTTGGGCTTGGCCGCGTGCCGTTTGCGTTCATGGGCGAGCGCGCCCCTCAGCGCGGCGATCTCGTCTTCAAGGTTGAGGATGCGCGCTTTGGCCGCCGCCAACTGCTGCTCAGCCTGCGCGAGCTTCTGCGCCAGTGCGGCGACCTCGGCCGTGTCTGGTGCGCTAGTAACGCCCTCGACGGCACGCGCCTTCAACCGCGCGATGTAGCGGCGCTGGCGCTCGGCATTGGTACGGTCACCCATGGCGACGCCGGCCCACGATGGGCGTTACTAAGACCGTTCCGCGCGCGCGGGTGCGGCGGCGTTCGGCGCCGCCGAGAAGGTCCGCCGTGTTCGTCACGGCTGCACCGACTTGCGCGTCTGCGCGTCTTGCTCGCAGCGCTTCATCGCCTGCGCCCTGGTCTTGAAGTCGCCGAGCGCGATCACGTTTTCTTTGAGCCAGCGTTCGAGGTCGTTTGGGCTCAGGTTCTGTATCGCCGGCAAACGGCCGATGCGGTCGATAATGTATTCAGCGCAGGCAGTGGTGTTGGGCTGAGGGCCGCCGATCACAAGGGGCGTGGTGGTGCGCACGCGATATTCTCCGTTGCCGTGCTGCGCCACGTCGTCATTGTTGCCGCCAACGCCCGAGGTCCAGGTGAGCTTGGGATGTGCCGCCGCTTTCTTTGCGGGGGGGTGAGGCTTGCCCTGGCGCGGAAGCGGAAAGAGCCTCGCGAAAAATTGCTTGTGCTGTTCCTCGGTCATTTCATCGACAAGCCGCATCGCGCGCTCAACGATGTCGCCATCCGATGCCTCGCTGCGCGCGGCTTCCAGCTCAGCGATGTGGGCGGTGAAGTCGATCTTGGCCTTCGCGTCCTTGAGCGCGCCGAACTGCGCCTTGGCGCGGGCGGACTTGCCCGAGTCGGTCGCGGGTTTTGTTTCGAGGGAGGCTTGCCATCGCCGCCAGACGGCCGACGGCGAGTTGTAGCGCAAGCGCTCAGAGACCGGCAGATCGGCGCGCCACGCATCGATCGCGGCCCGGTTGGCGAGGATGTCGAACAGCTTGGAGCGGACGGCCTTGTCGATATCGTTGAAGCCATAGCTGGCAAGCCACTCGCCGAACAGCTTGTTGTAGCGTGCGCCCTCCGGCTTGTTGGTCTTGGCGTCGGCCATAGCGTCGGCGCGTCCGATTTCAAGCGCCTCGCCGATTGCGAGCCAATCATTGTAGGTCGCATCCTTCTTGACGCGCTCCCACGCCTGTTGACCGCTGCGGATATACGCGTCGCGGTCACCGCGAGCGGCACGAGTGAGGGGTTGAGGTTGAGGGGGAGCTTGATCCGGAGCCGGAGCCGGATTCGCGTTTGCACGCCGCGAGCGCATCTCGCGCTCGAAGTCGTCCTGGCTTGGGGGTCGCTTTTTCATGCCATCCAGGTTGACCGGGTCAACCGATAAAGTCAAGACCCGCGATGAAATGCGACCAGGAACTGTTTGGACAACGCACGCCAGCCAACCGAGGGAATTCACCCTCCGCTTTCCATGCCGTGAACAGCTTGAACGC
>DATIPA010000160.1:0-2256 GCA_035472475.1 Xanthobacteraceae bacterium | reverse complement strand
GGCTTCATGCCATAACGCCGGCACAAGGCGAGAAACAGATGGCGCGACCATTGATCCGGCATCAAGAACCGCATCTCAATCGACGGATCTTGCCGGCCAAGTTCAGTCAAACGCTCCCGCACGCGTTCCAGTGCTGCTTCCGCCGCGAGGCGCTCGCCGGCCGTTCCGGCACCCGCGAAAAGAGCCTCGATCTTCCGCAACTTCTCGCGCAACTGAGACCCATCTTCAACACTTTGCGCTGACGCACATGTATTAACTCGTTGATTTTGTTGGACGTGAATTGGCTTTGGCGCGAAAATGTAGTGCCACGTTTTGGCGATATTTCACTTGAATGAAAGTGATTCTGGCGGGACTCTGTGCGCACCACGGAGTGGCCCATGTACTTCCGCAGGAAGACCTCAAGCGGGCGTGTCTATCTGCAGATCGTCGAAAGCCGGCGCGAAGGCGACCAGGTTCGTCAGCAGGTGATCGCCACGCTCGGCCGCGTCGACGAATTGCGGGCGAGCGGGCAACTGGAGCGGCTGTTGCGGTCGGGCGCGCGGTTTGCCGCCAAGGCCCTGATGGTGAGCGCCGCAGCGGACGACACGGCGATCAAGGTTGCGGTCCGCCGGATCGGGCCGGCGCTGGTGTTCGAGCGGCTGTGGGAGGAAACCGGCTGCCGAGCGGTGATCGGCGCGCTTGCCGGCGCGCGTGGGCACAAGTTCGCTTTGGAGCGGGCGGTGTTCCTCACCGTGCTGCACCGCCTGTTCGTCTCAGGCTCCGACCGGGCGGCGGATCGCTGGCGCGAGGACTATGCGATTGCGGGCATCGCGGGGCTTGATCTGCATCATCTCTATCGGGCGATGGCATGGCTGGGCGAGGAACTGCCCGCGAAGGAGCAGGACGGCCGAACTCCATTCGCGCCGCGCTGCGTCAAGGACGTGATCGAGGAGCGGCTGTTCGCGCATCGACGCGACCTGTTTACAAAACTCGATCTGGTATTCATGGACACCACCAGCCTGTACTTCGAGGGCGCCGGTGGACAGACGCTGGGCCGCCACGGCTACAGCAAAGACCATCGCCCGGACTTGCGGCAGATGATCCTCGCGGTGCTGCTCGACGGCGACGGGCGGCCGGTATGCTCAGAGATGTGGCCGGGCAACACCGCCGACGTGACGACCCTGATCCCGGTGATCGACCGGCTGCGCCGGCGCTTCGCGATCGCGCGCGTGTGCGTGGTCGCCGACCGCGGCATGATCAGCGCCCAGACCCTGGCGGAGCTGGAGGCGCGCCGCCTCCTGTATATCCTCGGGATGCGCGAGCGCACCGACAAACTGGTGCGCGAACTGGTGCTCGACGACCCCGCGCCGTTCGTGCCGCTCACCCTGACAAAGCGCGGCAAGGAGATCGACTACGAGGCCAAGACCGTGAAGCTGGCCGGGCGGCGCTACATCGTCTGTCGCAACCATCAGGAGGCCGTAAAAGACGCCGCCGATCGCGCCGCGATCGTGGCCGCGCTGGAACGCCAACTCGCAAGGGGCGACAAGGCGCTGGTCGGCAACACCGGCTATCGCCGCTATCTCAAGACGATCCGCGACGATCACTTCGCGATCGATCCCGACAAGGTTGAGGAGGACAAGAGGTTCGACGGCATCTTCGTACTGCGCACCAACACCGACCTCAATCCGCTCGAAGCCATGTTGTGCTACAAGCAGCTGTGGACCGTGGAGCAAACCTTCCGCACCGCCAAGCATCTGTTCTCGACCCGGCCGATCTTCCACAAGCTCGACGAAACCATCCGCGGTCACGTGTTCTCCAGCTTCCTGGCGCTGGTGCTCAAGAAGGCGCTGGAGGATCGCATCGCCGCGCCTGAGGTCTTCTCGAAGGCCGGCCGCGGGGGCTCCTGGCCCGAAATCATCGCTGATCTCGACTCCCTCACCGAGACCGAGATGGAGCAGGACGGCAAGCGCTTCGTGCTCCGCTCCGCGCCTCGTCCCGCCGCCAGCCTCGCCCTGCGGGCCGCCGGCGTCGCGCTACCCCCGACAGTGCGCCACATCGACGCCGACTGAGACAAGCTCCCAACAATCCGCAAACGTAGTGCCAAGCCGCCGTCGCGGCGCCGATACTTGTTGTCACTCAATTACTTGAGGGTTCGTACTGTTGAAGATGGGTCTCAGATGTCCGCATTGTCCGCCATCGCAGACACTTGGCACAACACGCCCGGGCCGGTCAAAACGATCGTCACTGCTGCATTTGGTACGATCGTCGGCGCATGGC
>DATIPA010000159.1:0-11556 GCA_035472475.1 Xanthobacteraceae bacterium | reverse complement strand
GTGCGCTGCAGGTCGGCCGCCATCTCGTTCGCGATCGCCGGCAACGCGTTGCGGATCACTTCCAGAGTGACCGGATCGAGTTTGACGCTCATGCGGCGCCTCCAACCGTGACCACCAACTCGCCCGACGGTGCCACTTGGCAACTATCGCGCTCGAACAACACTGTGGTGGTGCCGTGTTCCTGGATCAGCGCCGGTCCAGCAATGCTTGCGCCCGCCCAAAGGTTTTCGCGATCATAGACGGGACAAACGATCGGCTTCTTCGGGTCCAGCAAATAAACCTCGCGCGTTTGCACCGGATAGGCTCTCAGATCGTATGTAAGAGTTGGGAACGCTAGCTGCGGGCGCTTGCCAATGACGGCCAGCCGGATGTTGACCATCTCCACCGACTCCTCCGGCGAATGATGGGCGTAGCGATGTTCGTACATCGCGTCGAAAGCCTGGCGGATACCGCGCCGATCGACAGCCTTGAGCTGCTCGAGCGTAACAGGCACCTGCAGTGTGAACTCCTGGCCGACATAACGCAGGTCGAGGTGGATCTGTTGCTCGGCGCTGTCCTTGTGGCGTAGCCCGCTTGTTGCCTCGCGTAGCATCTCGGCGTGGGTTTGAACCAGTGCCGGAAAGTCGATGCCGGCGAGATCGCCGTAGTGGGTGCGGATGAAATCGTGACGCTCATCGGCAAGCAGCATGCCGAGCGCCGAGAAATGCGAAGGGAACAACGGTATGATTACTTTGGGAACATGCAGTTCGCGCGCAACCGCCGCAATGTGGAGCGGGCCGGCGCCGCCTGCCGCAACCAGCACGAAGTCGCGCGGATCGAAGCCTTTCTTGACCGAGACCTCACGCACCGCAAGCGACATGGTGGAGATCGAAATATCGAGGATCGCCTGCGCGGCCGCAGTCAACTCCATCTTGAGCGGGGCCGCGATCTTCTCCCTGATCCCGCGCGCCGCGCCGTCCGCATCGAGCTTCATCTGACCGCCGAGGAAATTGTCGGGGTCGAGGCGTCCAAGCACCACGTTGGCATCCGTAATGGTCGGCTCTCTGCCACCGCCGCGATAGCAGATCGGGCCCGGATCGGCCCCGGCGCTCTGGGGGCCGACCTTGAGGGCCCCGATTTCGTCGATCCAGGCGATCGAGCCGCCGCCGGCACCAACTTCAACCACATCGATCATCGGCAACATTACCGGGTGGCCGCTGGCATAGCCGCCCACGTAATAGCCAGGCGCCATAGTCGGTTCGCCGTCGCGAATAAGGCTCGCCTTGGCGGTCGTGCCGCCCATGTCGAACGAGATCACGTTTGGAAAACCGAGCGCGTGCCCAACGCGCGCAGAGGCAATGATGCCGCCGACCGGCCCAGACTCCATCATGGCCACCGGCCGGTCGGTCGCGACCTCCGGCGTCATCACACCGCCATTCGAGCGCATGATGGCGAGATCGCCGCGAAAACCGACCTTGCCAAGGTCGTCCTTCAGGCTCTTCACGTAACCGCCGACCTTGGGACCGATGTAGGCGTTGACCACCGTGGTCGATGTACGCTCGAACTCCCGATATTCGTGCAGGATTTCGTGGGAAAGCGAGAGATATGCATCCGGCAGCGCGGCCCGCACCATCGCGCCCGCCTGGCGCTCGTGTTCGGGGTTCGCATAGGAATGCAGAAAGCAGACCGCCACCGCCTCCACACCCGCGGCCTTGAGCGTGTCACAGGCCGCCTCGACACTCGCGGGCTGCAGCTTTTCGTGTACCTCGCCGCTTGCGAATAGCCGCTCGTTGACTTCGCGGATGAGATGCCGCTCGGCCAACGGTCGATGCTTGTGGAACAGGAGGTTGTAGGCTTCCGGCCGATTGCCGCGACCAATGGCGTACACGTCGCGGGTGCCGCGCGTGACGATCAGCCCGGTCTTCGCGCCTTTGCGCTCGATCAGAGTGTTGATGGCGATGGTCGAGCCATGGATCAGTTCATCGATCGCCGTCGCGTCAAGACCGCTTTTGCGCATGCAGTCGACGATGCCGCGGGTCAGCTGCGCCGGTGTCGTCAGGCTCTTGGCTTCGACAAAGCGGCCCTCTTCGGTGTCGAATCCGATCAGATCTGTGAAGGTGCCGCCAATATCAATTGCGACGACGATCATGCACTGTCCACTGCTTGCAAGCGTTTCCGGGAATGCTTCTGGTGGGGCCATAGAGCGACCACCGCGGTGCCCGGATGTCAAGCGCTGGCCGCGACGAGCATTGTAGCGTTGCGGCCCATGCGGAGCGCGGCGCAGGCAGGGTCCCTATTCGCATTGCGCTACGCTCCACGCGGGCTACAATTCTTCGCAGGAAATCAACACGCTAACGGGAAACGCCTGTGAGTATCCAGACACTCGACGACCGCCGAACGGGCAGTGTGCACGCCCGCTTCCGCGACGTCACGGTCGACGTGCGTCGCGACTCCGCCGGCGTGATCCGGTTGCTGCCGAAAGAGCCATTGCAGCCCTATCCGGATCGCTTTCACGATCATCTGTCGGGCTGGGCCAAGGAACGCCCAACGCGCACCTTCCTGGCCGAGCGGCGCCCCGACCGCGAAGGCTGGGTATCCATCAGCTACGCTGAAACCGCGCAACAGGTTCAACTCATCGCGCAAGCGCTGGCGCAACGTAGCCTCGGCAGCGAGCGCCCGGTGCTGATTCTCTCCGGCAACGCGATCGAGCACCAGTTGCTGGCACTGGCAGCTATGAACGCAGGCGTTCCATTCGCGCCGATTTCGGTTGCTTATTCGTTGATCAGCCAGGATCTCGGCAAGCTGCGTTATATCGTAAATTTGCTTGATCCAGGCCTCGTGTATGTGGCGGATGCGCGTTTTGCGCGCGCGCTAAAGATTCCAGAAATGCGCGGGCGTGAGATCGTGCTCGGCGCGCCCTCATCCGAGGTGCCGGGTGCAACGCCGTTCTCAGTCCTCCTAAGGGGCGGGGCACCTGCGGCGTTGTCACAAGCCGCGGCCATGATCGGCCCCGACACGGTTGCCAAATTCCTGTTTACATCGGGTTCGACTGGAACCCCGAAGGGCGTAACGATCACGCATCGGATGCTCAACTCCAACATGACGATGTTCGAGCAGATCTGGCCGTTCATCGTCAGACGCCCGCCGGTTTTGGTTGACTGGCTGCCGTGGAGCCATGTGTTTGGCGGCAACCACAACATCGGACAAGTGCTTCGGTCGGGCGGCACTCTGTACATCGACGATGGCAAGCCGACACCGGCCGAATTCGAACGCTCGCTGCGCAATCTGCGTGAAGTATCGTCAACCATGTACCTCAACGTGCCGAAGGGTTTTGAGCTGCTGCTGCCTGCGCTTGCGCAGGACAACGCGTTGCGCAAGCGTTTCTTCGCCGACCTCGATGCGATGTTCTACGCCGCGGCGACGCTGCCCGAGCACCTCTGGCACGGCCTTGCCGAACTCGCCCAGCGCGAGCGGCCGCACGATCCACCGAGCATGATCAGCGGCTGGGGTCTGACCGAGACTGCGCCGGGTTCACTCATCCTCAACCGGCACGACGCCGAGATCGGAAACATCGGCCCACCACTGCCGGGCCAGGAGGTCAAGCTCGTGCCAAACGGCGGCAAGCTCGAGATCCGGGTGCGCGGCCCCAACGTCACGCCAGGCTACTGGCGCGCTCCCGAATTGACCAAGCAAGCGTTCGACGACGAAGGCTATTTCATCACCGGCGACGCCGTGACGTTCGTGGATGAGGCCGATGCCAGTCGCGGCTTTCGTTTCAACGGGCGCGTCGCCGAGGACTTCAAGCTGTCGTCAGGCACCCGCGTGCACGCCGCCGAAATCTGGGCACGGGCGCGCCAGGCGCTCGGCACGCTCGTGTTCGACGTAGTCGTGGCAGCGCCGGATCGCGACGATCTCGGCTTGTTGATCTTTCCCCCCGCCGGGCACGCGATCGATCCGCCCTATCGCGCAGCGGTAAAAGACGCGCTTATCCGCATGAACGATGGCATCACCGGTTCCTCGCGCGTGATCGCGCGGGCGTTGGTTCTGAGCGAGCCACCTTCCCTCGATGCCGGCGAGATCACTGACAAGGGTTCGCTCAACAGCCGTGGAATTCGTGAGCGCCGGCAGGCAGACGTCGCCCGGCTCTATGACGATGGCGACACAGGCGTGATCAGGCCATAAGGGTGTGGGTTCGCGGCGCGAGCTGGTCGGGGAGAACATAATCGTCATGCTTGCACGGGAACGGCGCGAGCGGCTGCTCGCGGAAATGCGTCGCGACGGCCTGGAGGCCATCGTTGTCTACGGTACGTCTTGGCAGGAAGCCTATCTGCGTTACGTGTCCGATTTCGGCATTCTGGAGGCCGACGGAATTGCGATCCTGACCGCCGATGGTCGCTGCCGCCTGTTCGTTGAAAACGCCGCCGAAGCCGAACGGGCGCAGGGGGAAGCGGACGGGGTCGATACCAGGCTCGTCCGCAATCTTGCGCACGCAGTCGGTCGCGAGCTCGAAGCCGTTTCCAATCAGCGCCTTGTCGCCGCGCCGCGAACACTTCTGCCGGCGTGGCTTACGGCGAGCGAGCGGAGCTTCCGGCTTGAGGACGGCACCGGGTTGCTTGATCGTTTGCTGATGGAGAAGGCACCGAACGAAATCGCCGTCATGCGCCGCGCTGTTGCGCTGGCCGACGAAGGGTACGAATTCTTCCGGAATGCGGCGAGACCGGGCCGCAAGCAGTATGAAGTCGTTGCCGATGTCGAAGCGTTCCTGCGGCGCAAGGGTTCACCGGACAACTTCATGATCATCGGCTCCGGGAATGCGGACGTGCGCGGCATGGCGCCGCCGTCGGAACGCACGCTGAAGCCGGGCGACCTCGTGACCACCGAGTTAACGCCTGCGATCGAAGGCTACCTCGCACAGATCTGCCGTACGCTGGTTCTTGGCAAAGCCAATCCGGTTCAGAAGCAGGCATTCGCAATCTGGCACGAAGCCATGGAAGCTGGGATCGCGGCCGTGAAGCCGGGGGTCACTGCGGCCGACGTCGCGCGCGCCGAAAACGACGTGTTTCGCCGACACGGGCTTGGCGAATACACGACAAGCAAATACACGCGGGTGCGCGGCCACGGACTGGGCCTGAGCACGGACATAAAGCCGTCGCTGCTTGAGGATGTCGATATCGTGTTGCGGCCCGGGATGACCATCATCGTGCACCCGAACACCTATCATCCTGTGGCCGGCTACATGGTGCTCGGCGACGTCGTCGTCGTCACCGAAAACAGCTGCGAGCGGCTGACGCGTACGCCGGCGCAGCTCTTCGAGATGTCGGCATGATGTGCGTCCAGCGCGCGAGAGGTTTGTAATGCGACGTGGTTTGATTTCCTGGTCGAAAGCCGAACTGCCCGAAAGCGCGCTCGACGCCCGCGTAGCCCGGGTGCAAGCCGCCATGGGCGAGGCCGGAATCGATCTCCTGGCGGTCTACACCAACCCGGCGCGCGAATCCGGCGTCGCCTGGTTCACGGGCTTCATTCCGTACTGGAACCAGTGCGTGATGCTGCTCCCGCGCGCGGGGCGCCCGACCCTCGTTGCCGGGATGACCGCGCGCGTGCGCGATTGGATCATGCGCAACGCCCACATCGAGGCGGTCGCCAACACGACCAAAATCGGCGCCGAGACGGGCCGTCTTATTGCGGAGACGGCGCCGGATGCGGTGGTCGCGATTGCTGATATCGACAGCGTGCCCGGCAGCATTGTGGACGGCATCCGATCCAGCGCGGCGGCGGTGGTCGATGGCAGCTCCCTGTTGGAACGCGCACGTGCGCCAGCCGATCCGGCCGAACTCGCGTTCGCATTCAAGGCAGCGAGCATTGCCCATACGGCACTTGCGAACGCAACGGCGGACGAGACCGACGCCGCGCGCCTGGTCGCCGCAATCGACGGCGAGGCGCGACGGCTCGGTGCAGAAGAGGTCTTCATCGCGCTTGCGCCCGATCTCACGGCAAATCGCCGGCTGATCCGCCTGGAAGGAACTGCGCCGCTCGCTGCTGCGTTTGCCGCACGGACATCGCTCGCCTACAAGGGCACCTGGGTCCGCATGGTGCGCACGTTCGGGCGCGATGCTATGCTGGTGCGCGATATCGCCAGTGCGGTGGCGAGTTTCGCCGCAGCGGTCGCTTCGCTGCCGCGCATCGATTCATTGGAAAGCTTCGCCGCTTTTCTGATCGAGGGCTGTCGCACGACGACGCCACTCGAGCCATTGGCCGGAACGATGCTCGACGACCAGCACGCGATCGCGCCCGGCACGGTCGTCACCGTTCAGGCAACGATCGAAACAAACGGACGCGCCATCTTGGTTGGCGCCCCGGTCCTGGTTGGCCGGAACGGCGAAGCTTCGAGTTCGCTCGTGGCCCCGCGCTTCGATGATGCGGGGTGACATGATGGGAGGAACCTCATGTTCCGGCCCGTGGCCCCGCTTGTACTTGCACTGCTGTGCGCGCATAGCTGCCTGGATCGGGTAATGGCGCAGAAAAGCGCGCCGCCTCTTGCGGGTGCGCTCGCGCGATTGGAGGCATTCCCACCGCCGCAGCGGCGCGTCGGTTTTGTATCGCCGCTGCCGATCAGCGACACGGTGCCTTACATGTTCTACGGGACGTTTCGCAGCCGTGTCATGTTGATCGAGCAGTCGCTGCAGCTACGCGGTTACGATACGGTGTCGGCGCGTGCAGCGCTCGGTGAACTCGACCACGCACTGTCCGGCATCAAGAACCGGGGCGTGGAAATGATCGTTATCGGCGGGAGCGTCCTGTCATTTGCCTACCCCCGTCCCGCCCTGCTGGCCCGTCTCGAAGACGCGGGTCGAAAGCTGGGAGTCCCAGTGACAACCGACATGGAGGCAACCGTACAGGTCATGCGGCGCGCCGGCGTGCACAGGCTCGCCGTCGCGCACCGACTCAACGGCCTCGACGACAGCGCCCTAACTGACTACCTCGTAGCCGCCGGCTTCACAGTCGAAGGCATTGTGGGGCCGCAACTCGTGGTCGCGAGCCGCGCCGGCACAGCGCCGGACGAGGGCTCGGTCTTTGCCGCGACCGGTGATGCCGCGGGACAGCTTTATCCAGCCGCGGATGGCATCCTGTTTCTCGGCGGCAGTACGATCAATTATCCGTATCTCGCCGCCATCCAGCGCGCGACCAGGAAGCCGGTGTTCAATAACACCATGGGATTTCTCGACTACGTCGAGACGTGGTTGACCGCGAATCCAGTGAAGCGCGCGCCCTGAATAAACGAAGCCGACTTAATTCGATTTGCTGCTCGCGCTGGAGCGCGCCGGCTTTTTTACGCTCGGAGTCTGGCTCCCGCCGCGCACGTCCGCCCAGGGGTCGTTTGTGGCCTTCTTCTGGTCCGGCACTTTCTTCATCGCTTCATCGTAAGCATTGTCGATTGCTTGACCGCGCTGGATTTCCTCCGGCGTCTTGTTCTTGTCCCCGGGCAACATGTTGATGCCGCCGATCTGGGCGAGAGCGGGTCCCGCCACCAGCGCAAGAAGCATCGCAGCCATAAAGGTTCTCATCGGGCTCCCCCTCCGGTTCGCGCCTGCTTCTTGCACGAACCACGTGGCCAAATTTAGCCCATGTCAAAAGGCCGAAATCGCGCTTGAACATGACGTTGCGCATAGCGGCCATGGCGGCGCGAACGAGCGTCCGGCTTTCGCACCGCCGTTCCGGGCCCTATAAAGGCCGCCCAAGCTCACCGGTTTTCCCTCGTCTCGCAACCCATGCGCGCCGTCCTCTCCGCCACCCTCGCCAAGGCCGACTTCATCGCGCGTCTGTCGCCGATCCTGGGGGACGACCTCAAGGTCGTCGAAGGTGAACCAGCCATCGTCGCGGCCGTGGCGGACGCGGATGTGCTCTTCCTCACGGACTTTTTGTACAGCGAAAAAGTCGCCGCCGCTGTGCGGGCCTCGTCGCCGCGCACGAAATGGCTCCAGCTGCTTACAGCAGGCTACGACAGTGCCAAACAGTTCGGCGTGCCGGACGGCATGACCGTCACCAATATGGGCGGCGCATTGGCCGCGCCGGTCGCAACGCATGCGGTCATGCTGCTGCTCGCACTGCAGCGCTTGGTGCCGACGTTCATGGCCAATCAAGGCAATCGAATTTGGGACCGCTCGATCAGTGCACGGGCCCTCATACCGGATCAGTCGACGGTTGCAGTGATCGGGTTCGGTCACATCGGCCGAGAGATCGCGCGCCTGTTGCGCGCGTTCGGCGCCCGCATCATTGCGATAACGCGCTCGGGGACGCCGCATCCGCTCGCCGACGAGGCTGTCACTATCAGCAAGTTGCTCGACGTGCTCCCGCGCGCGGACGCCGTGATGATCGCGGTCCCACTCGATGCGGCCACGCAGGGTCTGTTCGGACCGCGCACGTTCAATGCCTGCAAGCGCGGGGCCTTCCTGGTCAATATCGCGCGTGGGTCAATCGTCGATAGCTTCGCTCTGATCGAAGCATTGACGACCGGTGTCATCGCGGGCGCCGGGCTCGACGTCACCGACCCGGAACCGCTACCGAAAGACCATCCGCTCTGGGGAGCACCCAACTTGATCATTTCGCCGCATTTCGCCGGTGCCTGCGGGCGAATCGGCACGCAGCGTATGGCTGCCATTGCGGAAGACAATCTCAAGCGCTTCATGCGCGGCGATGCGCTCACCAACATTGTCACGCTGTGACACAATTCAGGGCCAATTCAGCATGCGCATCACCAGAATTGAAACTCTCAAAGCCGACGGCGGCTGGCGCAATTTTTCCTTCGTGAAGCTGTCGACCGACGAGGGTTTGGTCGGCTGGTCCGAATATAACGAAGACTTCGGCGCCACCAACGCGACCTCCGACCTGATCCGCCGATTTGCCGACATCGCGGTCGGCATGGATCCGCGCGAGGTCGGCAAGATCGCGGTCTCGCTGCGGGCAATCGCCCGGATGTCGATCGGCGGTGTCAATCACGAGGCGATCGCGGCGATCGAGAACGCCTGCCTCGACGTCAAAGCCAAAGCGCTTGGTGTCCCCGTGTGCGCGTTGTTTGGTGGGCCGTTCCGGGATCGCGTCAATCTTTACTGGTCGCATTGCGGTAGTTTCAGGGTCTGGCGACGCGATTACTTCGAAGGCGAGCTGGGCCTCAAGCCGCTGCGCACGCTCGACGACATCAAGGAGCTGGGCGCCGAGGTGAAAGTACGCGGCTTCAAGGCACTCAAGACCAACCCGCTACCGCTGCGGCCCGGCGATCCGCCGTTCATGCCTGGCTTCCGGATGATGCCAAATTTCCTGAGCCGTCATCCTGACGCGAAGGCGATCCGCGCCATCCACGAGGTGTTGGCGGCGTTCCGCGCCGGCGCAGGCGACGACATGGGACTGATGCTCGACCTCAACTTCAGTCAGCGCACCGAGGGCTTTATCCGCATCGCCAAGGCCGTGGAGGATATCAACCTCACCTGGCTTGAGTGCGACATCCATGATCCGGATGCGCTGGCTACAGTGCGACGCGCGACCTCGACTCCGATTGCATCGCTCGAGACCATCCATGGCTTGGCGGCGTTCCGGCCCTACCTCGAACGCTACGCATGCGACGTCGCGATCGTCGACGTGCAGTGGAACGGCCTCTGGGAATCGGTACGCGCCGCCTCGCTGGCCGATGCGTTCGAGGTCGACTGCGCCCCGCACAATTTCGCCGGTCATCTCGCGAGCATGATCAGCGCGCATTTCTGCGCATCGATCCCGAACTACCGCATCATGGAGTACGACGTGGACGAGGTCCCGTGGCGCAACGATCTGGTCACCCACGCGCCGCAGATCGAGAACGGCCAGATCGTCGTGCCGACGCGGCCCGGCTGGGGCACCGACATCAACGAGGATGCGGTGCGCGCTCATCCGCCACGCGGAAAGAAATAACAACTGGCTGGCCGGCGCCCGCGAAACGCGCGCGCATCGCGCCACGCGGTATGCGCGGCGCGCATCCCTCGCGTTGAAATCCCGTTTGAGCCGAGTACTATGCGTGGGCTCGCAAAAATCGAGAGTTTCGAAAAGGCCGAGACATGAATATTGTGGTCCCGGAACGCCTGCGCGGCTCGATGGTGGTCACATATTCGCATGCCGCCGCCGCAGAGAGCGGGCCGCAATAGTCATGAGCCGGCACGTCGTCGCAACCGTTGGCGAGATCGCTCCCGGCGCCAGCAAGCTCGTGACCGTCAAGGGCCGCGAGATCGGGCTGTTCAACGTCAAAGGGGAGTACTTCGCGCTCGCCAACAAGTGCCCGCACGAGGGGGCATCGCTCTGCCGCGGCAAGCTCGTCGGTCTCGCGCTCTCCGATGAACCCGGCCACTATCGGCTCACACGTCAGGGCGAGTTGCTCAAATGCCCCTGGCATGGTTGGGAGTTCGACGTGCGCACCGGGCAATCTTATTGCGATCCCGACAATACCTATGTGCGTCAATACGCAGTGTCGGTGGAACCCGGCAGCGAACTCCTGAAGGGGCCGTACGTGGTCGAGACCTTTCAGGTGGCGGTGGAAGAGAATTATATCGTAATCGAGATGTAGGCCATGGCGGTCGCTTCGGGCCTGGACATCGGCCGAAACTCCACCGTGAAGCGGTTCGCGGTATCGGCGCTCGACCGTAAAACGCTCTTTCTCAATCATCTGGCCAATTTCGCCATCGGACGCAGGATCGGGGTCCTGCTGCTGACAGCGCTGCTGTCATTCCTGACCGTCTACCCGCTTGCGATGCTGCTCTATGGCAGCCTCCACTCGACGCCGCCGGGCATGCCGGGGGTGCTCAATCTCGACGGCTACGCCCAGATCTTCACCACCAGCAATTTTCTGGTGCTGGCCAACACGATCGGAATTTCGTTCGCGAAGACTATTCCTTCGATCCTCTTGGCAGTCGCGCTCGCGTTCATCCTGGCCCGCACCGACACGCCGGCACGCGGCACACTGGAAGTGCTGGTGACCTTGCCGTTCTTCATTCCTCCGATCCTCACCGCCATGGCCTGGGGCATGCTCGGCAACCCGCAGGTTGGCGTGCTCAATCTGGTCTGGAAATGGCTGACCGGCGCTACGACCTCGCCGATCAATGTTTATTCGTACGGCGGTGTCGTCTGGCACATGATGCAATATTCGACGCCGTTTCTGTTCTTGTTCATCGTCGACGCATTTCGCGCCATGGACCCGACGCTTGAGGAGTCGAGCCGAATGTGCGGCGCTTCTCGCTGGCATACGTTTCGCCGCATTACCCTTATTCTCATGCTGCCCGCAATTGTCTCATCGTTTGTGCTGAGCCTGATGCGCGGGATCGAATCGTTCGAGTCGCCGTTGTTCTTCGGGCTGCCGGCCGGCATTACGGTCATTACCACGGAAATCTACAACGCCATCAATCACAGGGCGACGCCGGCCTATCAGTATGCGACCGCGCTGAGCTTCGCCATCATGGCATTCATGTTCTTGTTCGTGGTGTGGCAATGGCGCGTGCTGCACGGCCGCAGCTTTGCGACGGTGACCGGCAAGGCTTATGCGCCGAACGTGATGAAACTCGGCCC
>DATIPA010000158.1:0-36691 GCA_035472475.1 Xanthobacteraceae bacterium | reverse complement strand
ATTTCGCTCAAGCATCGCAGCGATGCCGGCGCCCCGCCGATACCATACGGGGGACGCCAAAATGATATCATTGCCGTCGTCGTCGGAACCATTATCTATCTGGCGTTCGGACTGGTGTTCCATCCGCTGTGGATCGGAGTGCCGGTGTTCGGTTCGACAGCGTTGGCGACGTCATTCGGTTTGACGTGAAGTTCTTGATACGGATTTGCGAACTTCGACAGCGGGGCACGACATGACTATTCAGCCGGATCAGAAGCGACTGAGCGCGCCCGATATTCGCGCCCGCAAGGGCGGCGCGCCGATCGTATCGCTCACCTCCTATCACGCGCATACCGCGGCGTTGCTCGATAAGCACTGCGATCTGATCCTGGTGGGCGACTCGCTCGGCATGGTGATGCATGGTCTGGAATCCACCATCCCGGTGACCCTCGACATGATGATCCTGCAGGGGAGGGCGGTCATGCGCGGCAGCCGCCGTGCCCTGGTCGTGGTCGACATGCCGTTCGGCTCCTACGAGGCGTCGCGCGAGCAGGCGTTCATGTCGGCGGCGCGGGTCATGAAAGAGACCGGCTGCGGGGCGATCAAGCTCGAAGGCGGCCGACGCATGGCGGAGACGATCGCATTTCTCAGCGAGCGCGGCATTCCGGTCATGGGCCACGTGGGGCTGACGCCGCAGTCGATCAACGCGTTGGGCGGGTTTCGCACCCAGGGGCGCGATCCGTCGGAATGGCGGCCGATCGAGGACGACGCGCGCGCGGTCAGCGACGCGGGAGCCTTTGCGGTGGTGCTGGAAGCCATCGCGGAGCCGCTGGGCGCAAAGATCACCCGCGAGATTGCGATTCCCACCATCGGGATCGGGGCCAGCGCAGCCTGCGACGGACAGATTCTTGTGCTCGAGGACATGCTCGGCCTGTCGCCGCGGGTGCCGAAATTCGTCAAACGCTATGGCGATCTCGGCCCGGCGATCGATCGCGCGGTGGCAGACTACGCCGCGGAGGTACGGGAACGCCGGTTTCCGGCGGCGGACAACGTCTACGCCATTAAGCCCAAGCGCGCGAACGCCCCTTAAGGCGGGGTCTCCCCGAGCCCCCGCGGGCGCAAAGGGTCCTTAACCAGACGCGTGAAAACGTCGCAGTGTCATAGAGTTATCCATTGGCGGCCAAGCGGCTTTGCCACGCGCTCGCCACATCGCTAGGTTAGCAGCAAGCGGGGCTGCGGGGTGCCCGCAGGCGGGGTTGGGGCCAATGTCCGACATTTTCCAAGAGGTTGATGAGGCCGTCCGGCGCGAGAAGCTGGAGAAGCTTTGGAAGCGCTACGGCAATTTCGTCATCGCGGCTGCGGTCGTGGTCCTGCTCGCGGTCGGCGGCTGGCGCGGATATCAGTGGTGGGAAGCCAGGAAGGCGGCCCAGGCGGGCGCTGCCTTCGACGCCGCGGCGTTGCTCGTCGATCAGGGCAAGACCCAAGAGGCGGAGGCAGCGTTCGCGCGCCTCGCTGGCGAAGGCACCGCCGGATATCGGGTGCTGGCACGGCTGCGCGAAGCCGCGGTGCTGGCGCAACGCGATCCGAAGGCCGCGGTCGCGGCCTACGACATGATCGCCAACGACACGTCGGTCGCCCCTGCGTTTCGGCAGATCGCCGGCGTGCGGGCGGCCATCCTCTTGGTCGACAGTGCGCCGCTGTCGGAGATAACGCGCCGGCTCGAGCCGCTGGCGCAACCCGACGGCATCTTTCGTCACAGCGCGCGCGAGGTGCTTGCGCTCGCGGCCTGGAAGGCCGGCGACACGGCGGCGGCCAAGAAATGGTTCGATACGATGGCAGCCGATGTCGATACGCCGCAAAGCATGCGCGGGCGCGTCGACGTGCTGATGACGCTCGCGGGCACGTCTGACAAAAGCTGAACCGATGTATGTCACCCGCACATTGTTGACGGTGCTGCTGATTGTAACCGGCTTCACGCTCGGCGCGTGCGACAGCATCGACAACCTCACCAACATGCTCGACAGCAAGAAAAAATTGGCGGGCGACCGCAAGCCGGTGTTTCCGGAGGGTGTCCCGGGAGTCTCGATGGGCGTTCCGCCGGAAATGACGAAAGGCTATCAGGAAAAGCAGCAAGAGGCGCAGCAACAGCAACCTGCGCAAACGACGGCGCAGCAGCCGCCGGATCAGAAGTCGGCCCAACAATCAGAAGCGGCGCAGTCGAAAGAAGCGGAAAAGTCCAAGCCGAAGAAGGTTGCGAAGCCGAAGCCCACGCCCGCACCGGGTACAGCGCCGCAGCAGGCCGATGGACCGCAAGCCCCATCGGCGCAAACCGCAGCGTGGCCGGCACCGGCGGCCCAGGCTCAGGGTCAGCCCGCCGCACAATCGCCGGCACCCTGGCCGGGCCAGCCCCAACAGCAGCAGCAACAACAACAACAACAACAACAGCCTCCGGCCTGGCCGTCTCGCTGATCGCAAGTCAAGGACGGTGCGGCGAGGTTGACGTTTCTATCAGGATTGCGGCGAGGCCCTTTTTAGAAACGTCACATCCAAGCCCTACTGGAATCGGCAGCGGCCATGAGCTTCACCGTCGCCATCGTCGGCCGGCCGAATGTCGGCAAGTCGACCCTGTTCAATCGGCTGGTCGGCAGGCGCCTCGCCCTGGTCGACGACACTCCTGGGGTGACGCGTGATCGGCGCGAGGCCGAAGCTCAGCTCGGCGATCTGACGTTTCGCGTGATCGATACGGCCGGCTTCGAAGAAGCCGGACCGCAAACCTTGTCCGGCCGCATGCGCGTGCAAACCGAGGCGGCGCTCGCGGGCGCGGATGCGGTGCTGTTTCTGATCGACGCGCGCGCGGGCCTGCTGCCGGCGGATCGCGCGTTCGCCGATATCGTGCGCAAGGCCGGCAAGCCGGCGATTCTCGTTGCCAACAAGAGCGAAGGCAGGGCGGGAGATGCGGGCGCCTACGAGGCCTATGGCCTCGGTTTGGGCGAGCCGGTCGCACTCTCGGCTGAACATGGGGAAGGGCTGGCCGATCTTTACGCCGCTCTGCGCGCCGCGCTGCCCGAGCAGACGGCGGCGTCCGACGTTGAACCGTCTCAGGAGCGGCCAACCGAGCGACCCATTCGGGTCGCGGTAATTGGACGCCCGAACGTCGGCAAGTCGACGCTCATCAACCGGTTGCTGGGAGAGGAGCGGCTTCTGACCGGGCCGGAAGCCGGCATCACGCGCGATGCGATCGCAGTTGATGTTAGCTGGCAAGGTCGTCCGTTCCAGATCCACGACACCGCCGGCATGCGCCGGCGTGCGCGGATCGAGGACAAACTGGAAAAACTCTCGGTCGCGGATGCGCTGGACGCGATTCGTTTTGCTGAAGTTGTCGTCGTGCTGATGGACGCCCAGGCCGCGTTCGAGGAACAGGATCTTCGGCTCGCCGATCTGGTCGAGCGCGAGGGACGCGCGCTCGTCATCGGGATCAACAAATGCGACCTCGCCGACGATGCGAACGCGATCCGCAAGCTGCGCGCCGACGCCGATCACTGGCTGCCGCAAGTGACCGGTGTCCCGGTCGTGGCGATCTCCGCGCTGACTGGTCAGGGGCTCGACCGGCTGATGCAGGCGATCGGCGACGCCCACATCGTTTGGAACAAACGGGTGCCCACTAACGCGCTCAACCGGTGGCTCGCGCGGGCGCTGGCCGCGCACCCGCCGCCCGCGGTATCGGGACGGCGTCTCAAGCTCAACTACATCACCCAGCCGAAGGCACGGCCCCCCAGCTTCGTGATCTTCTGCACCCGTGCCGACGCGGTGCCGGACTCCTATCAGCGATATCTCGTCAACGGGCTGCGCGACGAGTTCGGCCTGCCAGGCACGCCGATCCGCCTGACGCTGCGCGAAAAGGCGAACCCCTATGCGGAACGCAAGCGATGACCGAAGCCGTGCTCGCGCCGCCGCGTCAGGCCGCATTCGTGTTCATTCTGGTGACGGTACTGCTCGACATGCTGGCGCTCGGCATGATCGTCCCGATCCTGCCGCGCCTGGTGATCGACTTCGTCCACGGCAACCACGCGCTCGCCGCCGATGTCTACGGCTGGTTCGGCTCGGTCTGGGCGCTCATGCAGTTCCTGTTCTCGCCGGTGCAGGGTTCGCTGTCGGATCGCTTCGGCCGGCGGCCGGTCATCCTGGCGTCCAATATCGGGCTCGGGCTTGATTACATTCTCATGGCGTTGGCGCCGTCGCTCATTCTGTTGTTCGTCGGACGGGTAATCTCCGGCATGACCGCAGCCAGCTTCTCGGTCGCCAATGCCTACATCGCCGACGTCACCCCGCCGGAACTGCGCGCCGCCCGCTATGGCATGATTGGCGCGGCCTTCGGCGCCGGCTTCATCATCGGGCCGGCACTCGGCGGGCTCCTCGGCAGCGATGATCCCCGACTGCCGTTCTGGATTGCGGCCGGCTTTAGCCTGGTCAATGCGTTCTATGGCGTGTTCGTGCTCCCCGAGTCGCTCCCGCTGGCGAAACGGGCGTCGTTCTCGTGGCGGCGCGCGAATCCGCTCGGATCGCTGACCCTGTTGCGCTCGCATCGCGAGCTGTTCGGTCTCGCATCGGCGAGCTTTCTCAACAGCCTTGCGCATGCGGCGCTGCCGAGCGTCACGGTGCTCTACATGACGTTTCGGTACGGCTGGGACGCGCGCATGATCGGATTCTCCATGACTTTCATCGGTGCGTGCGCGCTCGTCGTGCAGGGTGGGCTGATTGGCCGGTTCGTCGCGCGCTTTGGCGATCGTGCGGCCCTGATCACGGGCCTCGGGTTCGGGGTCGCAGGCTTTGCGGCCTTTGGACTCGCCTGGACCGGCACCCTGTTCTGGATCGGCATTCCGATCCTCGCGATGTGGGGGCTCGGCGGAGCGGCGATCCAAGCGCTCATGACCAAGCGGGTGTTGGCGCACGAGCAGGGTCAGCTGCAGGGCGCCAATGCCAGCCTGATGGGCATTGCCAACATGGTCGGCCCGGTCATTTTCACCGTGATCTATGCGCGCGCGATTGAGAGTTCGTTCGGGCCGTGGCTGTCGGGCGCGCCGTTTTTGCTGGCGGCGGCCGTTCTCGCCGCGGCCATGATCATTGGGGCGCGCGTGACAAAGCCAAGCTAGTGTCCCGATTCCGAAGTTCGCTTTACCTTGCGGCCCCCCATGTAGCGAGCTTCGGAATCAAAGGGACACTGGCAAAATAGGATTCTAGTGCCGCAAGAATGATAGGAACTTCAAATCCACCACACGAGCGGGTTTGCGAAGGGCTTATTCCGGACGACGGAAGTCCAACAGTTTGCGGGCTGGGAAATCGTAGTACTTGCCGGTCTCCGTCATGCGCGGCAGGCACAGCTCGACAATCTGTTCCGCCACCTTGTCCGGCTTTTCCACATTGGTCATGTCGAGCCCGGGTCGCGCAGTCGCTAGCATCCGAGTGCGCACCTGGCCGGGTGCGATCACGTTGACGCGCACGTTCGTTGAGGTGGTTTCGGCGGCGAACGTGCGCGCCAGCACCTCGATTGCTGCCTTGGAGACCGCATAGGGTCCCCAATAGGCGAGCCCCTGCGATGCGATGGCGGACGACACGTAAACAACGCGGCCTGCCGTCGACTTGCGCAGCAGATCCGCAAAGGCCCGCGTCAGCCGGTAGTTGGCCGTGATGTTGACCGCCACGACCTCGTCCCAGTCGTGCGGCGGTACGTGGTCGAGCGGCGACAGCGGCCCCAAAATGCCGGCGTTGGCGACGAGCGCATCGAGCCGCCCGTAGCGTTGACTGACCGCGCCGGCGAGACGGTCGATGCCGGCATAATCTTTGAGGTCGAGCGGCACCAACGTTGCCGAGCTGCCAAGCGCCCGGATCGCGTCATCGAGCTCTTCAAGTCCCCCGACGGTGCGCGCCACCGCGACAACATGTGCGCCGGCCTTGGCAAGGGCGAGCGCGGTCGCATGCCCGATGCCGCGCGAAGCACCGGTCACAAGTGCGACGCGATCGGCAAGCTGTTTTGCTTCTGCTGTCATGAAGGCGCTCGACGTCGCGGCACCGCCAAGGCGGGCGCCGTGCGTTCACGGCACCTCAACACCAGCAATGCCGGCCTAACTCGCCTCGGCCAACAGCGAGAGCTGGCGAGGCAACGCTTCCTGCCCGGTGCGGTCCGTGAGCGGGGTCGGATACTCGCCGGTGAAACAATGATCGGTGAACTGCGGCCGCGCCGGGTCGCGACGCGCTTCGCCCATGGCCCGGTAGAGGCCGTCGACCGACAGGAACGCGAGCGAGTCCGCGTCGATCACCTGCCGCATGCCTTCGAGATCGTGCACGGCGGCCAACAGCTTGTCGCGTTCGGGCGTGTCGATCCCGTAGTAATCCGGGTGGGTGATCGGCGGGGAGGCGATCCGGAAGTGAACCTCCTTGGCACCGGCTTCCCGCATCATGCGCACGATCTTCACCGAGGTCGTGCCGCGCACCAGCGAGTCGTCGATCAGCACAATGCGTTTGCCGGCAATCACCGCGCGATTGGCGTTGTGTTTCATGCGCACGCCGAGTTCGCGGATCGACTGGGTCGGCTGAATGAACGTGCGTCCGACGTAATGGTTGCGGATGATGCCGAGCTCATACGGAATGCCGGACGCCTGCGCGTAACCGAGCGCGGCCGGCACGCCCGAATCCGGCACCGGCACTACGACCTCGGCCTGCGCCGGCGCTTCGAGCGCAAGCTCCCGGCCCACGCCCTTGCGGATCTCGTAGACGCTGCGCCCGCCAACAATCGAGTCGGGACGGGCGAAGTAGATGTATTCGAAAATGCACGGCCGCGGCGGCAGCGGCGGGAACGGCTTATGGCTCTGCCAGCCCTCGTCCGAATAGACGACGATCTCGCCGTTTTCGACGTCGCGCACGTAGCGGGCGCCGATGATGTCGAGCGCGACGGTCTCCGACGTGAAGATCGGACACCCGTCTAGCTCACCGATGACCAGCGGCCGGATGCCAAGCGGATCGCGTGCGCCAATCAGCTTCTTGTTGGTAAGCCCCACCAACGAATAGGAACCCTCCAGCTGGCGCAGGCCTTCGATGAACTTGTCGATGAACCGTGCGCGTCGTGAGCGCGCGACCAGATGCAGGATGACCTCGGTGTCGGTCGTCGACTGCATGATTGCGCCTTCGCCGACAAGCTGCCGGCGCAGCGTGAGCCCATTGGTGAGGTTGCCGTTGTGGCCGACGGCGAAGCCGCCGCTGTTGAGTTCGGCGAACAACGGCTGCACGTTGCGCAGAATGGTGGCGCCGGTGGTCGAGTAGCGCACATGGCCGATCGCGGCCATGCCGGGCAGGTGATCGATCACATCGCGCCGCGAGAACGTATCGCCGACCAGGCCAAGGCGGCGTTCGGAATGGAACCGCTTGCCGTCGTAGGAGACGATACCGGCTGCTTCCTGCCCGCGATGTTGAAGCGCATGCAACCCGAGCGCCGTGATGGCGGCGGCATCCGGATGCCCGAAGATGCCGAACACGCCGCACTCCTCGCGCAGCCGATCGGCATTGAGATCGTCGATCAGCAGGTCCTCGTCGGCATCAGCCATCAGCTACCTTTTGCCATCGATCAATTGGCGCATGCTAGCGCGATCGGTCCGGCCATAACCCGTAACGTCGGAGCGCGCTGTCGAACCGGCCGACCCGGCGTCCGTGCGCTGGTCCGGCGGCGCGTCCGCGGGGGCTTCCTCATCGCCAGGAGCGCCCTTCGGCCCCTTCTTGAAGGCCTTGGAGATATATTTATCCACGTCCTCCGGCAAAAGGGACATGAGCCATGAACCGGTGGCCTCCAGGACGACCCGGGATTTGGCGTTGGCGACCCACGAGGGCTGTTGCTTGGCTGGCACCAGCCAGTCGAAGAACACGAACGCAACCACCACGATGATCAGGCCGCGCGCAAGCCCGAACAGGAAGCCGAGGGTGCGATCGAGCGCCCCGATGCGGCTGTCGAGGACCTTGTCGGAAATGCGCACGGTGAAGACCGATACGATGATCAGCGTGCCAAGAAAGACCCCGGCCGCCGTGACGGCGGACGCGACGATGTCGCTGTTGAAATATTGTTGAGCGTAGGGTTTTAGCCTGGCAAATGCCCACAGGGTCGCGGCCGCCGCGGCAATCCAGCCCGCAATCGACAACACCTCGCGCATGAACCCGCGGATGAGCGCGAGCAGCCCCGAGATGAGCATCACGCCGAGCAGGATAACGTCGAGCAGCGTGATCGGCATCGCGTCTGATCTGGAGCTCACGTTTGCGTTTGACCAACGCCGAATCGATAGCGCTTAGGCTAGCTAACTCACCCTAATATTCCGTCATCGGCAAGCACGCCTGTGGGCATGGAGTCCTTGCAATGACGGCGTGCCGATCGCGCTGGATACGGCGTTTTTGCCGCTTGGACCCGCCTTCGGCGGCCCCAGGCGGCCCCGTGTATAGCCTCCACCCACCGGGCCGTCACCCGTCTTGTTGGCGCAATTTCGTTACCCGGCGATCGCGGTCGACGCTTTGGGCGGCAACCTCGGCAACCAGGCTGGCGAGTGATCCGACCGCGGTTACCGCCAGCGTGGCATCGGCGGTATCAGCGCGCGCACCTTCAGGAACCACGGCACGCGCAAAGCCCAGTTTGCGCGCTTCCCGCAACCGGATCGCTGCCTGCGGGACCGGGCGCACCACGCCCGAGAGCGACACTTCGCCGAAATAGACCGCGTCGGCGGGCAACGCAGCGTTGGCGAGCGAGGAGACCAGCGCAGCCGCCACCGCAAGGTCAGCTGCCGGCTCGATGATGCGCAAGCCACCCGCGACATTGAGATAGACGTCGTGGGTCGAAAGCCGCACACCGCAATGCGCCTCCAGGACGGCGATCACCATCGAAAGGCGGTTTGGATCCCATCCAACCACCGCGCGCCGCGGAGTTCCAAGCGACGTTGGCGCCACCAGCGCCTGAATTTCAACGAGCAGGGGGCGCGAGCCTTCCACCCCGGCAAACACGGCGGTGCCCGGCGTACCGCGATCGCGCTCCGACAGAAAAAGCTCGGATGGGTTGGCGACTTCGCGCAAGCCGGCGCCCGTCATTTCGAAAACGCCGATCTCGTCGGTTGGACCAAACCGATTCTTGACCGCGCGCAGAATGCGGAACTGGTGCGCGCCATCGCCTTCGAATGACAGCACCGCGTCGACCATGTGTTCGACCACGCGGGGACCCGCGATCTGACCATCCTTGGTGACGTGACCGACAAGTATGACGGCTGAACCCGAGCGCTTTGCGAACCGGATTAGCGCCTGCGCGCTGCCGCGCACCTGGGTAACCGTGCCCGGCGCGGAGTCGACGGTGTCGGTCCACATGGTCTGGATCGAGTCGACGATCACCAGCCGCGGCGTGGGGCCTTGCCCGAGTGTCGCGACAATGTCCTCAACCCCGGTCTCGGCGGCGAGCTCGACCGGTGCGCCCGAAAGGCCTAGCCGGTCGGCCCGCAGGCGCACCTGCGCAACCGACTCCTCACCAGAAATATAGACGGCGCGCTGGCCGGCGCGCGCGAGCGCCGCGGCGGCCTGGATGAGCAGCGTTGATTTACCGATGCCTGGATCGCCACCGACCAGCAGTGCCGACCCGCGCACGAACCCGCCGCCGGTGACCCGGTCGAGCTCGGCGACACCCGAGGACAGGCGAGGGGCTTCGTGGGTCTCGCCCGCGAGCTGTTCGAGTGCAAACGTACGACCTTTGCGCCCTGGCCGGCCGGGGCCGATCGACGGCGATTGGCGCGCGCTCTCCTCGCTGATGGTGTTCCACTCGCCGCACGCCTCACACTTGCCCTGCCAGCGGCCATACACGGCGCCGCAGTTCTGACAGACGAACGTTGGGGCGTTGCGCGCCATAAGTTTGCCGGTGTCCCTTTGATTCCGAAGTTCGTTTCAGAGGATGCTGCGATGCATGACGAACTTCGGAATCGGGACACTAGTGTTTCCACACGCGGTGGAAACGGTGACCTAACCGCGTCAGCACATCGTAGTTGATGGTACGCGCCCAGCCGGCCATTTCGTCGACGCCGATGCCCTCGCCGATCAGCGTGACCCAATCGCCGCGATGCACGTCCTTGGTCAGCTCGGTGATGTCGATCGCCAGCAAATCCATCGACACCCGACCGATGATCGGACAGCGCTTGCCGTGCACGACAGCCTCACCGCCACGCCGCGCATCCGACGAGCCGATCGGTCGGGAGAAGCCATCCGCATAGCCGACCGACACGATCGCGATCCGCGACACCCGCTTGGCAGCCCAGGTCGCGCCGTACCCGACTGTTGCGCCTTCGGGAATGATCCGGGCTTGCAGCAAGCGGCCCCGCAGTTCGACCACCGGGCGCATCGGATTGACATTGGCGACGGTCGGGTTTGCGCCATAGAGCGCGATGCCGGGCCGCACCAGATCGAAATGAGCCGACGAATCCAGGAATATTCCGGCCGAATTGGCAAGCGACGCCGCCACGCCGCGAAACATCACCCGAAGCTCCTGGAAGTCGCGAATTTGTTTCTGATTGAGCGGGTGTTTGGGCTCGTCCGCACAGGCGAAGTGGCTCATGACGAGCGAGATGCCATGGTTGGGCATCGACCGCACGCGGCCCGCCAGCGACGCTGCCTCTTCCATTGGCAGACCGAGCCGGTTCATGCCGGTATCGAAATGCAACGCGGCGCCGCCCTGCCAGGAGTGGACGGTGCGAAACGCGTCCCATTCGGTCAACTCACCGAGATTGCCGATCACCGGACGCGCATCGATTTCGGCAAAGCAATGGGCGCTCCCTGGGCCGATGCCATTGAGGACATAGATCACCGCGGCGGGCGCGGCCGCGCGCACGCGGCGTGCCTCCGCCAAATGAGCAACGAAGAAAGTGCTGCATCCGGCGGCCGCGAGGGTGGAGGTGATGGGTTCGAGGCCGCAGCCATAAGCATCGGCCTTCACGACCGCGGCGCAATCGGCGGGCGCCGCCCGACTGGCCAACGTCCGCCAATTGTGTGTCACCGCTGTGCAGTCGATTGTGAGGTCGGCGCCAACCTCCGCCGCCGGCAGGGTTTCCCCCGCCATGAACGGCGGCGGCAAGGGCCGAGCGGGCTCCGCTGCAATCGGTGGCGGGGTCGTGACCGGTGCGCCGTCCGACGACGACGGTGTGACTGTTACCGTCGGCGGCTCGGCTTCACCGGGGGGCTGTGCCGGCTGCGCCGGCGTGGGCCTCTTCGTCTTGAGTTTGCGTCTGCCAAACAGCATGCATGCCTGCGGCCGGAATCACGTGAGTGATCAATATCGATGTCTTTCGGCGCGCCGACAAGCACCCCGAAAGACCCTACCGCGGCTGCGGCAGTTGATCGTCCCCGGCGAGATCGGCGAAGCGGGTAACGTCGGCCTTGAATTGCAGCGGCACGGTACCCGTTGGTCCGTGGCGCTGTTTGCCGATAATGACCTCAGCCTTGCCGTGGACCTCTTCCATTTCCGCCTGCCACTTGAAGTGTTCCTCGGTTCCGGCCCGCGGTTCGCGATTGCGCAGGTAATATTCTTCCCGGAACACAAACAGCACGACGTCGGCGTCCTGCTCGATGGAGCCAGACTCGCGCAAATCCGAAAGTTGCGGTCGCTTGTCCTCGCGGTTCTCGACCTGGCGCGACAGTTGCGACAGCGCCACAATCGGAATGCGGAGTTCTTTGGCCAGCGCCTTGAGGCTGGTGGTGATTTCGGTGACTTCCTGGACGCGGCCCTCGGCCGCCCGGCGCATCGAACCCTGCAGCAGCTGGATATAGTCGACGACCAGCAGGTCGAGACCGCGTTGACGCTTGAGCCGGCGCGCACGCGCGGCAAGCTGGGCGACGGACAGGCCGCCGGTCTCGTCGATGTAGAGCGGGAGCGCTTCAATATCGCGCGCGGTTTCGACGATGCGGTCGAAATCCGTCGTGTCAATCTCGCCGCGCCGGATGCGGTAGGACGGGATTTCGGTCTGCTCGGAGACGATGCGGGTCGCGAGCTGCTCGGCCGACATTTCGAGCGAGAAGAACCCGACGATGCCGCCGTTGATCGTCGCCGTGCGCCCGTCGGCCTGCACGTCGCCGCGCCAGGCGCGCGCAATGTTGTAGGCGATGTTGGTGGCGAGCGCCGTCTTGCCCATGCCCGGACGCCCGGCGACGATGACGAGGTCGGATTTCTGCAGCCCGCCCATCATGCGGTCGAGGTCTTTCAGGCTGGTCGCGATCCCGGACAGCTTGCCGTCGCGCTGATAGGCGTGGGCCGCCATGTCGACCGCCGTGGTGAGCGCCTGCGCAAAACGCTGGAAGCCGCCGTCGTATTTCCCGGTCTCGGCGATTTCATAGAGCTTGCGCTCCGCATCCTCGATCTGGGCGGCCGTTGCGAGGTCGACCGGCGCGTCGTACGCGACGTTGACCATGTCCTCGCCGATGAGGATCAGGTCGCGACGGATCGCCAGGTCGTAGATGGTACGGCCGTAGTCCTCCGCATTGATGACCGTGGTCGCTTCCGCAGCCAGTCGCGCGAGATATTGACTGGCATTGAGGCCGGCAATATCGAGGTCTGCGGGGAGGAACGTCTTCAGCGTGACCGGGCTCGCGACCTTCCCCTGTCGCACCAGGCTGCTGGCCAATTCATAAATCTTGTTGTGCAAGGGCTCGAAGAAATGCCGTGGCTCGAGGAAATCTGAAACGCGGTAGAACGCCTCGTTGTTAACGAGGATCGCGCCGAGCACGGCCTGTTCCACCTCGATGTTGTGCGGGGCCGTACGGAATCGGGGGGCGTCCGGCAGCGGTTTGCGTGCGACTGATTCGATGGCCATAGCGCTCCGGCAAGTTCGTAACAGTTTTCTTGTACGCTGGCGGCTCTAGAGCAACCGTCGACCACGCCGTACGCGCACGCCACTGATCACCGCTCTTACATCGCTCGCGGAAGCCTCGGGGTACAAGTTTGCATTTGTCCCCGCTTATCACCGCTCGGCGCGGTGCCACGCGAACTAGACTTGACGAATGGCGGCTTGCTTCGCGCGTTACTCGCCAGCGAGCCGCAGCGGGGCGCGGGTTTTTGCCTCAAGCGCGCGAAATCGCTCCTCTTCCTCGGCGATGTAGCCGCGGGCGATCGGTACGACGCCCTGCTGCTTGGTCAGCTGGATCTGGAAAACCATCAGGTTTTGCTCGCGAAACGACATTTCGGCTCCGGCCAGATAGAACTCCCACATCCGAACGAAGCGTGGATCATAAAGCCGTTCCGCGTCCTCGCGATGTGCGAGGAAGCGCTCGCGCCACGCCTTGAGGGTTTCGGCATAGTGCAGACGCAGGATCTCGATGTCGGTGACCAATAGGCCCGCGCGCTCGATCGCCGGCAGCACTTCGGAGAGCGCCGGGATGTAGCCGCCCGGAAAAATGTATTTCGATATCCACGGATTGGTGCTGCTGGGTCCTTCCGAGCGGCCGATGGAATGCAGCACCATGACGCCGTCATCGGTGAGCATCCGCGCGCTTTTGCGGAAGAACGCGGGGTAAAAGCCGACGCCGACGTGTTCGAACATGCCGACCGAGACGATCCGGTCATAGCGCTCGGTGACATCGCGGTAGTCTTGCAGCCGGAATTCAACATCGAGGCCCAGTTCACCGGCGCGCCCGCGGGCGATGTCGAGCTGTTCGTGGGAGAGCGTTATGCCGGTGACGCGCGCGCGTGCGACTTCCGCAAGATAAAGCGCAAGCCCGCCCCAGCCGCTGCCGATGTCCAGCACGCGCTTGCCGGGTTCACGCAACAGCAGCTTGGCCGCCAAGTGGCGCTTTTTGGCGAGTTGTGCGTCATCGAGGGTCGCGGTCGGGCTTTCGAAATAGGCGCAGCTGTACTGCCGATCGGAATCGAGGAAGAGCGAATAGAGCCGCGCATCGAGATCGTAGTGATGAGACACGTTGCGCTGCGCGCGCCTGCGGGGATTGTGCTGTTGCAGCCGGCGCCACTGCTGACGCGCGCGGGCGCGCGGGCGCGCCCAGTGCGGGCCTTTGTTCATGCGGTCCTGGCTCAGGATCAACCGGAAGAAGTCTGCGATCGAGCCCTGCTCGACCACGAACGTTCCGTCCATAAAGGCTTCGCCGAGCTTGAGCTCCGGATTGAGCAGGACCGCGCGCTCGGCACGCGGTGAGATAAACCGCACGGCGACCGGCGTGCCTGTGCCGTCACCCACGGTAAAGCCGGTACCCCGCGACGTCGTGACCTGTAATCGACCGCGTTTGACGATCGTTCGGAAAGCCCATCGTAAAAATTGGTCCATCGGCGACCTCCCGACGCCTGACCAGACAGTGATCTAACGGCGAATCCTGCAAGACGTTGCACCGATTTGCAAGATTACGGCAGCCCCTCGCCGTATTCTGTCCGCAATCGCCGGAAAATTTAGACCGAAAGTGCCCGCGCCGGCAACGCAAGCGGTGCGCCGGTCTGCCGCGTGGCGCGCGCGGACAATTGGGTCAAAATCCGACGCGGAATAGGCTAAGAATGCGGGCGTTGCAGGTTGGGCGGTCTTGGCAATACGGCGGGTGATAATGACGTTATCTTCGCACCTACGATCCTGGGTTTCCACGCGGCGGTGGCTGTCGGTCGGCGCCGTGATTGCGCTGCCCGGGATGGCGCTGGCTCAAACGGACTACAGTGCGGGCAAGACGCCACCACAGTTGTTCGCCAGCGATTGCTCGGCGTGTCACCAGTCGCCGCAGGGGCTCGCGCGAGGCCGCGATGCCAGCACGCTGACGGGCTTTTTGCGCGACCACTACACCACCAGGGTCGAATGGGCGGGGGTGCTTGCCAATTATCTCGTCGGCGTCGGCGGAACCAGGCCGCGCCCGGTCCAGCAACCCACGACGGGCGCAGCGACTCCCCGCGCACCGCAGCCGCCAGGGGCCATTCCGGGCGGATCGGACGAGGCCGCCGCGGCGGCGACACCTCCGGTCGCCGCGGGAGCGCGTGATCGCGCCAAACCAGGAGATGCGCGCACCGCCAAGGGCAAGCCGATGCCGGCGGAGAGCGAACGCGACGCCGCAAAAGCCGGCACCGATGTTTTGCAGAATAAGCTGCGCAATTACGCGACCGTCGGCGAGGAAGCCAAGTCGGCAGTTCCCGAAAGCGCTGGAACTCCGCAGCTCAGACCCTCCGCAGATGCGGTGCGCTCCGGCGAGCCGGGCGCGAGCCCGGCCGGCGGCCTGCCGCCGCCGCCACCCGGGCAGACCCCCGGCCCGGGCACGCCGGCCAACCAGCGCTCGCCCGCCAGTCCGCCAGGCTGATCGCGACCCGTCGGCTAGGCGCGCTCGGTCTTGGGCTCTTCTTCAGGTCGGCTCTCGCTCAGCTGTTCCTGATCCTCGGGCTTCTCAAAAAATGCAGCGGCCACTTGGGCAGCGGCTTCGGCCTCTTCGGCGGCCTCGCGGCTCAGCGTGATGTCCTCGCCGCGCGCCAGGCGCGCGGCCTCGTCGGCGCTGCGCGCGACGCTGATCTTGATCGTGACCTCGACTTCGGGGTGCAGCGCGACCGGGACGACATGCAATCCGATCGACTTGATCGGCGCGTTGAGCACGATCTGACTGCGGTTCACCGCAAAGCCGCTGTCAGTGAGGAGGGTCGCGATGTCGCGCGCCGAGACTGAGCCGTAAAGCTGCCCGGTTTCGGAGGCTTGGCGCAAGACCACGATGTTTTGTCCGTCCAATTTGCCGGCGACGCCGCGCGCCTCGCTCTGCTGCTCGACATTGCGCGTCTCGAGCTGCGCCTTCATGCCCTCGAATCTGGCGCGATTGTCTTTGGTGGCGCGTAGCGCTTTGCCTTTCGGCAGCAGGAAGTTGCGGGCAAAGCCGTCTTTGACACGCACCACGTCGCCCATTTGGCCAAGCTTGGGCACGCGTTCCAGCAAGATCACTTCCATGGCTGTCGTCTCCTGAAGGGTTGGTTCGGGTTATTCGCGAACGACCGGTGGTTGGCGGCTCGCCATGCGTCCGCGCAGGTCAAAAACGCAATCGATAAGAGCCAGCGCCGCAAGCGCCAGCACCGGCCAGTGCAGGACGCGCAACAGCGCAAAGACGGGCAGCAGCGCGTATAAGGCCGCGAGCATGCCGGCGCGGCCGGGCCGTCCGCGCGTCATCATGTGCACGACAGCCAGCCCCACCACGGCGTGCGCAATCAAAAGCGCGGAGCCGATCACGCTCGCCACCAAGCCGAGCATGCCTCCCGCATAGGAGACGACCAGCGCAGCAATCAGCAGCCCGGGCGCACCGAGCGGCAGCCGCATCGCCGGCAAGTCCGGCCATGGCCTGCGCAAGCGCCCGGAAATGTCGAGGATGCGGCCGGCCAGCCAGAGATTGAGCAGATTGATGATGGTGCCCAACGCGGCGGCAGCCGCAGGCATGATGTCAACGAGGAAATTGACGAAGCGAGCGGAGTCGCCGAGGGGCGTGGGCGCGCCATCGGTTTCAACCTGCAGGGCAGTCGTAAACAACGTGCGCAAGCTGGCGCGAAACGTTTCGAGGTCCCATCCGTAGAACGGGATGACGGCGAGCATGACAAGGGCGCCCAGCACCGCCGACCAGAGGACCAGTGCGCCGGCCGGATACCAGATAAGACCGCCGCTGGCTGGATCGGGTCGTGCAAGCAACGACAGATAGCCGAGCCACCATGCCGGCGCCCCAATCCCGACAATGAACGGCACAAGAGCGGATTGAACCGAGCCGGCGTCCGACACCAGGATGAGTGCGACCGCCGCAACAGCGACCGCAAACAAGCCTGCCCAGTGGCTCCAGCCGATCGCCGCGATCAGGATTGGCAGCGGCGCCATGATCATCAGCAGCGGCGCCAATGCGGCGCCGGAGGCCGGGGTCGCAAATAGCAGCGCCGAAGCGACGCCTGCACCGACACCGATCAGGAAATTCTGCACCATCATCAGCTGTCCCGCGCTGCGCACCACAGCCGATCGTTTCGGATAACGATCAGACTGCAGTAGAAGCGGTTAGAGGCGCTTACCCGCCCCAACCATCGGCCCCGGAGCTACCTCCGGAGCCTCTTGAACCGATGCGAGTCGGCGCTCCATGCCGCGCTCGCCGCAAGAATTTCGGACGCCCTCTATCCTAGCGAATCACATACGGCAGCAGTCCGAGGAAACGCGCGCGTTTGATGGCGCGCGCAAGCTCGCGCTGCTTTTTAGCGGATACTGCGGTGATGCGGCTCGGCACGACTTTGCCGCGCTCGGAAATATAGCGCTGCAGAAGCTTGACGTCCTTGTAATCGATCTTGGGCGCGTTGGCGCCGGAGAACGGGCAGCTCTTGCGGCGGCGAAAGAACGGGCGGCGCGCGCCGGCGCCTGATTGCATGAAACTCATGCCAGGTCCTCCGCTATCTCGACGCCGTCATCGTCGCGCCCGCGTCCGTCCCGGCGGCGCTCGCCGCGGCGGTCGTCGCCGCGTCGGTCGTCGCCGCGGCGTTCGTCGCGTTCGCGGTCGCGATCGACTTTGCGCATCATCGCGGACGGCCCTTCTTCGAGTTCGTCGACCCGCACCGTCATAAAACGCAGCACGTCTTCGTTGATGCGCTCCTGACGCTCGATTTCGGCGACCGCCGGCGGCGGCGCGTCGAGATTGAGCAGCATAAAATGCGCTTTGCGGTTCTTGCGCATGCGGAACGTCAGGGATTTGACGCCCCAGTATTCCATCTTCGCGACTTTGCCGCCCAGCCCTTCCACAATCCCCTTGAGCTGGGTGGTCAAGTCTTCGACCTGCTGCGCCGAAAGGTCCTGGCGCGCGATAAAGACATGTTCGTATAGCGGCATCGGAATGCCTCTCCTCTGTCGAGCTCGTCCGGCGCCAAGCCCCTCGTGCCTTTCGGAAAGGCTCGAAAGCTTTGAAGGCGGGAACACGGGACGCCGGACCATACGGTCCTGCCGTCTATGTGGACGGCCGTCCGTTCAGCTCCCGGCCGGGATCGAGCGGAAGCGGCGTTTATAGGGATTTTACGGTCGAATGCAAGGACGGATTCGACGTTGAACCGCGCCAAAAAGGCGTTCCGGGGTCGATGTTTAAGGCTGTTCGCCGGCTTGAACATGCGACCTTGCAGGACGCATGCGCGGACGCCAGCCGGTCCCGGGTGCACGGGTCGCTTGTCCGCGCTCAGGCGCGCTCCCTTGCTTGACAGTTTCCGGGCGTCAGTGTCTCTCCGGCGCGGTTTCGCGAAGGAGAGCCGATGGCGATCGCGTTTGTTTTCCCCGGCCAGGGTAGTCAGGCAGTCGGAATGGGGTTGGCGCTTGCGAATGCGTTTCCGGTCGCGCGCCGTACGTTCGAGGAAATCGACGAAGCGCTGTCAGACAAACTCAGCCGCATTATGTGGGAGGGTCCGGCGGAGACCCTGACACTGACGCAGAATGCCCAGCCGGCACTGCTCGCGGTTTCGATCGCGACCCTGCGCGCGCTCGAGACTGAAGCCGGAATTGACCTCGCGCGAGACACGGCATTTGTGGCTGGCCATTCGCTTGGAGAATATTCGGCGCTCGCCGCCGCAGGTGTTTTCAAATTCGCCGATGCGGCACGCCTGGTACGGCTGCGCGGGCGTGCGATGCAGGACGCGGTGCCTGTGGGCGTCGGTGCGATGGCGGCCTTGCTCGGGTTGGAATTCGATGCCGCCGCCAAGATAGCGAGTGACGCAGCGCAGGGGCAGATCTGCGAGGCGGCCAATGACAATGGTGGCGGCCAGGTCGTTATCTCGGGCGACAAGGCGGCGGTCGAACGGGCGGTTGAAATTGCGCGCTCGCGCGGCGCCAAGCGAGCCATGATGTTACCCGTCTCCGCGCCTTTCCACTGCAAGCTCATGCAGCCCGCCGCCGCGGTGATGGCAAAGGCACTCGCCGACGTAGCCGTGAAGCCGCCAGTTGTGCCCGTGATCGCCAACGTGCTTGCAGCGCCGGTGACGGAGCCGACGCAAATCCTGCGCCGTCTGGTCGAACAAATCACCGATACGGTGCGCTGGCGCGAGTCGGTTGCCTTCATGGCCGCGCACGGAACCACGGCATTCTATGAACTCGGTTCCGGCAAAGTGCTGACCGGGCTCATCAAGCGGATTGCGGAGGGCGTCGAAACGCTCGCGGTCGGCACGCCGCAGGACGTGGAGGCATTCAAGCTGGCGTTCATTAAAGCAGGGAATTTTGAGGCCAAATGAACCGCTTAAGCGCGGGTTGCGCACGCTGGCAAAGCCATATGAAGTGTGATAACCGAACCCCGGGGCTGGACGCCGAGGGCCGGGGCTGTTGCAATTCGCCCTCGGGTGGAACACAAACCAGCTGTGTGAATAACCACGACGGGCGCCGCGCCGCAGCGACGAGCCGCGGGTTCGGCTAGGCCAATTCGAAGCGCACGAGGTTTTGAAAGATGAGTGACATTGGCGAGCGGGTAAAGAAGATCGTCGTGGAGCACCTTGGGGTCGAGCCCGACAAGGTGACGGAGAATGCGAGCTTCATCGACGACCTCGGCGCTGACAGCCTCGATACGGTTGAGCTGGTGATGGCGTTCGAAGAAGAATTTGGGTGCGAGATTCCGGACGATGCGGCGGAAACGATTCTAACTGTTGGCGACGCCGTCAAGTTCCTCGAAAAGAACGCCAAGAGTTAGCGCTCGGGAGCCGGTGGACGCGGTGAGTGCAGACGTCATCGTCGCGGCCCATCGCGGATCGAGAGACATCAAGAAGTTTGTAGCATTGTTGCAATGGTGCGCGCGATTGCAGCCAACGCCGAGCGCGTGCATGGCGCTTTGCGACTGCCGAAGGCTTGGCTAGATGTGATCGCCAATGCCGTTCCGTCGCGTCCGGTACGCGACGACGCAACGGGATCCGGCCGTAAGGACCGGACGGAAGGCCGAGAATGAGACGCGTGGTCGTAACCGGACTGGGGATCCTGACGCCGCTCGGCTGTGGCATCGAGGCGACGTGGAAGCGGCTGCTCGCCGGCGAGAGCGGAGCGCGCAAGATTGACCACTTCGACGTCTCAGACATTCCTTGCAAAATCGCGATGCAAATTCCGCGCGGCGACGGCTCCAACGGCAGCTTCAATCCGGATCAATGGATGGAGCCGAAGGAGCAGCGCAAGGTCGATCATTTCATCGTGTTCGCCATGTGTGCCGCGCGCCAGGCGCTCGACGACGCGGACTGGCACCCGCAATCCTACGACGACCAAACCCGCACTGGCGTGATGATTGGTTCCGGCATTGGCGGCATCGGCGGTATTGCCGATGCGACGCTGCTGCTGCAGGAGCGCGGCGCGCGGCGCATGTCGCCGTTCTTTATTCCGGGGCGGCTGATCAATCTCGCGTCTGGCTATGTGTCGATCGAGTTTGGGTTGAAGGGTCCCAATCATGCGGTCGTCACAGCCTGTTCGACAGGCGCGCATGCGATCGGGGACGCGGCGCGGCTGATCGCGCTCGACGACGCGGACGTTATGATCGCGGGCGGCACCGAATCGCCGATTCATCGCGTCAGCATGGTCGGCTTTACGGCCTGCCGCGCGTTGTCCACCGGCTTCAATGATACGCCGGAGCGCGCGTCACGCCCTTATGATCGTGACCGCGATGGCTTTGTGATGGGCGAGGGCGCCGGTGTTGTCGTGCTTGAGGAACTCGAACATGCCAAGGCCCGCGGGGCAAACATTTACGCCGAGATTGTGGGGTACGGGCTCTCGGGTGATGCTTACCATATTACGGCTCCGGCCGAGGATGGCGATGGGGCCTATCGCTGCATGATGGCCGCGATCAAACGCGCCGGCATTTCGCCGACCGAAATCGACTATATCAACGCCCATGGAACGTCGACTCAGGTGGGCGATGAGATCGAGCTCGGTGCGGTCGAGCGGGCGGTCGGGAACGCGGCCGGGCGCATTTCGATGTCATCGACCAAATCGTCGGTCGGGCACCTGTTGGGCGCTGCCGGGGCGGTCGAGACCATCTTCTCCATCCTGGCGATTCGCGATCAGGTGGCGCCGCCGACGATCAACCTCGACAACCCATCGGTCGAGACCCCAATCGACCTCGTACCGCATCATGCGCGCAAGCGTGAGATCAACGTGGTGCTATCCAACTCGTTCGGCTTTGGCGGCACCAATGCGTCCCTTGTCGTCCGCCGCCTTGCTGCCTGAATGAGATCGGACCGGGCCCGCCGGGCTTCGGTCCTGTTGCTGCCACGCGCCCCGAATAACTTTCGCCCACAACGCCACTCGTGTAACCTTGCGCGACGCGTCGGCACGGCGTTGCAGGACCGCTCGCGGGTGATCCGAGATACCGGGTCTGCGGTCGTGTCCCGGTTCCGATGTTCGCAACCCGCGGCGATGGCGGCGCTTGCGAGGTTTCCGGTAGATACGAGCAAGCTTATGATTCTAGGGCAGTTTTGGATTTGAAGTTCGCGACCATGAGACGGCCGCAGAGGGTGGTAAGAACGTCAAAATCCAGGCTACGGGTGGTGGGCAACTTTCCAAACAGGTGAATGCCGGCTGTTTGGTCCGCGCTGCCAGGAGGGTTCCTCGATGCTATGGCGCCGCAAACGCGATGCAACCGGAGACGATGCGCTCACTAGGCCGGCCGATCGGGTCCCTGAAGCCGACACCGGCGAGCTGAAGATCAAGCCAGAGGCCGGGCCGGATCGCATTCGGGGCGCACCCCGCAGTCCACGGGCCGCGCTGCAGCCGGAACGCGTGCCGGTGCCGACGCGTCGCTCCCGGCGCGCGCACCACCCCATGGTGGTCGCCGGTAACGCGGTGTTCACGCTGCTGATCCTTATTGCGATTGCAATCGGCGGCGGCTGGCTACTGATCAAGAACCGGCTCGCCGCGCCGGGTCCGTTGCAGGACGACAAGGTCGTCAGCATTTCGCACTCCGGCGTGTTCGACGTGGCGGATGTGCTTGAGCACGAGGGCGTGATCGACCAGCGCTGGCCGTTCATCATTTCCGTCGGCCTGAACAAGATACGCCGCAACGAGGTCAAGGCCGGGGAATATCAGTTCACAAAACAGGCGAGCCTTCAGGACGTCATCAACACATTGGTCGACGGCAGGGTCGTTCAGCACGCGATCACGATCCCGGAGGGTCTGACGTCGGAGCAGATCGTCCAGCGCCTGCTCGACACCGATTTTCTGGCGGGCAATATCAAATCGATCCCGCGCGAGGGATCTTTGCTGCCGGAAACTTATCGGTTCGCGCGCGGAACCCAGCGCGAGCAAGTGATCCAGCGCATGCAACGTGAGCAGCGCGAAGTTTTGCAGAAAGCCTGGGAGCGGCACTCGCCCGATCTTCCGGTTCGAACGCCGGATCAGCTGATCGTGCTCGCGTCCATTGTCGAGAAGGAGACCGGGCGTCCCGACGAGCGCTCACGGGTTGCGGCGGTGTTTGCCAATCGGCTCAAGCAAAAGATGCGGCTGCAGTCGGATCCGACCATCATCTACGGCTTGGTCGGCGGCAAGGGCGCGCTCGGGCGAGCGATCTCCAAAAGCGAAATAACGCAGCCCACGCCCTACAACACCTACACGATCGACGGCCTGCCGCCGGGGCCGATCGCCAATCCGGGACGCGCGTCGATCGAGGCGGCCGCCAACCCAGCGCGCACGAAGGAATTGTACTTCGTGGCCGATGGCACCGGCGGGCACGCGTTTGCGGAAACGCTCGATCAGCATCAGAAGAACGTAGCCAAGCTGCGCGCGCTCGAGCAGGGCGAATCCGCCTCCGCAGCCGAAGAGGCAGCGGCACCCGCGGAGGCGGCGCCGCCGCCCAAACCCAAGGCCGTCGCCAAGCCGGCGCCGCCCAAGCCGAAACCTCCGACGCCGCAGGCTCAGAGCCAGAATTCGAGCGCTCCACAACCGCCGGCGCCGCGGCCGCAATAGTGAACTCGGCGCGGCCGGCTGCGGGGTTCGCATGACCCTCTCGAGCATGACGGGGTTTGCGCGCAGTCAGGGACTGTCAGCTCCCTATACGTGGGCCTGGGAGGTTAAATCGGTCAACGCCAAGAGCCTCGACCTTCGGCTGCGCTTGCCCCCGGGCTGGGACGCGATCGAAGTGCCGGTGCGCGCACGCGCTGCCGACAAGCTGGCACGCGGTGCTTTGCAGGCGGCGCTGTCGATTGCCCGCGAGGGTGTGCCCTCGATCGTGCGCGTCAACGAGGGCGTGCTGGAAGCGGTGCTCAAGGCGATGCAAAGCCTGGCCGGACGCGTGGCCGCCGAGCCCGCCCGGCTCGACGGTATTCTCGGCGTCAAGGGGGTGATCGAGGTGGTCGACGCGCAGGAGCACGAGGACGAGCGACGCGAAGCGGAGGCCGCCGTGCTGGCCGGGTTTGAATCGGCGCTCGCGGGCCTCGCACAGATGCGTCGCCATGAGGGCGAAGCACTCGGCCGCGTGCTCAGCGAACGCTTGTCGGAGGTCGCGGCCCTGATCGCGCGCGCAGATGCCGCCCCCGGGCGTCGCCCGGAAGCAATCCGGCAGCGGTTGAGCGAGCAGGTCGCCGCGCTGCTGGACAACAGCACGCGCCTTGATACGGACCGATTGTATCAGGAAGCGATTCTGCTCGCCGCCAAGGCCGACGTGCGCGAGGAACTCGACCGCCTGAAAGCGCATGTCGAGCAGGCGCGCAAGTTGATTGCAGGTGGCGGTGCGATCGGGCGGCGCCTTGATTTTCTCGCCCAGGAACTGAACCGCGAAGCCAATACCTTGTGCGCCAAATCCAACGATGTGGAACTCACCAACATCGGTCTTGAATTGAAGACCGTAGTGGAGCAATTCCGCGAGCAGGTCCAAAACCTGGAATGAGCATGGCGCGCCTGTCCGCCCGGCCTCAGACGCCGCCCGCCGTCGATCGCCGCGGAATGATGTTCGTTCTTTCCTCGCCGTCCGGCGCCGGTAAGAGCACGTTGTCCCGGATGCTCCTCGAGGATCCGGGTGTGCAGCTTTCCATTTCGGTCACCACGCGCCCGCAGCGCCCGGGGGAGGTCGATGGTCGGCACTACCATTTCATCGACAAGGCGCGGTTCGATGACATGGTGCGCAATGGCGAGCTGCTGGAATGGGCGCATGTCTTCGGCAATTTCTACGGCTCGCCTCGTGCTCCGGTCGAAAAAGCGCTGGCGGCGGGCTGCGACGTGCTGTTTGACGTCGACTGGCAAGGTACGCGACAGATACGCGATCGCGCTCGCAGCGATGTTGTGAGCGTATTTGTGCTGCCGCCGTCCGTCCCGGAACTCGAGCGCCGGCTGCACTCGCGCGCCCAGGACAGCGATGCCGTCATTCGCGGCCGCATGGACCGTGCGAGCGACGAGATGAGTCATTGGACAGAATATGACTATGTTGTCATCAACAATGACATAAATCAGACTTTCGCCGAACTGAGCACGATTCTGGCAGCAGAGCGCCTGAAGCGCGAGCACCGGATCGGACGGTCTTTCACAGAAGCACGGGTGATTTTGGCAGCGGCAGACCGCCTCAAGCGCGAGCGCCAGAGTGGATTGTCCGAGTTTGTGCGTTCGCTACAACGCGAATTGTAGATCATCTCATGAGCGCGAACGCGCGTGCGAGCGCGACGAATCCAGCAATCGGAATGTCCTGTGCCCGCGCGGTCGGATCAAGGCCAGCTGCGGCCAGTAGCGGCATCGGATCCGGCACCAGCGTCTTCAAGCTCTGACGCAGCATTTTACGCCGCTGCCCGAAGGCTGCAGCGGTCACCCGCTCGAGGTCCGCAAGCTCGGCCGCCAGCGGGTCAGGCCGCGGCGTCAAGCGGACCAGCGAGGATGTCACCTTCGGTGGTGGCACGAACGCTGATGGCGCGATGTCGAACAGGAGTTTTGCTCGGCAGCGCCAGCCCGCCAGCACCGAGAGCCGGCCGTACCCGCCGCTGCCCGGATCCGCGATGAGGCGCTCGGCGACCTCGCGTTGGAACATCAGCACGAGATCGTCGTACCACGGCGGCCAAGGGATGGCGCTCAGCCACGCGACCAGCAGCGCGGTTGCGACGTTGTACGGCAGGTTCGCGACAACACGCGTCGGTCCGGTGTCGAGATGGGGACGCGGATCGAAGGTAAGCGCGTCGGCTTCGATGATCTCCAGGCGGCCGGGATAATGCATTGCGATCTCGGCGAGGGCCGCGACCGCGCGAGGATCGCGCTCGACGCCGATGACGCGCCGCGCGCCTGCGGCCAGCAGTGCGCGGGTGAGCCCGCCCGGGCCGGGACCGACTTCCACAACGGTCACGCCTTCGAGCGGGCCGGCGGTGCGCGCAATTCGAGCCGTAAGGTTGAGATCGAGCAGGAAGTTTTGACCAAGCGCCTTCTTCGCCGATAGGCCGTGGCGACGAATGACGTCCCGCAGCGGCGGCAAGTCGTCGATGGCCGTCATGGCACTACGGCCGCTGCCACCTGCTGTTCTTGCGCCAGTCGGGCGGCCAGCCTGATGGCTGCGATCAGGCTCGACGGATCGGCGCGGCCGGTTCCGGCGATATCGAATGCGGTGCCGTGATCCGGCGAAGTGCGGACAAACGGCAAGCCCAAGGTCACGTTGACGGCGTGATCGAAGGCGAGGGTCTTGATCGGGATCAGCGCCTGGTCATGGTACATGCACAGGGCCGCATCGTAGCGCGCGCGTGCTGCGGGGTGGAACATGGTGTCGGCCGGCAAGGGGCCGCGCGCATCGATTCCTTCGGCCTGTAACCTTTCGATCGCGGGCGCCACGATCGTGCGGTCTTCGATCCCAAGCGCGCCGTTTTCGCCGGCGTGCGGGTTAAGCCCGGCCACCGCGAGGCGCGGAGATTTGATCCGGAAGCGCGTCGAGAGGTCGCGCGCCACGATGCGTCCGGTCTCGACAATGAGGTCGAAGTCGAGCTGGCGCGGTACGTCCGTCAACGGGAGATGGATGGTGACAGGTACTACCGCGAGTTCGGGCGCCCACAGCATCATAACCGGCCGCGCGCCGACCCCGGTCAATTCGGTTGCGAGCTTGCCGAGAAATTCGGTGTGGCCAGGCTCGGGAAAGCCAGATTGATACAGCACGTTCTTGGCGACCGGGTTGGTGACGATGGCGGCCGCGGTGCCGTCGAGGACCTGCCTGACGGCGGCACGAATAGCCGCGATCGCGACGGAAGCACTCGACTGATCCGGAATCCCCGGGGCGGCCGTGGCCTCGATGCCGACGTCCACCACCGGCAGCGCAGCGCCGAAGGCCTCGGCGGCCTCGCGCGGGCTGACACTGGTGATCGGAATTCGTTGATCGAGATACGAGGCCCGCCGCGCGAGGAAGCTGGCATCACCCAGAACATAAAACGCCGGCAGCGCCAGCTCGGCGCGGCGGGCCCAGGCCGCGATCGTGATGTCAGGTCCGATGCCGGCCGGTTCACCGAGGGTCAAAGCCAGCGCTTTGGACATTGCTTGCTTTCTTCGCTTCACGCGGCGGCTAGTGTGGTGGATTTGAAGTTCCTATCATTCTTGCGGCGTGCTCATCATAGGTACTTCAAATCCACCACACTAGAATCATATCTTTGCTAGTGTCCCTTTGATTCCGAAGTTCGCTTCAGAGGGTGCCGCAGGACAAAGCGAACTTCGGAATCGGGACACTAGGCGCGGATCACCGCGCACAAACGTGCCTTGGTTTGGCGCCGACGTAAACGGCAGAAGGAGCCAAAAGACGATGGGCTGGGCGAGACCAGCGCGTCGCGATCACTGGGTCTTGACGCCGGGCGTCTTGGCGCTTGTTTCCCGCGATGGCTTCGACGCCTTCTTGCCCTTGATTTCCTTGACGGGCGCCGGCGGTTCTTTGTACTCGATCATCGCTGTTTTGCGCAGCTCTTCGAGGAAGCGCTTGCCCTGCGCTTCGAATTTCTCGCTGAACAGCTTGTTCTTAACCTCTTTTTTCGCAGCCGACTCGAGTTTGGCTTCGCGCTTGGCGCAGACCGCAAACAGTTCGATGCCTCGGCTCGTGACCTCTGGCGCAGTCAGGTGCCCGATCGGCACGCCATCCAGGATTTGGCGGATATTGTCCTGGAGATCGTCCGACGGTTTGATGATCTGGTTGCGCACCACCACGTCCTTGAGCGCGCGCGCCGCAGGAACGCCTGCTTCACAATTCTCAAAGCGCGCCCGCAGCGCCTCGGCCTCCTTCTTGCGCGCCTCGGTGGCGTCGGCGCCGGCGCCTCGGCCGAGGACAAAGAGGATGGGGCGTAACACGTATTCGTAGCCGACCGGGCTTGCCTTTTGTGCGTCCTCGCCCGGTTTGGCGTCTTTGTCGCTCTGCATCGCCTGCAGCACATCCTTCTCGTTGACGTGCAGGCTTGATTGGAACTTGCCTTGCACGACGGTGGCCCAGGAAATCTCCGCCTTGATGTGGTCCTTCATGATCGAGGGGTCGATGCCGGCTTGGGTAAACACCTGCTCGAACGCCTGCTTCGACATGTGCATGCGACTGCCCATTTCGGCAAACTGTTTGTCGACGTCGTCTGCCGTGATGTCGAGATGAAAGCGGCGGCCGACCGAGATTTTGATCTTGTCGTCGATCAGGTCGTTGATCACCTCCGCTCGAGGCGCGGTCTTGTGCACGGTCAGCTGGATCAGCTTCCCGCGCTGCGCGATGTCGAGTTCGGTAATGGGGTCGCCGTTGACGAAGAGTACCACCTGGCCGCGCGCCGGCGCCGCCGCGGCAAGCAGGGCGACCACGGCGGCTGGCAGCAGCCACGTGCGGGCGAGCCCGGCGCGCGCAGCGGCCCCGCCGTTGTTGCACCGGGGTCGCGTTGAACGGTTCCCCGAGAGACCTGCAGTTCCAGAACCCACAAGCGATCGTTTAGACATCATGGCGCTCCAAAGCCCACTCCGCCTCCGCCGATTGTCCGCAGGGCGAATTGCAGCAAGATCGTATGACTTGTCTGCGCGTTTCCACTGAACGTGTAGTCCGTTACGTAGTTCAGAGACATCATGAAACAGTCGTCGATATAACCGAGTCCAAAACGTGTCTGGTCGAACGTATTGGCTATCAGGTCGTAACGGATCGCCCCGATCGCAGCCCAGTTTGCGTTGAGTTTGACCGATGAGCTGGTGAGCACGCCCTGGCGCCGATCCAAAAACCCGATCTCCTGCTGGGCCGCGTAGCTGCCGTACAGAACCGAAAGCGACAATCGGTCAAAGTTGGCGCGGCCTTCGACTTCCATCCGCTGGACCGAGAAATCGGTCTCGGCAAATCGGAAGCGCGAGGTGACGTTGTAAATCGAATTGGGCTGATAGGCGAGCCGCGCCACGTAGTCCGACCGGCTCTTGTCCAGACCGCTGTCGAGACCGGTGTTGGTCAGGTCGGCGGCCGCGTACGAGTTGACGCCGAACAGCTGGTAGGACTGTCCAAACAGCATGTTCACAGAACCGCCCTGATTGAACTGCGCGGTGTATTGCGCTCCGGCGTTGGCGCGGCTGCCGCCTTCGACGCGATCCCAGCCGGAGAATTTGTCGACGCGAAACAAGTTGCCGTCGTCGAACACCATGCTTTGGGCGTCTTCGTTCGGGAGCCTGCCGATCTGCGTTTCGTTCGGGCGGATAATGATTTGAGCGATCGGCTCGACCGTCTGGGTGCCCCAAGGCTGTACGCTGATGAACGGGTAGCGATACTCTAGACCCACGGTCGGCATCCCGCGTGTGATCTCACTGTTGCCCGGCGTAATGAAATTCGGAATGCCGGCGTCTGGCGCAACGCTGAGCGAGGCCACGTCGCCGCGAACCGAGGCGAATGGCGTCCACACCTGCCCGATTGGATCGACGACCTGCCGGCGCCAGTGCGCCTCCGCCGAGACACGGTTGTAGTCGCCGGGCACGCCACGGAGCACGCAGTTGTTTACGGTCTTCGCCGTGTCGGCCGTGTTGAGTCCGCACAGCGACAGGCTGTTGGCAAACTGGTTGATCGGATCGAATTCGGGAGTCGAGCGTGACAGGCTGGTGAAGTTCATGCTGTAGCCGAACTCGCCGCCGAGAACCGGCGAACTCAATGTCTTCGTGTAGTCGATCACCGGATGGATGACGGGGAGCGCACCCTGCACGTCGAATTCGGAAAAGCCGGTGTACTGGATCGTGCGCATATCGAAATAGCTGCGATCGCCGCGGCCGGCGAGGAATAGTTGGGAGACGCCTTCGGTGAGCCCCATGCCCGCCGGGTCGGGAACTTTTGATTGCAGCGATCGGATCTTGTAGTCCTGGAAATAGCTGGCGTCCGATACCAGCACGCCATCGAAGCCCCAGGCCCATTGCGGTGACAGATTGAAGCGCCCGGTGCCTTCGACCACTCCGCGCCATTGGCGAAACCCGGGTGTCGGCGAGCCGTCCGAGTGGATGAAGTAATCCTTGTCGAGTTGGTCAATGCCGGACGCGCGCACCATGTAGGAGCCGTTCTCGAGTCGCTGGCGGAATTCGCCCTGCAACAGCGGGCCCTGCTTGGTGGTGATCCTCGGCGAGAAGGTCATGTCATAGTCGGGGGCGAGGGCCACGTAGTACGGGGTCTCAAGCGCGAAGCCGTATGCCGAGCTTGAGGAGACGACCGGAAGCAGGAACCCGGTCTTGCGCTTCACCGTCGGGTCGGGAGCCGAGAAATACGGAAAATAGGCGATCGGAACACCGAAGAACTCGACCGCGGCGCTCTCGAAATAGATCATCTTGTCGGTCTGATTGTGGATGATCCGGGCCGCCTTGATCTGCCACAGCGGGGGTTTGCGCGGATCGTCTTTACACGGCTCGCACGCGGTGTAGACGCCGCTTTGGAACACGGTGAAATTGCCCTCGCTGCGCTCGGCGCGAGCCGCCGCGATACGGGTCTGGTCGGGCGTCTCAACGCGCAGCGAATCTACGAATCCATCGCGGTAGTCATCGGAGAGATCGATCACCTCGCCATAGCTGATCTTGCCGTCGGCGTCAGTGAGCCGGGCGTTGCCTTCCGCGTGCAACCGCTTCGTCTTCTGGTCATAGATGACGCGATCCGCCTCGATGGTCGCGCCCTGATAGTACATGCGCACGTTGCCGACCGCGGAAACGCGCTGATTGTTGTAGTCGTAGTCGAGCTCGTCCGCCTGCACGAGCATCTTGGCATCCGACTGGACGCCGCCGGTTGCAACGCTTCCGAGCCCGGGGCCTTTGGGGGTGGGCGTGGGGCGCAGCTGGGTGCGGAAATCGAGAAACGGACTCGAGGTGGATTGCGCCGATGCTGATGAGGCGCCGATCGCGTTCGCGCCGACAAAGGTGAGCGCAAACATCAGGCCGGCCCGCGCGAGGCGGGACCGCAAGGGCGGTCGAATGCAAGGACGGGCGGTCTGAGCGGCCATCACCCGTCCTCCTGGTGGAGGAGCGCGATAAGCCCCGTCAGCGCGCCGATAAGCGCCGGCGTCCAAGCCGCAGCCATCACAGGCATCAACTGCGCCTTGCTGAGATCCTCGGTTATTTTCGACAGAACATACAGCAGAAATCCGGCGGCGACGCCGGCGAGAATCATTTTCTGCACGCCGCCGAAACGGAAGAAGCGCAGGCTCGCCGAGGCTGCGACCAACACCATTGCAGCAAGCAGAAACGGCCGGGTCAGCAATTTCTGATATTGCAGTTCATAGCGCGTGGCTCCGAGGCCCGCGCGCTCCGCGGTCTCGATGTAGGTCGGCAGATCCCAGAATGGAACCGATTCCGGCGTCGCGAAGGTCTCGCGTACCTGGGCGGCAGTGAGGTTGGTCTTGAACGCGTACGTCTTGTGCACGACCGGGGGCACGTCACTGGCGTAGATGCGGGCCTCTTCAAGCTCCCAGGAACCGGATTGCAGCGCCGCGGTGCTGGCTTCGATGCGCTGCTGAAAGCGGCCGTTCTGGTCGAACGTGAAAACTGTCACGCCGCCGAGCCGCAATCCCTGTTCGCTGGTGGTGACGGCGTTCATGATCGACTGACCGTCGTCGCTGCGCTGACGCAGCCAGAAACCGGCCCCCGTCGACTGCAGTCCGCTTTGCGCGCCACCGAAGGTTTCGACCTCGAGGTGCTTGGATTTTTCCTGCAGGAGTGCTGCCACCGGATTGTAGATTGTCGTTGCAATCACGCCGACCAGGCCGGCTGCGAGCAATACCGGGGCGACGAATTGCCAGGCCGACATTCCGGCCGCGCGCGCGATCACGAGCTCCAGCCGGCGCGACAGATTGAGGAAGCACGACATTGCGGCGATCAGCACCGCGAACGGCATGATCTGCTCGCCCAGTTGGGGGACGCGGAAAAACGAGATCGTGGCGATCGTCAACATCGTTGCGTCGCCGTCGCCGCCGCGATGACGCATCAGCTCAATGCAGTCGACCAAGCCGACCAGCATGATGATTCCGAAGAACACAGCCAAAAAGGTCGTGAGAAAGCGCTGCGCGAAATAGCGCCCAAGGGTCCCGACCGAGACCGGTCGCGGTATCGCAAGCGCGCCGATCACGCGGCCGCCCGCCCGCGTCGGCGAATCGGCGCCGCAGCACCGCACCCGGCGCGCACCACATATTGGCCGTTTGATCCCATTGTCCCCCACGCCCCGGCGGAGCTCTTCACCGACAAGAAGCCCCGCTACGCCCTGCACTTACACAAGACCACAACGACGAAAAACGCGCGAACCCCGCACGTGCTCATCGCCCCTGCAGCTTGCTTAAACCGGCCCCCCATGCCGGCAAAACCCAGTGTACCCCAGCCGCGCTTCGCCGTCCTCTGTCACACTGCCCTTGGGGCTATTTACCATCCCTGTACAAAGTGGCCGTCCCGAGGCAAAGCTGTTGAAAAACAATCGGGAATGGTTAAGGGGTTGCAATCAAGTAACACGCTCCTGGCATTTTGGCGCCTGCCTTCCCGGACGCTCGGTCAAGGTGGGGTCCGGGTGCCATTGCCGATCGGAAAACCCGCCGCACCACGAGGCCGTCTATGCCCGATGCCTTCAAGCTGGGATTTGCTGCTTTTGCCTTACCCTCGCGCGGGGTTCTCGTTGTGTTCTGCGACGATGGTCTGCTGCTCGGGCCGACTACCCGCCGCCTCCTACGGTCGACCGCGGATATGGTGCGCAAGGCCGCGGCCGCCGAGCGCTTCAAGGGCAAGCTGGGGGCGACCCTCGATATTGTCCTTCCCGCCGAACTCGAGGCCAGCCGGCTGATCGTCGTTGGATGCGGCCACACGCGAGAACTCAAGGCACCCGATTACCTCCGACTCGGCGGGGTCGCGATGGGGAAGGTCCCGGCGGCGGCCGGCGAGGTCACCATCCTGGCAGAGCTCCCGAGCGGGCCGATGAAGCCTGAGCAGGCTGCCGACGTGGCGCTCGGGACGCGACTGCGAGCCTATTCGTTCGACCTCTACAAAACCAAGCGTAACAACGACGACCCCAAGCCGAGTTCGGCGCAGGTGACGATCGGAGTGGCCGAGCCGAAGGCTACCCGGAAGGCCTGGGTCGCACGCGACGCAGCCGGTGACGGCGTGATCATGGCGCGCGATCTCGTCAACGAGCCAGCGAATGTCCTTTCCCCGGAGGAATTTGCGCGCCGCACCACCGCGCTGCGCAAACTCGGAATCGCGGTCGAGGTGCTCGACGTCGCTGCGATGAAAAAGCTCGGCATGAACGCGCTGCTTGGCGTTGGCCAAGGTTCGGCACGCGAAAGCAAGCTCGTGGTCATGCGCTGGAACGGGGGCAAACGCGGCGAAAAGCCGGTCGCGTTCATCGGCAAGGGCGTGTGCTTCGACACCGGCGGCATTTCGATCAAGCCTGCGCAGAATATGGAGGACATGAAGGGCGACATGGCGGGCGCCGCGTGCGTCGTCGGTCTCATGGAAACTCTGGCCAAGCGCAAGGCTGCCATCAATGCGATCGGCGCCATTGGCCTTGTTGAAAACATGCCAGCCGGCAATGCGCAGCGGCCCGGCGACATCGTCAAGACCATGTCCGGCCAGACGATCGAAATCATCAACACAGATGCGGAGGGGCGCCTGGTTCTCGCCGACGTTCTCCACTACGTGGCCGACCGCTTCGCGCCGAAATTCATGATCGATCTTGCGACATTGACCGGTGCAATCATCGTGTCGCTTGGCCAGGAGTACGCCGGGCTGTTCTCCAACGATGACAAGCTCGCCGACCGCCTGGTCAAAGCCGGTGAGCGAACCGGCGAGCGGCTCTGGCGGATGCCGCTTGGGCCCGAATACGACAAAATGATCGATTCCAAATTCGCCGACATGAAGAATACCGGGGGCCGCTTCGGTGGCTCAATCACGGCGGCGCAGCTGCTGCAGCGCTTCGTCGGCAAGACACACTGGGCGCATCTCGACATCGCCGGAACCGCGATGAGCTCACCCCAAACCGACATCAACAAGAGCTGGGGCTCAGGCTGGGGTGTGCGCCTGCTCGATCGCCTGGTGCAAGATTACTACGAGGATTAGTTATATTATAATTCGGAATTGCCGTTGAAGGGTATTTGGCTTCGTGGCCAGCTTGTGATCGGCCCGGCAGGCTATTATTTTGGTTATTAATGCCGACCGATGTCAACGTGCCGGATGGGCAGCGCTGAGGACCGAGCGCATCGTGCTACAATCTACAGCGATTGGGGTTTCCGCCGCATGACTGAGGTTCTGTTCTATCATCTTCAGGAGCAGCCGATCGAGAAGGTGCTGCCGAATTTGCTCGAGCGCTCGTTCGAGCGCGGCTGGCGCGTGATCGTGCAAGCGTCGTCGGACGACCGCGTCGACGCGCTTGATGCGCATTTGTGGACGTTCAGCGACGACAGCTTTCTGCCGCACGGGACCGATCGGGAGGCGAACGCGGCGGAACAGCCGGTGCTGCTTACGGCCAACGACGACAACCCGAACGGGGCGACTGTCCGCTTTCTGATCGACGGCGCGCCATTGCCGGCGGATGCCAGTTCTTATCAGCGCCTGGTGTTGCTGTTCGATGGCGACGACGCGGACGCCGTCGTCGCGGCACGCGAACGCTGGACGGCTGCCAAAGGGCAGGGGTTCGATGTCACGTACTGGCAGACCGACGAACGCGGCCGTTGGCAGCGCAAAGGTTAACGTTCGGTGCTCCTTTTTGTCGCCGGTACAGTGGGCCGGCGGTCGACCAATCGCCATGATGGTGACGCAAAATCCGCTTTGAAATCTGTGGGGGTTAGCGATGGGTCCAATGCAACGCCGCAACGATCAGATAGTCACGGTCGCGCTGTTCCTGGCGGTGCCGCTCGCGCTCGCGGCCTGCTCCGAGCTCGATCAGGTCAAAATGCCCAAGGTCGACACCGGTACACTGGTGAGCCCGAACTTCAATGAATTCCAGAAACGCGAAGAAGCGCGCGGTCCGGTAAGGTCTACGGATTTGGTCGATGCCAGCGGCCGCTGCGCCGATAGCGGTGCGGCGCCGCAACCCGATGTCGCCGGCGGCGGTCAGGGCAGCGAGGGAGCGGCCCCCGCGGCGCAAGTGGCGCGTCCGATCGCACTCAAAATGACCGAATGCGAGGTCGTCCGCGCCATCGGAGCTCCGCAGGATGTGCTGATCGGCGCCAACGAGCGTGGGGACCGGGCGGTGAAGCTCGAGTTTCGAACCGGGGATCGTTCCGGCGTTTACCATTTCGTGGACGGCAGACTCGTGTCGATCGAGCGGATAGGCGAAGCACCTGGAGTGCCCGCCAAGCCGGCGCCAAAGAAGCCCAAGCAGACATGACCTGGCGCCATTCCGTCGTTGCGCTCGTCGCGGGACTCATCGCAGCCACGATACCAGCGGCCGGGATCCATGCGCAGGCGCCGCCGGTTTCTGCGCCGTCCACTTCGCCGTCAGCTCCGAGTCCGCCGGCACCTCCATCCTCGATGGCGTTGCCGCAGACTGGCCAATCCGCACCGGCCACGGCTGCATCTGCCGGGGCGCCCGTGGGCCGGCCGGCGGCCGCTCCGCGTCTGCCGGCCGAGATAACGACGATTCAATATCTCGAGATTCCGGACCGCCGGTTTCAGTTCAAGGCAACCGCGGGCGCGATCCCGCTCTACGATGCCAACGATGGAAGCCTGCAGGCCGAGGTCGCCTTCATCGCCTACGTGAAGTCCGACGGCGGGGCGAACCGGCCTGTTACGTTCGCGGTCAACGGCGGCCCAGGCTCTTCCTCGGCTTATCTGCAGCTGGGCGCAATCGGACCGTGGCGCTTGCCGCTCGACCACATCACGCCGTCGAGTGCGCCAACGACCGTCCCGAACGCTGAAACATGGCTCGATTTCACCGACCTCGTGTTCGTCGACCCCCCGGGCACCGGATACAGCCGGATCGCGGCGTCGGGCGACGCGCCGCGCCGTCAGTTCTGGTCGGTCGATGGCGATGCGCAGTCGCTTGCGGTGTTTATCCGCAAATGGCTCGAGCGGACGGGACGGCAGGCCTCGCCGAAATTCATCGTCGGGGAAAGCTATGGTGGCTTTCGTGCCGCGAAGATCGCTCGCTTGCTGCAAGAGGGCCAGGACCTCGGGGTCAATGGCTTGGTGCTGGTCTCGCCGGTCCTCGATTTCGGCTTGCGCAATTTGTCGTCGTATTTGCCGGAGCAATGGGTGACGCACCTGCCGTCGATGGCTGCGACCGCGCGCGAGGCAAAGTCCGGCCCCGACGCTGGCCTTGATCCCAAGGCACTGCGCGACGTCGAACAATACGCCGCCGGTGAGTATCTGCAGGATCTGCTGCGCGGACCGCGCGATCAGGCGGCGGTTGATCGCATGAGCACGCGGGTTGCTGCCCTGACCGGGCTTGACGCAGGACTGGTCCGCCGACTCGGCGCGCGCGTGGATGCCGAGACATTCGAGCGCGAGTTCTATCGATCCCAGGCGCTCGTCGCATCGTCCTACGATGCGACCGTAACTGCTCCCGATCCCAACCCTTATGCAGTGCGCCCGCGCTATTCCGATCCGATGCTCGGCGCCATGGCGGCGCCGCTGACGGTCGCGATGACCGATCTTTACCGGCGCGTTCTGTATTGGCGTGTCGAGGATCAATATCGCCTGCAGAACGGTGAGGTCACCAGCCGCTGGGATTTCGGTCGCGGGCGCGGATCCGAAGCGATGAACGACGTCGTGCGCGCGTTGGCGGCCGACCCACGCCTGCGCGTGCTCGTGACCCACGGGGCCAGCGATCTCGTGACGCCGTATTTCGAAACCAAGCTGATCCTCAACCAATTGCCGACGACTGTCGTCGACCGCGTCGCATTCGCGCTCTATGGCGGCGGACACATGTATTACAGCCGCGATGCGTCGCGCCGAATGTTGCGCGCCGATGCGGAAGCGATGTATCGCGCGGCCCTGCCGTAGCTCGCCTGCGAAACCGCGGCTAGCGCCACGGGACGGAGCTGCCGACAGCCCGTTGCTGCAGTGCGATTTGTCACCTGCCTCAGGTAGACGCCCACAAAAACTTCCCGAAGTGGGCTAACCGAGCAAAAACAACGGCTTGTGTTGGCTAACCTCGCTATTTGCACTCACTGGCGCTAAAGGGCATTTTGGCGCCCTGGCTAACCGGCCGGGGGAGGGCAATCACACTCGGCTTATCGCGCCTGCGACGGCTCACACTCGGCGCTGGCGCGTTGTGGTTTTACCCCACGGTCGGGGCGGCAATCGCGGCCGGGGTGCCCTGGCTTAGCTTCTCCTGCCCGGCATGCGGGCAATTTGGGTCGGTTGACCTGCGCACGCTC
>DATIPA010000157.1:0-23514 GCA_035472475.1 Xanthobacteraceae bacterium | reverse complement strand
GCTGCGCGAGGCGCTCGAGGAGCGCTATCTGGCCTACGCGCTATCGACGATCATGAACCGCGCGCTGCCGGACGCGCGCGACGGCCTCAAGCCGGTGCACCGGCGCATTCTGTTCGGGATGCGCCGGTTGCGCCTCGATCCGGCCGGCGCGCCAAAGAAATCCGCCAAGATTGTCGGCGAGGTGATGGGCTCGTTCCATCCGCACGGCGACCAGGCGATCTACGACGCGCTGGTGCGGCTCGCGCAGGATTTTGCCTCGCGCTATCCGCTGATCGACGGCCAGGGCAACTTCGGCAATGTCGACGGCGATAATCCGGCCGCCATGCGCTACACCGAGGCGCGGCTGACCGACGTCGCGCGCCGGCTGCTCGACGGCATCGACGAGGATGCGATCGATTTTCGTCCGACCTACGACGGCAGCGAAGTCGAGCCGGTGGTGCTGCCGGGTGCGTTTCCCAATCTGCTCGCCAACGGCTCGCAGGGCATCGCGGTCGGCATGGCGACCTCGATCCCGCCGCACAACGTCGCCGAGCTGTGCGACGCCGCGCTGTTCCTGATCGACAATCCGAACGCGCGCAGCCGCACATTGATGAAGTATGTTCCGGGTCCGGATTTTCCGACCGGCGGGTGGATCGTCGATCCGCGCGAAACCATCGCGGAGGCCTATACGACCGGACGCGGCTCGTTCCGGGTGCGGGCGCGCTGGCACAAGGAGGAGACTGGGCGCGGCACCTATCAGGTCGTCGTCACCGAGATCCCGTGGCTGGTGCAGAAGGCGCGGCTGATCGAACGGCTGGCCGAGTTGTTGAATGAGAAGAAGCTGCCGCTGGTCGCCGAGGTCAACGACGAATCCGCGCAGGATATCCGCCTGGTGATCGAGCCGCGCGCGCGCACCGTCGATCCCGAGTTGATAATGGAGTCGTTGTTCAAGCTGACCGAGCTTGAGAGCCGCATTCCGCTCAACATGAACGTGCTGGTGAAGGGGCGCGTACCGAAGGTGATCGGGCTCGCCGAGGTGCTGCGCGAGTGGCTCGACCACCGGCGCGATGTGCTGGTCCGGCGCGCTCGCTTCCGGCTCAAGGAAATCGAGCATCGGGTGGAAGTGCTCGGTGGCCTGCTCGTCGCTTATCTCAACCTCGACAAGGTAATCAAGATCATCCGCAAGGAGGACGAGCCCAAACCCGTCCTGATGAAGACGTTCAAGCTCACCGAGGTGCAGACCGAAGCGATCCTCAACATGCGGCTGCGCAATCTGCGCCGGCTGGAGGAGATGGCGATCCGCACCGAGGACAAGGATCTGCGGGCCGAGCGCAAGACGTTGCAGGACCTCGTTCGCTCCGAACCGCAGCAGTGGAAGAAGGTTGCCGACGAGATCAAGGAGCTGCGCACTGCGTTCGGACCGAAGACGCCGCTCGGCAAGCGGCGCACCGGTTTTGCGGCGCCGCCCGAGCACGACGAGGCCGCAATCGAAGAGGCGATGGCGGTGCGCGAGCCGATCACGGTCGTGGTCTCGGAAAAGGGCTGGATCAGGGCACTGCGCGGCCACGTCAGCGATTTCTCGGGTGTTGTGTTCAAGGCCGACGACGCGCTGAAGTTTGCGTTTGCGACCGAAACCACGGCGAAGTGTTTGATCTTCGCCAGCACCGGGCGATTCTACACGATTGACGCGGCCAAGCTTCCGGGCGGCCGCGGCCACGGCGAGCCGGTGCGGCTGTTCATCGACCTCGAACAGGATGGCGACCTGGTCGCGGTCATGGCCTACGCCGGAACACGCAAATTCCTGGTGGCGGGCCGGCAGGGCAATGGCTTTGTGGTCGCGGAAGCGGAGTGCCTGGCCAATACCCGCAAGGGCAAGCAGGTGCTCAACCTCAAGGACGGCGATGCCGCCTGCGCACTCGCCGTGATTGAAGGCGATGAGGTCGCCGTCATCGGCGAGAATCGCAAGATGCTGGTGTTCCCGCTCGAGCAGGTGCCGGAAATGGGCCGCGGGCGCGGCGTTCGGCTGCAGCGCTACAAGGACGGCGGCCTCTCGGATATCAAGACCTTCAAGGGAGCGGACGGGTTGTCGTGGACCGACAGCGCCAGCCGCGCGTTCACGCTCGCGCTTTCAGAACTCGCGGATTGGCGCGGCAACCGCGCCGACGCCGGGCGGCTGGCGCCGAAAGGCTTTCCGCGAATTAATAAATTCGCCTGACGCGCGCGGTTGGTGCCGCGCCGGTTTTTCTGTAAGCTCCGGTCGAACGGTCGGTTGATAAGACTGCGCACGGTTCCACAAATCCGGAGGGATGAAATGCTGTCACGTCGAGCATTATTGCAGTCGGCTGCCATGGCGTCGGTGGCTATGCCGTATCTGACCAGGACTGCGTCGGCCGACGACGCTTGGCCTACGCGTGAGATCCATTCGATCTGCGGTTTTCCCCCGGGCTCGGGCGCCGACGTGTTCGTGCGCTTCTACGGCAAGAAGCTCGAGGACAAACTCGGGAAAACGATCATCACCGAGAACAAGGTCGGTGCGTTCGGCAACATTTCGACCGAGTACGTCGCGAGATCCAAGCCGGACGGCTATACGCTGTTCATCGCGCCCGGCAGCTCATTCCTCGCGGCGGCGCCGAGCCTGTTCAAGAAATTGGCCTTTGATCCGCTCAACGACTTCGAACACGTCACGACGCTGTCGAAGCTGCCGTTTATCCTGATCGTGGCAGGCGACAGTCCTTACAAATCCGTCGCCGATCTGACCGCCTATCTCAAGCAACAGGGCGACAAGGGGTCCTACGCGTCGGTCGCCAACACCGGTATCGTCAGCAGCGAGCTCTACAAGGCCAACTTTGGGCTCAACACTGTCGAGGTGAAGTACAAGGACGCGGGTGCGATGCTCAACGACTTGTGGGGGCACAACGTCGCGTTTGCGCATCTCGATCCCGTCACCTCGATGGCGCATCTTAAATCTGGCAAGCTGCGCGCGCTCGCAACCTCCTCGAAGGAGCGGTTTAAGGCGCTGCCGGACATTCCGAGCGCCGGCGAATCAGGCATCACCAACTCGGACATCATCGCCTGGTGGTCGGTGCACATGCCGAAGGGCACGCCGAAGCCGGTGCTCGACAAGCTCGAGACGCTGTTCAATCAGATTGCAGTCGATGACGAGACCAAGACGTTCCTCGCCAATCTCGGCAGCGATCCGTTCCCGGGCAACTCGCAGCAGCTCAAAGCTCTGCTCGCGAAGGACATCAAGGCCTGGGCCGAGTACGTCAAGATCGCGAAGATTGAACCTCTTTCGTGAGGTAAAGCCCGAACGGACGAGCGCCCGGCGATTGTGACTGCATCGCCGGGCCTTTTTTACCAGCGCGCGCTGAGAAACTCGTCAATCGCCTGCGGCGGCGCCTTGGCGTAAGTCCCGCGCCGGCTCACGACCGATCCCGTCAAGCGGTGCAGCGCCAGCGCCATTTCGGCGGCCTTGGCGACCACCGCAATCCCTTGCAGCACCAGCGCGCCGTCGATCACGAATGGGCACTCGCGCGCAAACAGCAGCATGGGCAAGCCGCCGGCCGGGATGATCACCTCGGCGCCGGCTGCGACCAGCGGACGCACCTGCTCGACGAAATCGGCGCGCACGTCGCGATAGGCGGCCTCGTCAGTGAACGCGCGCATGAAGCCCGGAAGATCGATCTTGATCGCCCGCACGCCGGCGAGCCGCTCGGTGAGGCCATGCGCGGTGACCTGCCGCTCGTGCCAGTCGATGAACACCGGGTCGATTGTCACCAGGCCGAACTTACGCCCCATGCTGCAGGCGCTCAGCATGGCGGTCTCGCCCAACCCGATCACCGGGATGTCGAGGGCGCCGCGGATCTCCAGCAAGCCGGGTTCCTGGAAATGACCGATCACGAAGGCGTCGTAGCCTTGACGTTCGGCCTGCAGCGCCGTGCGGATTGTTTGCGCGGCGCAGCGAAATTCCGTCAGCGGATGGAAGTAGCGATCGGGCGGATCAAGGCCACGGACTTCGAACTGCAACCCGGGCGCGGCGAGCCGCGCGAGCTCCTGTTCGAGACGCGCGATGTAGGGTGCCTGTTCGGTGGGATGAACGAAGCTTTGATACCAGAGCCGTGCCGGCGCGGGTTTTGCGGCCATGTCTCTCCCCCGATTGGATGACTCACAATAGGGGAGGTGCGGCCAAGAGTCTCACGCCGGCGCGGAGGCTACAAATGTTGCGAGCGACGAGCCGGTCGCGCCGAGGCGGCCGGGCGGAGTGCCGCGAAGGCTTTAGGCGCGCGCGATGCGCCAGGCGTTGCGCAGCGCGGAAAAACGCGCGAGCGGGTAGCGGCGGTAGATGCCGTAATGCATCGAAAGTCTGCGAAGGAACGCGATCATCGTAGTCTGGCCTGCGGCGTGCTCGAACTCAGTCACCGGTATCTCCTGATCGTCCATAACGGCGATCCTCAACGCTCATCCACAAGCATTGTTCCGGTCCGTGTCCGTGCTTTTGCAGCAAGGTTTACGGTAAGCGGAGAACATGACGCTCGCGCGACTGCGCGCAGAAATACCCACCGCAATTCAACGCTTGAATCGATCCAACGCAACAGCAATTGCGTTTGTGTTGATAGATTTCCCGTGAGTGTGATTTTTTTGTCAACAATTTTCGCGTTGCGGGAGAAATAACCATGGCCGCGTCGCGCGCTCACGGTCCTGATAGGCCAGAATGTCTTCGCTGCGCCGCAGCGTGAGCGTGATCTCGTCGGCGCCGCTCAAGAGTTGCTCGCGTCGAAACGCCGGTACTTCGACGTGCACAATTCGTCCGCTCGGCGCGCGCAAAGTTTGCGCTGCGAGATCGAGGGTGAATTCGGCGCCGCCACTCGCCTCCTGGGCGAGCGCCGCGACGATTTCGCGTTCGAGCACCAGCGGCAGCATGCCGGCCTTGAAGCAGTTGTCGCGGAAGATTTCGCCGAAGCTTGGTGCTGCGACGCAACGGATGCCGAAGGCGCTGAGCATCAGCGCCGCGGTATCGCGCGACGACCCGCACCCGAAGTTCGCCCCCGCGAGCAGGAAGCGCGCGTTGCGAAACGGCCCGCGATTGAGCACGAACTCAGGAATTTCGCGATCCTGCGCGTCATAGCGCCAGCCCGCGAACAACATACCGGCGAGGTCGCCGCGCTTGACGGCGAGCCCACGCAGGATCCCGGCCTGGGCCGGCCGGTACATCGGGGCGATCAGGTCGGTATTGATGTTGTCGATCAGCAGCGGCGCCGCTGGTCCAACAAGTGTGGTGAGCGCTGTCATCAGACTGTCACATGAGCTTGCGCGGATCGGCGATGGCGCCCGCGCAGGCGGAGGCCGCGGCAACGACCGGGCTTGCCAGATGCGTGCGGCTGCCCGGCCCCTGACGCCCGACAAAATTGCGGTTCGAGGTCGAGACGCAGCGCTGGCCGCTCGGTACGACATCGCCGTTGGCTCCGACACACATGGAGCACCCCGGCGCGCGCCACGCGAAGCCGGCGGCGCGGAAGATCGCGTCGAGGCCTTCGGCTTCGGCTTGTCGCTTGACGGCGATCGACCCGGGTACGACCCAGGCGCTCACGCTCTCCGCGACCTTGCGGCCGTTGACCACCGCGGCGGCGGCGCGCAGGTCGGCGATGCGGCTGTTGGTGCAGGAGCCGATGAACACCCAGTCGATCGGCGTGCCTTCGATCGCCCGGTTCGGGACGAGATCCATGTAGGCGAGGGCGGCTTCCATTTCCCTGCGCCGCTCCGGGTTGGGCTCGTTGCCGGGATCGGGTATGCACCCGTCGATCGGCAGCACCGCGGCCGGGTTGTTGCCCCATGTCACCTGCGGCGCGAGGCCGGTCAGGTCGAGGGCGATCTCACAATCGAAGGCTGCCGCCGGATCGGAGGGAAGCGCACGCCAGTCCGCGAGCGCCGCGTCCCACAGCGCCTCGCGCGGCGCGTACGGGCGGCCGGCCACGTAATTCAACGTCGTGTCGTCGGGCGCGATCATGCCGAACCGGGCGCCGAATTCGACCGACATGTTGCAGACCGTGAAGCGGCCCTCCATCGCGAGCCCGCGGATGGCACTGCCGGCGTATTCGACCGCATGGCCGTTGCCGGCCGCAACGCCGATTTCGCCGATCAGGCGCAGGATGATGTCCTTGCCTTGCGTGTCGGGCGGGAGCCGGCCGTCGAGCGTGATGCGCATCGTCTTCGGCTTGCGTTGCACGCTGGTTTGCGTCGCCAAGATATGGGTGAGTTCGCCGCCGCCGATCCCCCAGGCCAACGCGCCAAGGGCGCCGATGGTGCAACTGTGGCTGTCGCTGCAGCACAAGGTGAGCCCGGGCAGCGCGATCCCGAGTTCGGGCGAGATCACGTGCATGATGCCGTGGCCGGGCTCGCCGACCTCCAGCATGGTCATGCCGAAATGACGCGCCTGCTCGCGCAGGTTGGCGATGAACGGATTGGTCAGCCCGCGCGGATCGTCGCTCGCCGGATCGGTGGTGATCGCGTGATCGGCCACCCCGAACACGAGCTCCGGCCGCGCGAGCACGAGGCCGCGGGTGCGCAATTCGGTGAGCGCGCGCGACGTCAGGTCGGGGACGATCAGGCGGTCGACATGCATCAGGGCGAAGCCGTCGCCATAGTCGGCCACGACGTGCCGCTCCCAGACCTTGTCGAACAGGGTGCGCGCTTGCTCTGGCATCGTGACGCCTCGCGAAAAGCCGTCTCGCGCAACTTGATCCGGGGCGCGGGGGCGCGCAAGCGCGCAAGCCATGCGTGCGCTCCGTCTGGGCAGGCGGGAAGCGCGGGGCGCGCGGCCGGCATCCGCGCACCGTCAAGGCACTTGCAACTGCAAATTATTCGCAATTAAACTGGGTGACCCCGAGGGCGCCGAATGCTGCAGCCGTCTACCGACACCGCGACCCAGGCGCCGGGCTGGCGCCGGGAGCGCGTTGGCGCGTCGCTCTCCGAGGTCTACGGATCGGTGACGGTCCGATCGACCGGGCCGGTGTGGAGGCGGCTGCTCGCGTTCCTCGGACCCGGTTACCTGATCGCAGTCGGCTATATGGACCCCGGCAACTGGGCGACCTCGCTCGCCGCCGGGTCGAAGTTCGGCTACGCGCTGCTCTCGATTGCCCTGCTTTCAAACATCATGGCGATCATCCTTCAGGCGCTGTGCACGCGCCTGGGCATCGGGGCCGGGCGCGACCTCGCGCAAGCTTGCCGCGACGCGTTTCCGCGCGCGGTCTCGATCCCGCTGTGGGCGGCGGCCGAGATTGCGATTTGCGCCACCGATCTCGCGGAGGTGATCGGTACCGCCATCGGGCTCAATCTTCTGTTCGCAATCCCGCTCGAGATCGGGGTTCTGCTCACCGCGCTCGACGTGTTCGTGGTGCTGTCGATGCAGCGGCTCGGGTTTCGCTGGGTCGAGGCCTTCATCGTCGCGCTGCTGGGCGTGATCGCGGCGTGCTTTGCGATCCAGATCGCGATGGCCGATCCGCACTGGGGCGCGGTGCTGCGCGGGTTTGCGCCAACAACCGACATCATCAGCAATCCGGACAAGCTCTACCTGGCGCTGGGCATCCTGGGCGCCACCGTGATGCCGCACAATCTCTACCTGCACTCCGGCATCGTGCAGACCCGCCGGTTCGGCGCGAGCCTCCCCGAACAGCGCGAGGCAATCATGCTGGCGACCGCCGATTCGACGCTGGCGCTGATGCTGGCCCTTGTCATCAACGCATCGATCCTGATCCTGGCGGCAGCGACGTTCAACAGCAGCGGCAAGACCGACGTTGCAGAACTCGAGCAGGCACACTCGTTCCTGGCGCCGCTGCTCGGCTCCGCGATCGCGCCAACCCTGTTCGCCGTTGCGCTGCTGTGCTGCGGTTTGAACTCGACCGTCACCGCGACGCTGTCAGGTCAGATTGTGATGGAAGGCTTCCTGGACATCCGGCTGCCGGGCTGGGCGCGGCGCCTGATCACGCGCGCGGTCGCAATCGTGCCCGCGGCCGTCGTGACCATCTGGTACGGCGAGCGAGGGACCGCGCAGCTGCTGATTCTCAGTCAGGTGATCTTGAGCCTGCAGCTGCCGTTCGCGATCGTGCCGCTCGTCATGTTCACCGCCGACCGCCGCAAGATGGGCGCGCTGGTCGCGCCGCGTTGGCTGACGGTCACGGCGTCCGTCATCGCCGCGACCATCATCATTCTCAACCTGAAGCTGATCGTGGACTTCGCGACGGCACGTTGAGTGCGAATCGCCCCAGGCGATCGCGCGCTAGCGCGGCGAGCGGCGCCAGCCGTCGGCCATCAGCCGCTCCTGCGGAGCGAACCGCCCCTTGTAGTCCATCTTGCGCGAACCCTTGACCCAATAGCCCAAATAGAGGTGCGGCAACTCCATACGACGCGCGCGCGCGATATGGTCGAGGATCATGAAGGTTCCAAGCGAGCGTCCGGCCTGGTCGGGCTCGAAGAACGAGTACACCATCGACAGACCGTCGGTGAGCACATCGGTCAGCGCGACCGCCAGCAGCTCGCCGTCGCCGCGACCGGTCACGGCGGTGTCGGGACCGCGCGTGCGGTATTCGACCATGCGGGTCTCGACGTGGCTGTCTTCCACCATCATCGCGTAGTCGAGCACGGTCATATCGACCATGCCGCCGTCGCGGTGGCGGGCGTCGAGATAGGCGCGGAACACCGAATATTGTTCCGACGTCGGCACTGCGACCCGCATTTCACCGACGATGTCGGTATTGCGATCGAGGACGCGCCGCATGTTGCGGGTCGGTTGGAATTCGTCGACCAGAACCCGGACTGAAACGCACGCCCGGCACGCCTCGCAGGCCGGTCGATAGGCGATCGATTGGCTGCGCCGAAATCCCCCATGGGTCAGCAGATCATTAAGTTCCGGCGCGCGCTCTCCCACCAGATGCGTGAACACTTTGCGCTCCTCCTTGCCCGCAAGGTAGGGGCAAGGCGAGGGCGCCGTCAGGTAAAACTGGGGAGTGTTACGTGAGTGCTGCGTCACAAAGGCCAGTCCGATGTCTTTTCACGACGGTGGTCGTTTGCGAAAGGATCGCGCGCCGCAGGCCGTCCGTCAAAGGTCTTTTTCATCCGCTGCCGAACCGTATCGGATTGCTAATCCGGATTCCTGATCATGACAGTGCCGACCACAAAGTCGTGCAGAAGCCGGCGCCGATCGTTAAAAAAGCCCACAATCAGCACCAGCGGTGTGAGGAAAGTCACACTGACCCAGTAGGCGATCGCATGCACCGCGCCCAGAACGAAATAACAGGGGTCGCCATACCAGGTCCGCAGCTGAATATTCATCATCCGCATTCCGATCGTGGCGGATGCCGGGCTGCCGAGGGTGAAGCCGTAGTAGAGGAGCGCCCAGATGATGGTCGCAGGCCGCAGCAGCCAATAGAGCAGCCAGCCCAGGCCGAAGGTCACGAGCCCGAACAGCAGGATAAACAGGGTCGCCAGGGCGACCGGCAGCATGATGATGATGATGTCGATGACGAAAGCGCAGGTACGGCGCAAGAGCACGCCGTCGAACAGCTCCGGATTACGCACCGGGTCGTAGGCGTGCGGCTTCATGTCCGTGGGAGCGCCCATCCGGTCCATGCTCACGGGATCCTCCACTCACTGCGCCAAGGCAAGGTTGACAACGGATGGCGACCCAAATGGGAGTAGCGGTCGGGAACCACAAGAGCGCAAGGTCTTCTTGCTGGCTCCGAATCGATAAGGAGATTGGGTGATCAGACTCGCCGACATCGAATTGGCGCGCAAGGCGCTCATCGGCCAGGTCTTGCGTACGCCGATGCTGCCGGCGCCGCGGCTATCCGAACTGACCGGTGCCGATGTTTACGTGAAATACGAAAATCTGCAGGTCACCAATTCGTTCAAGGACCGCGGGGCCTTCATCAAGCTCGCCTCGCTCTCGGAGGCTGAACGCGCCCGCGGCGTGATCGCCATGTCGGCCGGCAACCACGCGCAGGCGGTCGCCTATCACGCAGGGCGGCTCGGCATCCGGGCCACGATCGTGATGCCGGAGACCACCCCGTTCGTCAAAGTCGAGGCGACGCGCGCGCATGGCGCCGAGGTCGTGCTCGAGGGCGAAGGGGTCAGCGAGGCGCAGGCCCGCGCCCAGGACCTTGCGCGCCAGCGCGGGCTTACCTTCGTGCATCCCTACGACGACGAGCACATCATCGCGGGCCAAGGCACGATCGCGCTCGAAATGCTCGATGAGGTGCCGGAGCTCGCCGTGCTGGTGGTGCCGATCGGGGGCGGGGGCTTGATCGCCGGCAACGCCATTGCGGCGCGCGCCGCGCGCCCCGCGCTCACGGTGATCGGGGTTGAAGCGGCGCTCTATCCCTCGATGTTCAACGCGCTCAAACGCCAGAACCGGCCGCTCGGCGGACCGACGCTGGCGGAAGGAATCGCGGTCAAGAACGTCGGGACGCTGACGCTCCCCGTGGTGCGCGAACTCGTCTCCGACATCGTGCTCGTTGACGAGGCGCACCTGGAGCGCGCGGTCAACCTCTATCTGACGCTGCAGAAGACCATGGCGGAAGGCGCAGGGGCCGCGGGGCTCGCCGCGATGCTGGCGGAGCCCGATCGCTTTCACGGCCGCAAGGTCGGCCTCATCCTCTGCGGCGGCAATATCGATCCGCGCATTCTGGCGTCGATTATGGTGCGTGAGCTCGAGCGCAGCGATCGCATCGTGTCGTTCCGCCTGACCATCGCCGACCGGCCGGGCGTGCTGGGACCGATTGCGACGCTGCTTGGACAGTTGGGTGCCAACATTCTGGAAATCGACCACCGCCGGCTGTTTCTCGATGTCCCGGCCAAGGGGGCGCGGCTCGACGTCACGGTCGAGGCGCGGGACCGCCTCCACGCCGAGGAGATTTTTGCCGCGCTTGCCGCCGGGGGCTATCAGCCGGTGCGGATCGAAACGGCCACGACGATGGAATGAGGTTATCCTCGGCTGGGCGTGGCCGTTGCGGCTTGCCGCGAATCGCACACAAAAAGTGCATATGAGAATCGGATAAATTCGCCCGGGGGAAACGCAGGCCGTCTCAGCCATGCGCGAGAAAGAGCTTCGCATTGCACTCGTGTGCTTCGGCGGGATTTCACTCGCCGTCTATATGCATGGGATCACCAAGGAAGTTCTCAAGCTGGTGCGGGCATCGGCCGCATTGCACGACATCGATGATCGCGACGCCCGCCCCCGCGCGCATTTCTTCGACCGCGCGGACCCGAACGATCCCGAATACGACACCGAAGATGTTTATTTCGATTTGCTCCGCGAGATCGGCCGCACGGTCGAGCTTCGTGTCGTGGTCGACATCGTCGCAGGCGCCTCCGCGGGCGGCATCAACGGCGCCATGTTGGCGCGAGCGCTGTGCCACAACCTGTCGATCAACGCACTGCGCGACCTGTGGCTCAAGAACGCCGATGTGACGGTCCTGCTTGCGCCCGAAGCCAAGGCGGGAGCGTGGAGCAAGGTATTCCTGCAGCCGATCATCTGGATCGCCTCGAAATACGGCATGGTTACGGGCGATAAGGAGGTGGTCAAAAACCTCTCCCTGTTCGTGCGCTCACGCTGGTTCAAGCCGCCGCTCGACGGCCATGTCATGGACGCGCTGATGTACGACGCCGCCGTGGCGATGGGTGTGCCCAAGAGTCCGCAGGCATCATTGCTGCCGTCCGGCCATGCTCTCGATCTGTTCGTGACCTTGACCGATTATCACGGCTACTACGAGCAGGTGGCCATTCACGACCCGCCGGTCATCCACGAGGTCGAACACTTCCAGCTGCTGCACTTCGCATACCGGCGCCGCCTGACCGGCGAAGTCGACAGCGATCTTGATCTCAGCAACCTGCCGGGGCTCGCATTCGCGGCCCGCGCCACATCGTCGTTTCCAGGCGCGTTTCCGCCCGCTCGCATCATCGACATGGATGCGCTGGTGGCCGCGCGCGGCGCTAGCTGGCCAAAGCGGGAGACGTTCATCGCCAACAACTTTCGCCATCACCGCAGAGCCGGAGTTGATCCCGCGACCGCGTCCTTCATCGACGGCTCCGTGCTCAACGACCGGCCGTTTCGCGAGGCCATCGAAGCGATTCATGGGCGCTCGGCATTTCGACAGGTTGATCGCCGGCTCGTCTACATCGACCCCGCGCCCCGGCCCATAGTCGAAACGACCAACGACGACATACCGAATTTCTTTTCGACGCTCTGGGGCGCGGCATCGGATATTCCGCGTGCGCAGCCGTTCGCGGATGAGCTGAGCGTTGTTGCGGCGTTCAACGAGCAGGTCAGACAGGCGGCGCTGATCGTCGCGCGCACGCGCCCGCGGGTCAGCGCTTTGGTCACGACAACGATTCCTACGCCACTCGACCGCCCCGTCGCCCAGGAGGAGCTGCGGGAGTGGCGCGAGCAGGTCAACATGCACGTGGTGCGCGCCGCAGGCTTTGCCTCCGAGGGCTACGTGCGACTGAAGCTCGCGTCCGCTCGCGCCTTTATCACGCGGTTGCTGGTGACGGTCTGCGACGTCCCCGACAAGTCGCCGCTCGCGCACGCCATCGCTGCCGTGGTCGAAGCCTGGGCCAGCCGTCGCGGCTTCGATTACGATCCGAGCGCGTGGGAGAACCCGCTGCCGGAATCGGCGAAATCGCAGCCGGTCCCACGTTTTGCGGAATTCCTGCAGGCATTTGACGTGAAATATCGCGAGCGCCGGTTGAATTTCGTGATCGAGGGGCAAAACCGGCTCTATGAACTTCTCGACAGCGATGACTATCGCGGGCTCGACCCCGGTGTCGTCGACCGCCTGAAGGGCGCCTTCTACGCCAGGCTCGACGATATCCGGCGCCGGCAGAGCGAGCCGAACCTGGGACCGGAAACGCAGGAGTTTGCCCGCAGGCTGTTTCGCACGCCCCCGTCGGCGGACGAGCTCAAGGAACTGGAGGCCTATGCCGACGCCTTCGTCGATCGCCATGACGAGGCGATCGATCGCCTGATGCACGATATCGCAACCGCCCTCGATCTCGATGGTGCCACCAACGATCTCGACGGACTGATTGCCGGGCTGGATCCCAAGGAGTGGCATCACCTGGCGCGCCGCTACGTGATGGTCAACTACCTCGGGTTTTCATTCTGGGACGTTCTGACGTTCCCGATGATGGCGGGGCGCGAGAGCGGTGAGCTCAACCAGATCCTGATCGACCGCATCAGCCCGCAGGACGTGAAGGTGCTCAAGGATTTCGCCGATCTGGCCAGCCTCAAGGGCAGCGCGTTCGGACGTTTTGGCGCATTTCTGTCGCGCAGCTACCGGGAGAACGACTATCTGCTCGGCCGCCTGCACGCGCTCGAGCGGCTGGTCGATATCGTCTGCGATTGCGGCGGCGTTCCGAGTGACGGCGTCAACATCGTCGAGATCAAGAAGCGCGGATTTCTGCGCATCCTCGACGCCGAAGAGGCGCATCTTCCGGAAAGCGGGGCAATGATTGCCGCGCTGCGCGCGCGGATCGCTGCAATGAAGTGAGGGTCAGCCGGCCTGCTTGAGCTTTTCGGCAACGCGGGGCGCGAAATACGTGAGCACGCCGTCGGCGCCGGCGCGCTTGAAGGCGATCAGGCTCTCCAGCATCACTTTCTCTTCATCGAGCCAGCCGTTGCGGGCAGCGCCCATCAGCATCGCGTACTCGCCCGAGACCTGATACGCGAAAGTCGGCATCCCGAACGCCTCCTTCACGCGCCACAACACGTCGAGGTAGGGCATGCCGGGCTTCACCATCACCATGTCGGCGCCTTCCGCGATATCGAGCTCGACCTCGCGCAAGGCTTCATCGGTGTTGGCGGGATCCATTTGGTAGGTGCGCTTGTCGCCCGTCAGGGTCACCGACGAGCCGACCGCGTCGCGGAACGGACCGTAGAACGCCGAGGCGTACTTCGCCGCATAAGCCATGATCTGCACGTCGCTCCGCCCGGCGGCGTCGAGCGCCTGCCGGATCGCGCCGACGCGCCCATCCATCATGTCCGAGGGGGCGATGACATCGCAGCCGGCTTCGACCTCGACCAGCGCCTGCTTGACCAGCACCGCCACGGTCTCATCGTTGAGGATCTCGCCATCACGCAGCAGCCCGTCGTGGCCGTGACTCGTGTAGGGATCGAGCGCGACGTCGCACAGCAAGCCGATCTCCGGCACCTCCTTCTTGATCGCGCGCATGGCCCGGCACACGAGATTGTCCGGGTTGACGGCCTCGCGGCCGTCAGGATCGCGCAGGGTCGGCTCCGTGAACGGAAACAGGGCGATGCACGGGATCGACAGTTTCGCCGCGCGTTCGGCCTCGCGCACCGCCTGATCCACCGTGAGGCGTTCCACGCCCGGCATCGAGGGCACCGGTACTCGCGTCTTGGCACCGTCGATGACGAAGATTGGCCAAATCAGATCGTCGGTGGTCAGGACGTTTTCGCGCACCATGCGCCGAGCCCAATCCGCGCGCCGGTTGCGGCGCAGGCGAACCGGGAGGTCGAGCCGGTGGCTCGTCGGCGCTTCGGCATCGACCGGCACGAAACGCGTTCTGCTCTCCAGCGGGCGCCCGAACTTGATGGCCATAAAACCGTCTCCTGTACGCTCCTCGTTCTAGCCGTTCTAAACTGTTGGTGCTACTGGGGCCGTGCGCCGCGGTCAATAATCGCGTGCGCCAAAGGCATAGACCGGGGCTTGCATGGATTTCGAGCTCAGCGAGCAACAGCGCGCGTTCCAGCAAACAGCGCGGGATTTCGCGCACAGCGAGATGATGCCGCACGCGCGGGCGTGGGACGAAGATGAAATATTCCCGGCTGATACGCTGCGCAAGGCGGCGGCGCTGGGTTTCGGCGGCATCTATGTGCGCGACGACGTCGGCGGTTCTGCCCTCTCCAGGCTAGATGCGACCATCATCTTCGAGGAGTTGGCGCAGGGCTGCACCTCGACGGCCGCCTACATCTCGATCCACAACATGGCGGCGTGGATGATCGACGCGTTTGCGGGTGCTCCGCAGCGCCAACGTTTCCTCCCGAAGCTGTGCACCATGGAGCACTTTGCGAGCTATTGCCTCACCGAGCCCGATGCCGGCTCCGACGCGGCGAGCCTGCGAACCAGCGCCGTGCGGGACGGCGACCACTATGTGCTCGATGGCGCTAAGGCGTTCATTTCGGGCGGGGGCACGTCGGATGTCTACGTTTGCATGGTGCGGACCGGCGTTTCCGGACCACGCGGCATTTCATGCATCGTGGTCGAGAACGGAACGCCCGGGTTGTCGTTCGGTGCGAAGGAGAAGAAGCTCGGCTGGCACTCGCAGCCGACCGCGATCGTGATGTTCGATCAGTGTCGAGTTCCGGTCGCCAACCGGATCGGCGCCGAAGGGGAAGGTTTCCGGATCGCGATGAGCGGACTCGACGGCGGCCGTCTCAACATCGCGGCCTGCTCGATCGGCGGCGCACAGTTCTGTCTCGAGCGGACCGTCGACTATATGCGCGAGCGCAAGCAATTTGGACAGCGCCTCGCCGATTTTCAGGCCCTGCGCTTCCGGCTGGCGGACTATGCGACCGAACTGGAGGCAGCGCGCTTGATGGTGCGCCGGGCCGCGGCGGCGGTGACCAGCCGCGAGCCGGGTGGTACGCGCCTCGCCGCCATGGCCAAACGATTCGCCACCGACGTCGGCTTTGAGGTTGTGAATGGCTGCCTGCAGCTCCATGGCGGCTACGGCTATCTGCGCGACCATCCGATCGAGCGCGTTCTGCGCGACGTGCGCGTGCATCAGATCCTGGAGGGGACCAACGAAGTGATGCGCCTGATCGTCAGCCGCGACCTGCTGGGGGATTGAGCGCGTGGTGGCCGGCGAACTCGCGTTGATCACCGCCGCCCTGTTCGCGGGCGCGGCGCTCTACATCAGTGCGGCCGAACAACCGGCCCGCCTTGAACTCGACAACACCTCGATGCTGCGCCAATGGAAGCCGAGCTACACGCGCGGTTTTGCCATGCAGGCAAGCCTCGCGCTCGCGTCCGCGCTGTTTGGATTGCTGGCGATGTGGCTGACCCGGGATTGGCGTTGGCTTCTCGGCGCTGCACTGATTTTTGCCAATTGGCCCTACACGTTGATCGTCATCCTGCCGGTCAACAAACGCTTGGAAACGACGCCATCCGAGGCGGCGAACGCTGAGACCAAAACCCTGATCAAAAGGTGGGGCGATCTTCACGCAGTGCGTGCTGGCCTCGGCCTCGCCGCCGCGCTGGCCTTCCTCTGGGCTTTGAATTGACCCCGCCGGTTGCAAGCACGCACGACGCCCGCTACCCAGACGCGATGAACTCCGAACCGGAAATCCTGTTCGATCGCCGCGGCAGCGCCGGCATTGTGACGCTCAACCGCCCGCAAGCGCTCAATGCCGTGACGCTGGTCATGGTGCGTGCCCTGCGCAAACAGCTCGATGCCTGGCGCGATGATCCGTCGGTGACCCGCGTGGTGATTGCCGGCGCAGGTGGGCGCGCATTCTCGGCGGGGGGAGATCTGCGCCAAGTCTACGATCTCGGGAAAACCGGCCGGCAAAGCGAGGCGCTCGTCTATTGGCGTGAAGAGTACGCACTCAATTGGGTTATCAAGCGCTACCCGAAACCCTACGTCGCCTTGCTGGACGGCATCGTGATGGGCGGAGGCGTCGGCGTCTCGGTGCATGGCTCGCATCGGATCGCAGGCGACAAGTTCCTGTTCGCGATGCCGGAGGTTGCGATCGGTTTTTTTCCCGACGTCGGTGCGACCTGGTTTCTGCCGCGCATGCCCGGTGAACTTGGCACCTATTGCGCCGTGACGGGAGAGCGGCTGGGACCTGCGGACGGCGTTGCCGCGGGGGTGGCCACCCATCGCGTACCATCCGCGCGGTTTCCGGAGTTGCTGGACGGTTTATGCGGGGCCGCTGCGGTGGACGATGTGATCAGGCAATTCACGCAACCGGCGGAGTCCGGTGCACTCTTGGCACGCCGACCAACGATCGACCGGGCGTTTACGCACGACACGGTCGAGACGATCCTCGCGAACCTTGATAACGCCGCGCAAATGGGCGGATCGCAGGCCGGCTGGGCGAGCACGGCCGCTGCCACCATTCGGTCTCGATCGCCGACCAGTCTGAAACTGGCCCTGGCGCAGGTCCGGCGCGGCCGGTCGTGGACGTTCGAGGAATGCATGCGCGCCGAGTTTCGCATCGTGTCGCGGGTGGTTTACGGTCATGATTTCTACGAGGGCGTGCGAGCGTTGATCATCGAGAAGGACAATCAGCCGCGCTGGCAGCCGGGCGCCCTGCGCGAGGTTGGTGCGCATGATATCGAGCGCTATTTCGCGCCGCTTGAGCATGAGCTGGCGCTGCAGTGATCGAACCCGCCGCCCAACAGCCCGAGCTCGCGCCGGTCCAGGCCGGCCACGAACAGCCGTCGGCGATCTGGACGAAACGGCTGCTGCTGTTCTTGCGAGTGATGGCCGTCGTCTCGCTGCTCAAGGGATTGCGCTACTGGGCTGCCATCTGCGGATTTGGATTAGCGCCCGAAGGCGGCTTTGAAGCGCAAGCGATCGCCTGGCAGACCGCGACGGTATTCTTCGCCGTGATCGATCTTGTGGCGGCTGTCGGGCTGTGGCTCTCGGCGCCCTGGGGCGCGGTCGTGTGGCTGACGTCGTCGGTCTCCTCGATCGTGGTCGAGATATTTTTTCCGCAGATCTATGATGATCTGATCCTGGTGTTGATCTTCGAGCCGGCGTTGATCATCGCCTATCTGACGCTTGCTGTTCTGGCCGCGCGCGAACAACCGCAATAGGTGCGCAACAACCGCGGAGAGGGGCACATGGCAAAGATCGGTTTCGTCGGGCTCGGCAATATGGGCCTGCCGATGGCACAAAATCTGCTCAAGGCCGGACACGCGGTCTCCGGTTTTGACCTCGCCAAGCCCACGTTGGCCAAGCTCGCATCGGCCAAAGGTAGCGCGGTCGACTCGGTACCCGCGGCCTGCCGGGGCGCCGAGGTGATCATCACCATGCTGCCGGCGGGAGCACACGTGCGCGCGGTCTATTCAGGCGAAGATGGGGTCATCGCCAATGCGAACGAACGCGCGTTACTGATCGATTGCTCGACGATCGACGTCGCCACCGCGCGCGCGGTGGCGGGCGCCGCCGGCGATCGCGGCCTTGACATGCTCGATGCGCCGGTGTCGGGCGGCGTCGGCGGGGCGCAAGCGGGGACGCTGACGTTCATGGTCGGTGGCTCCGATGCCGCGTTCGCGCGCGCACAACCGATCCTGGCGGCGATGGGCAAGACGATCGTGCATGCCGGCGGTTCGGGCAACGGCCAGGCCGCCAAGATCTGCAACAACATGATCCTCGGCGCGTCCATGATCGCCGTGTCGGAAGGATTTCTGCTGGCGGAGAAGCTTGGGCTTGACGCGCAGAAGCTGTTCGACATCGCGTCAAAATCGTCGGCCCAGTGCTGGTCGCTGACGACCTATTGTCCGGTGCCCGGGCCGGTGCCGACATCACCTGCAAACCGCGGCTACCAGGCAGGATTCACCGCCGCGATGATGCTGAAGGATCTCAAGCTCGCCCAGGAGGCGGCGCAGGCGAACGGCGCCTCGACCCCGCTCGGCGCGGAGGCGGCAGCGCTCTACGGCCTCTGCGCCGCACACGGGCTCGGGGGCGAAGATTTCTCGGGTATCATCCGCTTTCTGCGGGGCCGCTGAGGCGCGAGGCAACGCCGCGCCCGCCCCACCGCGAGAGCCCCCAGGACCGGTTGGGCGACAAGATATTGCGGGTTGTCGACAGCCCTTGGCCCAACGCTTGGCGCTCGGCGGCCGATATGCTAGGCCGCGAGTGCGCCGGCATCTGGGTCCGCAGCGCGGACCGCGGGGTGTTGCCGGCGAGGAGACCGTAATGCCGCTGACCAGTCATGCCGCCGGGCCGGCAGAGGAATTGTTCGCCGATACGCTCGAACAGACCGATCCGGAGATCTTTCAAGCCGTCCAGCAGGAGCTCGGCCGCCAGCGCGACGAGATCGAGTTGATCGCGTCGGAAAACATTGTGAGCAAGGCGGTGCTGGAGGCGCAGGGTTCGGTCCTGACCAACAAATACGCGGAAGGGTATCCGGGCCGGCGCTACTATGGCGGCTGTCAGTATGTCGACGTGGTCGAACGCCTGGCGATCGAGCGAGTCACCAGGTTGTTCGGCGCGGCCTTCGCCAACGTCCAGCCGCATTCGGGCGCGTCCGCGAACGCCGCCGCCTTCATGGCGTTGATGAATCCGGGCGACACCTTCCTCGGGCTGAACCTCGCGGCCGGCGGCCACCTCACGCATGGCATGAAGCTCAACCTGTCGGGAAAGTGGTTCAACGCGGTTGCCTACAACGTGCGGCGCGACGACCACCGCATTGACATGGACGAAGTGGCACAGCTTGCGCGCACGCATCGGCCGAAAGTCATCGTCGCGGGCGGTTCGGCCTATCCGCGCATCATCGATTTTCGCAGATTCCGCGAGACTGCCGACGAAGTCGGCGCGCGCTTGATGGTGGACATGGCGCATTTTGCCGGACTGGTTGCCGGCGGCGCGCATCCGAGCCCGGTCCCGCATGCCCATGTGGTGACAACCACGACCCACAAGACCTTGCGCGGTCCGCGCGGCGGAGTGGTGCTGACCAATGACGCGGAACTCGCCAAGAAAATCGATCAGGCGGTGTTCCCGGGCCAGCAGGGCGGCCCGCTCATGCACGTGATCGCCGCCAAGGCGGTCTCGTTCCAGGAAGCGCTGCGGCCCTCGTTCCGCGCCTACGCCAAGGCCGTGGTCGAGAACGCCAAGGTGCTCGGCGAGACGCTCAAATCGCGCGGCTTCGATCTTGTCTCCGGCGGCACCGATACGCATCTGATGCTGGTCGACCTGCGCAGCAAAGGCCTTACTGGGAAGGTCGCCGAAGTAGCGCTGGGACGCGCCAAGATCACTTGCAACAAAAACGGGATTCCGTACGACCCGCAGAAGCCGCTGGTGACCTCGGGCATCCGGCTCGGCACGCCCGCCGGCACTTCGCGCGGCTTTGGGGTCGCCGAATTCCGCCAGGTCGGCGATCTGATCGCGGACGTCCTCGACGCGCTTGCGCACAGGGGGACGGATGCGGATCCCGCGACTGAGACGGCTGTGCGCGAGAAGGTTACGCGGCTGATCGCACGGTTTCCGATCTATACCGCCTGAAGTGCCGACGGCCGGGCCGGCCGTGACGACAACACGTGGGGAAGGGGATGCGCTGTCCGAATTGCGGCAGCCTGGATACGCAGGTCAAGGACTCGCGGCCGACCGAGGACTCGTCCGCGATCCGCCGCCGCCGACTGTGCCTGGCCTGCGGCTCGCGCTTCACCACCTTCGAGCGGGTGCAGCTGCGTGAACTGGTGGTGATCAAACGCAACGGCCGGCGCGTGCCGTTCGACCGCGACAAGCTCGCGCGCTCGGTCGAGATTGCCGTGCGCAAGCGCAACGTTGATCCGGACTTGGTGGAGCAGACGGTGTCGAAGATCGTCCGCGACCTCGAAACTCTGGGCGAGAACGAGGTCACGTCCGAGACGATTGGTGAAACCGTGATGGCGCACCTGCGTGGGCTCGACGATGTCGCGTACGTGCGGTTCGCCTCCGTCTACCGCAATTTCCGCGAGGCCAAGGATTTCGAAACGGTGCTCGGCGAACTTGCCGGCGAAGAGGACGACAAGCCGTTGGCGCCGCTGCCGGCCCGCAAGTGACGACGGGATGTTGTCACAGGCCTGTGCTATAGAACGCCGGCATGGACGAGCTACAACTGCCCAAGCTCGCCGCGTGGGTCACCGACGCGGGATTGGCGGGCGAGAGCGAAACCTCATTGCTGACCGGATTTAGTGAGCGCGTCGTCGCGGCAGGGGTGCCGCTGGCGCGCTCCTCGGTGCTGATCGACACGCTGCATCCGATTCACGAGGGACGCGTCTTCGGTTGGGAGCGCGACAAGGACGAAATCGCGCCGCGCGACTATGGCCGCACCGACGGCAATGTTCCGGACGATCGCTGGCGGCGAAGTCCGTTCTATCGCCTGCTGCAAACCGGCGGGTCGTTCATGCGCCGCCGGCTCACCGCCGAGAGCGAGGGCGAATTTTCGGTTTTTCCCGAACTGCGCGTGGCCGGCATGACCGACTATACGGCGATGATCAACCGGTTTGCCGAAAGCGGTGTTATCGGCCACATGGATTGCGTCTATTCGTCCTGGGTAACCGATGCGCCCGGCGGATTTTGCGACGCCGACCTTCTCGGCCTCCAGCACCTGATGCCGTTTCTGTCGCTCGCCGTGAAGTCGGCGGCGCTCGGCCGCATCGCCGAAAACCTGGTTGAGACCTACCTGGGACGTGACGCCGGCCGGCGCGTGCTCAAGGGTGGGATTACCCGCGGCGTCGCTGAACGGATCGACGCCGTGCTGTGGTTCAGCGACTTGCGCGGGTTCACGCGCATTACCGATACTGCGCCCGAGCACGTGATCCCGATGCTCGACGACTATTTCGACGCGATCGTCTCGGCGATTCACGAGCGCGGCGGCGACGTGCTCAAGCTGATTGGCGACGGCGTACTCGCGATCTTCACTGCGGAGGACCGCCGGCAGGCCTGTCTGGCGGCGCTTGCGGCTGCAAAACTCGCGCAGCAGCGCGTCGCGGTGCTCAACGAGCGTCGCTTCGCCGAAGGCGTGCCGACTACCGACGCGTATCTGGGACTGCACGTCGGTGAGGTGTTCTACGGCAATGTCGGTAGCAAGGCACGCCTCGATTTCACCGTCATCGGCCCGGCCGTCAACGAGGTGAGCAGGATTGCGGCCATGTGCCGGTCGGCGGAGCAGCCGGTGTTGTTGTCCTCGGCCTTCGTGTCCGCATTGGACGACACGAAGCGCTTTGTCTCAGTCGGACGCTTTGCACTACGCGGCGTCGGCCGGCCGCAGGAGCTGTTCACGATCGATCCCGGGGCGTGAGAGGCCGCTTGCTCATCTCGCGCGCCAACATCATGACGTCATGGCGAATGCGGCGGCGCCAGCGCCGGCGATGCGGCCGAATACGGCGGCGCCCATCAATCCGGCACCGCCCGGATAGTTGAAATAGAACAAGCCGCCGACCATCGCACCGGCCGCGAACAGGCCAGGAATCCGCTCCCCGTCAACATCGACGACGCCGCAATTCTCGGCGATGCGGATGCCCCCGAACGTGAACGTTACCCCGCAGGTGACGCCATAGGCTTCGAACGGGGGCGTGTCGATCGTTTCGGCCCAATTCGATTTGGGAATCGCGAGAGCGGTGGTGCAGCGGCCATCCTTCTTGCCGCTCGGATCGAACGGAATGTCGCGCCGTACCGCCTTGTTGAAATCCGCAACCGTGCGCAGGAAGCTCGCCTTGTCGATGCCCTCCATCTTGTCGGCGAGAGCCTCGAGGGTTTCGGCGCGCACCCGCGCCGACCGGCGATGGCGATACTCCTCGTGCAGCAGATGCGTCACCTTCCCGTCGAACACCTGCCATGCGACCTGTCCGGGCTGCGCAAGAATCACGCGGCCAAGCTTGGCGTAGGTTACGGCGCGCACGTCAGCGCCTTCGTCGACGAACCGCTCGCCCCGCATGTTGACCATGATCCCGTAGAAATAGTCGTCGCGCTTGAACACGGTACCGTAGGCGAGCTCGTTCACGTCGGGTGCGTTGAGGTCCCAACTGGCGGAATGGCAACCGGACCAGTTGCCGTACGTCATCGCGCCGGCTGCGATTGCCATGCGCAGCCCATCACCGGTGTTGAAGCGACTGCCGCGCACCTTGGCGAGTTCAAACCCGGGTCCGAGGTAGCGCGTGCGCCACTCGGCATTGGCCTCAAAGCCCCCCGCGGCCAGGACCACCGATCGCCCGAGGATTTCGACGCGATCACGGCCGCAACGCGCCGTAACCCCCACGATGCGGCCTGATCGTTCAATCAGCGCGGTCGCCCGCGTGCCATAGCGTAGGGAAATTCCCGCACGAGCGACCGCGGCAAACAGGGCCGCCGATAAGCCTTCGCCGCCGTCGTAGGTCTCGACCGCGGAACCGCCGGCGAAGCAGATGAATCCGTCCGCCGACCGAAACTGCCAAGCATAGAGCGGCATGAATTTCACGCCATGCCCGCGCAGCCACGCCAGCGTGTCGCGGCTGCGGGCGACAAGCAGTTCGGTCAGCCCAAGATCGGCGCGGTATTGCGTCACCCGCGCCATGTCGTCGAAATACTGCTCGCGTGAATAGGAACCGAAGTCGGTGTGCGCTCGCTCCTGCTCGCCGATTTTCCCCACCAGATGCTCGATGTCGGCGACGCCGTCATAGACGGCACGCATGGCGCCGTTGGAAAAACGGGTGTTGCCGCCCCGTTCCTCCGCGGGCGCGCACTCGAGCACGACCACCGAGGCGCCGGCTTCGCGCGCAGCAAGCGCCGCCGCAAGGCCGGCAAGGCCCGCGCCCACCACCACGATGTCAG
>DATIPA010000156.1:0-11356 GCA_035472475.1 Xanthobacteraceae bacterium | reverse complement strand
CGGTGTCACCGTCGATGACGCCATGATGGGCGACGGCCAGCGGGACGCAACCGCAGCCGACATCCGCGCGGCGCTCGCGCTCTATCGGAGCGCCGATGCGCTGCTGATCGCCCTTGCGGGCTTTGTTGCAATCCTCGTCATCGCGACAACCTGAGCAGACGATCGAGATCGATATGCGCGGCGAGGTGCGCCGCCAGCCGCTCAAGCACGTCGTCGACTAGATGCTCGTAGACGATCGTCGCGGGGCCGGCGTCGAGGCGCGCCAGCCAGGCGGCGCGCTGGCGATCATCGGCAAACAGGCCGTGGATATAGGTACCGACGATGCGGCCGTCGGCCGACATCGCGCCCTCCGGCGACCCGTCCGCGAGCTTCGCGAACGGCCGCGCACAATCGGCGCCCGTAGTGACTCCCATATGCATCTCATAGCCGGAGAACGGCGCGCCATCGTGGGTCTCTCCGTGCGCCGGCTCGAGCTTCTTGGACGCCGAGAGGGTCGTCGCAACGTCGAGCAGGCCAAGACCGGCGACGCTTGTGCGCGCCCCCTCGATCCCGTCCGGATCACTCACCGTGCGGCCGAGCAGCTGATAGCCACCGCACAATCCGAGCACCTTGCCGCCGCGACGCACGTGCGCGGCAATGTCGACGTCGAACCCGGCGGCACGCAGCGCCGCAAGGTCGGCGATCGTCGCCTTCGAGCCCGGCAGAATGATGAGATCGGCGTCACCCGGCAGCGCGCGGCCCGGCCGCACGCGTACGACATCGAGCGCCGGCTCGGCATCCAGCGGATCGAGATCATCGAAATTGGCGATGTGCGGCAGCACCGGGACAGCGATGCACGCATGCGCCCCCGGATTTACGCTGCGCGGCGCATCAAGCGCCAGCGCGTCCTCGGCCGGCAGCAGCCGCGCATCGGGAAAGAATGGGACGAGGCCGAGCGCCTGCCAACCGGTCGCGCGAGCGATCTCGCCCATACCGTCGGCAAACAATGCGGGATCACCGCGGAACTTGTTGACCAGAAAGCCGCGGATCAACGCCGCATCCTCGGGGTCGATCACCGCCCTGGTTCCGACCAGGCTTGCGATCACCCCGCCGCGATCGATATCGCCGATCAGCACCACCGGAACCGCAGCCGCGCGCGCGAACCCCATGTTGGCGATGTCGTTGCGGCGCAGGTTTATTTCCGACGCGCTGCCCGCCCCTTCGACCAGGACAAGATCGGCCTCGTTCTTGAGACGCGCAAAACTCTCCTGCACGAACCGCATCAGGTCGGGCTTCATCTCCTGATAGGCTGCGGCCTTCGCGGTTGCGTAGACGCGCCCCTGCACCACGACCTGCGATCCAGTTTCGCTCTGCGGCTTGAGCAGAACTGGGTTCATATGCACGCTGGCCTGCGTACGGGCCGCGCGGGCCTGCAGCGCCTGCGCACGGCCGATTTCGCCGCCATCGACGGTGACCGCCGCATTGTTCGACATGTTCTGCGGCTTGAATGGTCGCACGGTAAGGCCGCGATTGGCGAACGCCCGCGCCAACCCGGCGACGATCAGCGACTTGCCCACGTCGGAGCCCGTGCCTTGGAACATGAGGGCGCGGGCAGGCACAACTAAAACTCAATACCCGCCTGGGCCTTCACGCCGGCGGCAAAGTGGTGCTTCACCAGCGTCATCTCGGTGACGAGATCGGCGGCAGCGATCAGCTCGGGCTTGGCGTTGCGGCCGGTAACGACGACGTGCAGGTCGGGCCGCCGGCTGGTCAACGCCGCGACGACGGCGGCCAGGTTGAGGTAGCCGTAGCGCAGCGCGATGTTGAGCTCATCGAGGATGACAAGCCCAAAGCTCGGGTCGGCCATAAGCTCTTGCGATTTTGCCCAGGCGCGCTCGGCGGCCGCGATGTCACGTTGCAGATCCTGGGTTTCCCAGGTGAAGCCCTCGCCCATGGTGTGCCACACAACCTGGTCGCCGAAGGTCGCGAGCGCATCGCGCTCGGCCGTGTGCCAGGCGCCTTTGACGAACTGCACGACGCCGACCCGCTTGCCGCGGCCAAGCATGCGTAGCGCGAGCCCGAATGCCGCCGTCGACTTGCCCTTGCCGGAACCGGTGTGGACGATGAGCAGGCCTTTCTCGATCGTCTTCTCGGCGACCTCCGCGTCCTGCACGGCCTTGCGCTTTTCCATCTTGGCGCGATGGCGCTGCGCTTCGCCCTCATCGATGGTCTTGCTCATGCGCTTCCTTTCAGGATCAGCGGCAGTCCTGCCACCACCAGAACAACGCGATCGGCCAACGCGGCGACACGCTGGTTGAGCCGGCCTTGCTGGTCGCGAAACCGTCTGGCAAGCGCGTTGTCGGGCACGATGCCGGAGCCGACCTCATTGGTGACCAACACCACCGGCCCGGCATGACGCGCGAGCGCGTTCGCGAGCTTCCCGACCTCCGCGTCAATGTCCGCACCTGCCAAGCAGCGATTGCTCAACCAAAGTGTGAGGCAATCGACCAAGACCGCCGCATCTGCAGGAATCTGCGAGAAAACGCCAGCAAGAGCGTGCGGTGCCTCAATAATTTTCCACTGGGTCGACCGCCGCGCCCGATGCGCTGCGATCCGGGCCGCCATCTCGGCATCACCGGCTTCCGCCGTTGCGACATAGATCCAAGGCGGCGGCAACGCCGCGATCAGGCTCTCCGCATATCGGCTTTTGCCGGATCGGGCGCCCCCGGTGACGAGCGTGAGCCGGCTGCTGCCGGCTCCCGCGTCGGCCATGCGGGTCAGCCGCCGGTCATAAATTGCCGGCCAGAACCACCACGCCAACCGCCAGGATCAGGGCGCCGGCGATACGCGGTGCAACGCTTGTCAGGCGGGCGCCGTAGTGCCGCACCAGGAGTGCAACGCCGACCGTGAGCACGCTCTGGATGACGACGAGGCCGAGCAGATAGGCGCCAAGCGCCGAGCGGTCCGCGCCGTAGATCGACTCGCCGAGCGAATAGCCGTGAAACAATCCGGCGATCGCAAACAGCGCTCCCCACGCGGCGACCGGCAGCGGGCGTCCCCAGGCAAGCAGACCGCCGGCCAGCAGCACCGAGGCGGCGACCACGAGTTCAGCCGCTGGAAGCCCAGCGCCGTTGACGTGCAGCAAGACGCCGAGCGCCATCGCGGCGATGAAAGCGACGGGCAGCAACAAGTTCAGGCCAAAGACCCCGACCGCCACGCCGATCGCGATCAGAAACGCCAGATGGTCGAGGCCGATCACCGGGTGACCAAGACCGGACAGAAGCCCTTCCATGAAGGTCGACGGCGTCCGGCCGCCCATCATGTGATGCGCGAACGCGGGAAACGCGGTCAGCGAAAGCGGAACCGAGAGAATTGCGGCGCGGGAAAAGCGAACGGTCATGTCATTCTCCATATGCCCTCCACCCGAGGGCCGGGACGAGGTGCGTCGCCGGCAGGTCTCCTGGCTTGCGGCTCAGCGCCCGCCTCGACCTTCCCGGAGTGTCCTCCAGTGGTCCATCGAGAAAGGCTCGCCGCCTACAGTTGCGGGGGCAGCCGCGGTTTTGTGCAAGCACGCACCGCGTTCCCTTAGCCGACGACAGTGCGACTATAGAGGCTGGGCGCAAGAGCGCAACGCGGCCGGCGCGGTCATCGCCCACGACGCCATCGCCCCGCACAGCAAGAACAACTCGGCAAAGCCGAGGCGATCGAGTTTCTGCGCAATCTGGTCGGCGAAGCTCCGTTCGTCCGGGTGCAGCGGATGAGAGCGAGGTGCGCGCCGCCGGCATCCTCAAGCCGCGCCAAGCGATCAGCCAGTGCATGCCGCTGCGCGACGCGCGGTTGCCGCTCAAGCTCAAAGTGGCGCGTGAAGGATCCGGCAAGGAAGAAGTAGCGTCCTGCGCGACGATATCCATTACCGACCGCGAGCGGCTTGGGGGCGCAGGGCCTCACTCGCGGACTGGCGACATGGCGTGCGTGGTTGTAGTCGCGGGCTTCTTCGCGAAATTATCACGGCACGGTGTGATCCTGATCACAGGTAGCTTGCAACCGCCGGTACTAGGTTTTGGTATCACCCTACGGCCAGCCTGCGTTTTGGGTTGGGCCTCTGGGCAGGGCACACAGGCACCGGCTGAACTGGTCAATCGTCCCGTCAAACGGGAACAGGGGCCCTCCAGGCAGCGGCGGCCTCCGTCGGGGCCATGACTTTGGGGGCGCCGCATGTTGAGCGTCGGACTACTCGGAATATTCCGGGTTGCAGGTGTCGACAATCGGACGTGGTCGGAGTTGGGACCTGCAGGCCGGGGCCTGGCGAGTTTCCTGTTCGCCTACCCGGGTCGCCCGCATCGACGCGAGCGGCTCGCCGACCGGTTCTGGCCTGAGCTTGATGCCGAGCGCGCGCGACGCGCGCTCAACTCGGCGATTTGGCGCATGCGGAAGCTGCTGGCAAGCGAACCCGAAAGCGCAGGCGGACGGAATTTACTGACGATTGGAACGGAGACGATCCTCGAGCGCGCGCCCTGGCTCGATATCGATGCGACGGCCCTGCAGGAAGCCGCGACGATGGCGCTGCGGCAACCCGAAACGCTGCTCGACCATAACAAGCTGAATCATGTCGCCGCGGTGCTGCACCGTTACGAAGGGCCGTTTCTCGACGGCGACGACGGCGACTGGATCCTGGAGGAGCGCGAGCGCTTGCATTCGCTGTTCCTGCGCACGGCCACCGTGGTGGTGTGCCGGCTGGGCGCGGCCGGCCTCTATCACGATGCAATCGCCCTGGCGCGGCGCGCGCTGCGGTTCGATCCTTATCGCGAAGAACTGGTGCGCAGCTTGCTGACCCTGCTCGCGCTCGACGAGCGCCGTTGCGAGGCGATTCAATACTATCAAAATTGGAGCAAGTCCTTAAAAACAGAGCTCGATATCCTTCCGCTCCCGGCGACGCGCACGGTTGTTGAAGAAATTCGCGCGATCGAAAGTTCGGAAGCGCTGCAGGGTCTGCGATCGCGGCTTGTCGGCGCGCCGAGCCCCTGGGGGCCGGCCTGATCCATCGGACGCGCCGGTCGCATTCACACTGTCAAACAGCCCGGCCTCAGTCAGCCCGCCGACGAGCCAACGCTCCGCGTCCCGGTGAAAGCGGGCGCCGGGCCGCCCTTCGTCCTCTTTTTCCGTCCCCACAATGAGGGGGGTGGAGCGCCGAGACGGCGCTAAGTGAGTTCTGTCCGCGCTCGAGGCGCGGAACGCACCCTTGCGATCGGGTGCGCCTGCGCCGTTCGGCGCTCCACGGCGGCGATTTTTGGCCGGAGGCCGCAGCGTGACCGGTCATGGTGCCGGTATTGGCGGTTGTCCCCGGGCCCCCTGGGATCCTGGTTGCGAGCCAGGCGTTCTCGGACGCCGCTGTTCCGCTCCGCCTCAGGATCGCCTCATGATGGCGCCCCTCATCGAACGGACTGCATCCCCCGATACGTTTTACTTATTTTATGTCAACAACTTTATACAAGCGACGGGCCGCAGGGATTGCGAGTGCCGGGAGGCGGGAGTTTTCCATCGAATTGCCTCGCAATGTCGCCATCATGCGCGTGCAAGGGCTGTGGATCCGCCAAAGGGAAACCAAGCGCACTTTGGTTGCAACGCGAGTCACGAAACGGATTGGTTCCCCCAAGACTCATTCTCGCATGCCGAACCTAACGCCGAGCATTGATCCCGCGCCAACATCGTTCGCGTCCGGGCACGCGTTCGTGAAACACCTGTTCGCCGCGCTGCTCGCCGTGCTGAGCGTTCTCCCTCCCCCGGCCCGCGCATTCACCGAAATCGAGATCCGCGATGACCGTGATGGCGCGGGACCGAGTCATATTTTTCTTCTGCGCGACAATGTCGTCGCCGTCGTCGACCCGCTCGACGGTGCGATTTCGGCCTACCGCGACGGAGAGAGCGCAGCGTTGAAGACCACCCGGATGCCCGCCGGCTTTCGTCCGTGGCGGCTGGTGCGGCAGGCCGACAACGTTGTGATCATCTCCGAGGACGAAGCGTCCCGCATCGAGGTCGATCGCGACGAGGCGCGATGGCCCGCGGCGTTTGCGGCTTCCGCGCATGACGCCAAGCAGCCGGAATTCCGCATTCCGCCGGTCGTACGGACACGTTCCGGGCTCATGCTCAAGGCGTTTCGCGGCGAAGCCGCGTTGGCGGTCCGGTCGATTGGCCCGTACTATCTTGCGAGCCTGCGCGAGCTCGATCGCATCGGCGATGGGCGGCGCTACATTCTCTGGAAAGAGTACTACTTGAGCGAGCCGCCGCCGGATCAGGGCGACGATCAGCGCATCAAAGTCGACGTCTATATTGGCCGCTTCCAGAAGAACGGTGTCCTCTCGGGAATCGCGCCGTTGCCGCTCGCGGTCATGTCTCGCGTCGGCTTCGACTATGCGACGATCATGCCGGACGGAACGATCGCGCTGCTGGCGAGCCTCGTGTCCAATGGCAAAGCCGGCGCCTTCAAGATCTACCGGCTGGAGTTTGCAACGCCGTCGAAGGATCTGGTCGAACTGCAACAGGCACGGGGAAAGCCCAAACGCTGGGCGCCGGCTCCCCCGCTGTCCAATCTATTTCCCTTGATCGAGCCGGCGGACACCAGGGTCATCAGCCTGGGCGACGAGCGGCCGTTCGCATCGCGCGATGTCTCGACCAACGGTATCGTGGCGCTGAAGCCAGCCGAGCTTCGCAAGCGGATGGATGCCTATCGCGACCATTCGTGGACCTTGACCGAGCAAAACCTGCGGCATCCGTGTGAGGTCGAGATTGTGCCGGGTATCCCGATTGCCTGCACCAGGCGAAGCCGGTTCGTCCTTCCCCCGGACGAAACGCGCGAACGTCCTCCGGTCGTCAGGACGGGACTGCCCTACGACTGGGGAGGCTTCGACACGATCGAGCGGTTCGATCAGAAGATCAAACAGGGCTACGTGGCCGGCAACATCGGCGGAACATTCTGGTCAACCGAGGTGCGCCGCGTCACCGCAGGCGTGGATTGTTCCGGCCTCGTCTCCAATGTTTGGCAACTCGGCCGCCACGTCGGAACCACCGAGCTGCCCGACATAACGCGACGGGTCAAGGCGCTCGACCGCATGCGCACCGGAGATGTTTTGTTGCTCCCGGACCATCACATCGCGCTCTACCGGCAGCAGGAAACGCCCGACGGCGCTTCGCTCGCCATCCGAGTCACCGAAGCCTCGAGCCGCTGCGGCTCGGTGTGCGACAGCCTCTACGAGATCGATCACTTCCAGGATTTTGCGCTGCGCAGGTTGAACAGCCGACCTGATTGATTGGTGTCTCGTTTATGATCGATGCTTAATCGATCACCGCCGCCCCGCGACCTCGTCGATATGGAACAACAAGTCGGCCGGATCCTCGTAGACCCGAAACGCGCCCGATTGCTGCAGCTCATCGAGCCCGTACCCGCCACTAAGCAGTCCGACGGCGAGCGCGCGGCAGCGCGTCGCCGCCAGCATGTCCCAGATGCTGTCGCCAACCACGATCGCGGTTTCGATCGGCGCATCGAGCCTCGCGGCCGCTGCCAGGAACAGATCCGGATCCGGCTTGGCGTATTTGACCTGATCGCGCGTCACCACGGGAGTGCGCTGCGGGTCGACGCCGAGGGTCGCAAGATTGAGCCCGGCGGTCTCCATCAGCCCGCTGGTGGCGATCGCCCAAGGAATCTGCGCGTCCGAAAGCCACGACAGTAATTCGCGCGCGCCCGGCAGCGGCCGCACGTCACCGGCGTATTTCAGGTATGCAGCCGCATGGCGCCGGCGCAGCCGTTCGACGCGTTCAATGCTGATGTCCAGCCCGGTCTCGCGCAGGAGCTGGTTGGTGAACAGACCGCCGCTCATGCCGATCCTGCGATGAATTCGCCAGACCGCGAGCTCGATGCCCTCCTGGTCGAGCGCTTCCTTCCAGGCAAGGACGTGCTGATACACGCTGTCGATCAGCGTACCGTCGAGATCAAACAGAAAGACCGGTTCGATGCGCATTGTCACCCCAGTGCCGCCGATTTGAAGTTCCTGCACGGCCGGGCATACGGGATCGCCGATGCATTGACATCCTCTCCGGACGGCCGTTTAGTCGCCCCACCAACGGTCTCTCAGTCAGAGAGCGAACAGGGAATACGGTGCGGAATATCCCAGTGGGCTGACTTGTCCAGCATTTGATTGCCAAATGCCGGCTCAGACCACGGGTTCCCAAGCCGCAGCTGCCCCCGCAACTGTAAGCGGCGAGCCCGAGCCACGACGCCACTGGGTCATCCGGGAAGGCGGTGACGGGCGAAAACCCGCGAGCCAGGAGACCTGCCGTTGGTTCGGGCGTGGCCGGGCGGGGTGCCTCGGTACATCTCGATCTTTGCGCGGCACCCGGAACGAGGCTTTTGCCCGTGGACGCCGCCGTCATCTATGTCTGCATCACCTGCCGGCGCGTGGGCGAGCCGGACGAGCCGCGCCCCGGCGCGCTGCTCGCCGCGGCAACGGCAGCAGCAGCCGAGGGCAGTGATGTTGAAGTCCGGCGCGTCGCGTGTCTCGCCAACTGCACGCGCGGCGCCAGCGCTGCCATGCGCGCCAACGGCTCGTGGACTTACGTCTTCGGGGGACTTGATCCCGAATGCGGCAAGGCGCTGATCGACGGCGCACGTCTCCTGGCCGAGGCCGCCGACGGACTGATGCCGTGGCGCGGCCGTCCCGAACCGCTCAAGCGCGGGCTGATCGCCCGCATGCCGCCGCTCGATTTCACTGAGGACCATTCATGACCAACAACTCGCTCGCGCGCGTGCCCTGCACCATCGTCACCGGCTTCCTGGGCGCGGGCAAGACGACGCTGATCCGCCATGTGCTGGCCAACGCGCGCGGGCGGCGGCTCGCCGTGATCGTCAACGAGTTCGGCGACATCGGCATCGACGGTGAGATCCTCAAGGGCTGCGGCGATGCGGCCTGCCCGGAAGAGAATATTGTCGAACTCGCCAACGGCTGCTTGTGCTGCACGGTGGCGGACGAGTTCGTGCCGGCGCTTGACCTAATCCTCAGCCGGCAACCCGCGGTCGAGCATATCGTCATCGAAACGTCCGGCCTGGCGCTGCCCAAACCGCTGGTGCAGGCGTTCCATTGGCCAGCGATCAAGAGCCGCGTGACCGTCGACGGCGTCATCGCGGTGGTCGACGGCGCTGCGCTGGCCGAAGGCCGAGTCGCCGGCGATCTGGCCGCGCTCCGGCGCCAGCGCCTGGCCGACACTGCGCTCGACCATGACAACCCGGTCGAAGAGGTGTTCGAGGATCAGATCGCATGCGCCGATCTCGTCGTGCTCAACAAACGCGATCTCGTGTCCGACCGCGATGCCGACCGAGCGAGTGCCAGAATCGCGCAAGCGCTCCCGCGCGCCGTCAAAATCGTGAGCGTCGCCGACGGCAGGGTTGATCCGGCGGTGCTGCTCGGGCTTGGCCTCGCTACCGAGGACGACATCGAGAACCGCCGCACCCTTCATGATCTCGAGGCTGAGCACGACCACGATGACTTCGACAGCTTCGTCGTCGCCTTGCCCGAGGTCGCCGACGCGGCGAGCCTCGCCGCGCGGGTCGCCGGCGTCGCGGAGGCGTTCGACGTGCTGCGCATGAAAGGGTTTGCGGCGGTCGCCGGCAAGCCGATGCGGCTACTGGTGCAGGCGGTCGGCTCGCGTGTGAGTCACCATTACGATCGGCACTGGAGCGCGAGCGAGCCGCGCGCCGGCCGGCTGGTCGTGATCGGACAGAAGGGCATCGATCGCGACGGGATCGCGCAGGCGCTCACCGGATAGGACATGCATCTACTCGCTACCTCGTCAACAACGCTCGACGAGATCGTCGAACCGGTCGATCTCGGGCAGCCGCCCGGCGATATCGCGGTTCTGTCGTTTGCGGACAGCGATCTGTCGGCGCTCGCGGCCGCGTGGGCGGACGACCAGGACGCCCTGCCAAGCGTGCGCCTCGCGCATCTGCGCGACCTGCGTCATCCGCTCTCGGTCGATCTCTGGATCGACCAGGTTGCCGCGCATGCCAAGGTGATTGTGGTTCGCCTGCTCGGCGGGCTCGACTGGTGGCGCTACGGAATCGATCAGATTGCCGCGCTGGCGCGCGCCCGCGGCATCGTGCTCGCCGTGCTGCCCGGCGAGGACCGTGACGATCCGCGGCTCGCCGAGGCCTCGACGCTTCCGGCTAACGAACTCGCTGATTTGCTCGCGTACTTCCGCGAAGGTGGACCGGCGAATCTGCGGGCGCTGCTGCGCCGGCTCGCGCAGCATGCGGGCGCAAATTTGCACGCACCCAAGCCGCGGCCGGTTGCGCGCCTCGCGGCCTACCTGCCCGGCCAAGGCGCGATCGAGCTCGACCGGCTGATAGCGACTTTGCCCAACGCTCGCCCGGTTGTCCCGATCATCTTTTACCGCGCCGCGCTGCTGGCCGTCGACATCACTCCGATCGACCAATTGTTCGAGGCACTCACCGCGCGCGGACTGGCTCCCGCGCCGCTGGTCGTCACCAGCCTGAAGGATCAGGACGCCGCCGCGTTCGTGCGCGATGCGATGGCCCGGCTTTCGCCCGCGCTCATCATCACCACGACCGCCTTCGCGGCCAGCGCCGCGCCAGGCGAACCGACGCCGCTCGACGGACCGGACGTGCCGGTGCTGCAAGCCGTGATTGCCACGACCCGTCGCGCAGCATGGCGGGATAGCGCACGCGGCCTCGGCGCCGCCGATCTCGCCATGCACGTCGTGCTGCCTGAACTCGACGGTCGCGTACTGGCCGGCGCGATCGCGTTCAAGGACCCGCTGCCGCAGCATGAGAAGCTCGCTTTCACCGCATTCGCCAACACGCCGGATCCCGACCAGATTGCAATCGTCGCCGATCGCGCCGCCGCCCTCGCGCGGCTGCGGACGCTGGCGCGCGCGGACCGCAAGCTCGCAATTCTGCTGCCGGACTATCCGGCGGCGCCGGGGCGCACCGGCTATGCGGTTGGCCTCGACGTGCCGGCGAGCGTCGTCGCGCTGTGCGCCGACCTGGCGGCGGCGGGCTACACGGTGCACGCCGCCCCGCAAACGCCACGCGAACTCCTCGACGCGCTCGCGCCCGGTGAGGGCGATGCGACACTTTCGCTTGCGGACTACGCGCAGTTCTTCACCGAGTTACCGGCCGATGCAATGACGCGGATGGAGGCAACGTGGGGACCGGCCGCCGCCGACCCGTATGTACGCGCGGACGCGTTTCGCTTCAGGGCGCGCGCGTTCGGCAATGTGCTGGTCGCGCTGCCGCCCGATCGTGGGCGCGCGGATCAACGCCGCGCCGATTATCACGACCCGTCGTTGCCGCCGCGCCATGCGCTGGTCG
>DATIPA010000155.1:0-2003 GCA_035472475.1 Xanthobacteraceae bacterium | reverse complement strand
CCGCCGCAATATCTGCCCGGCAAGGAGCAGATTTTCCGCAACAGCGTGCGCGACCGGCAGGATTTCGACGACCTCAAAATTAAGGGTAAGCCCAAAACGCGGGCGGAGCTGAAGGCGGAGGCAACAAAGCCGCTTGCGGCCGAATAGGCCGAATGGCAGGCTCTATCGCTCCCTCGCGCTGCTTTTTGCGGGAGAGGTGAAGAGAGTTCGAGTGGAGTAAGGCTGATGAAAGCGATCATCGTCGGAGGCGGCATTGGCGGCCTCACCACTGCGCTGATGCTGCGCGCGCGCGGCCTCGATTGCGAGCTGTACGAGCAGTCGGATACGATCCGCGAACTCGGCGTCGGCATCAACACTCTGCCGCATGCGATCCGTGAGCTCGCCGGCCTCGGTCTGCTGGACCGGCTCGATGCGGTCGCGATCCGCACCGATGAATTGTACTACCTCAATCGCCACGGCCAGCAGGTCTGGCGCGAGCCGCGCGGCCTCGGCGCCGGGCATGACGTGCCGCAATTCTCGATCCATCGCGGCCGCCTGCAGGGCGTGATTCATGCCGCGGTCGAGGAGCGGCTGGGCAAGGACGCGATCCATACCGGTTGCCGGCTCGGCGCCTTCACCCAGGACGAAGGCGGCGTGTCAGCGCATTTCTTCGATCGCAGCGGCGCGCACATCAAAACCACGCGCGGCGACATTCTGATCGGCGCTGACGGCATCCATTCGCGCGTCCGCGAAACCCTGTTTCCGGACGAGGGACCGCCGTGCTGGAACGGGCTGATGCTGTGGCGCGGGGCGCGCGACTGGCCGGTGTTCCTGACCGGGCGCTCGATGATCGTGGCCGGCGGACTTCATGCCAAGGTCGTCGTGTATCCGATCGCGGAAGGATCGAGCCCGGCGACCCGCCTGACCAACTGGGCGGTGCTGGTCAAGGTCGGCGACGGCGCCTCGCCGCCGTCGCGCCGCGAGGACTGGTCGCGGCCGGGCAAGCGCGACGAGTTGATGCCGCATGTGGCGCGGTTCTCGGTGCCCCATGTCGACGTGCGCTCGCTGATTTCGGCGACGCCGGAATTTTATGAATACCCCTGCTGCGACCGCGATCCGCTGCCGCACTGGTCGAGCGGGCGCGTGACGCTGCTCGGTGACGCCGCGCATCCGATGTATCCGGTCGGCTCGAACGGCGCGTCGCAGGCGATCCTCGATGCCCGCGCGCTGGCCGACGCGCTGGTGCGTTCCGAGCATCCGCGCCAGGCGCTGCTGGCCTACGAGCAAAAGCGGCTGCCGATGACCGCGGAAATCGTGCGCTCGAACCGGCGCGGCGGGCCGGAGGGCGTGATCGACGCGGTCGAGCAACTGGCGCCCGACGGTTTTACCGACATCGAAGCGGTACTGAGCCACACCCAGCGCGAGGCCATCGTGCGCGGCTACGCCACCAAGGCCGGTTTTGCCGCGACGCCGCCGGGATTGACGGCGGTGCGGGCGTAGCGATGTGGGATGCGTAGAGCGAAGTGAAACCCATCGCTTTCGTGACCGGTGGGTCTCACGGGGGGTTTCGCTGCGCTCTACCCATCCTACGGACTGAGGCAAAAATTGCCCGACGGGCAAATCAAAAAAAGCTGTCTAGCCCTATCAGAAAAAATATTTCGCTTCACCCCGACGGGCAAATCAGGGGCATAACTCCGCGCATCTCACCCAAGAAGAGGGGCGCTCGCGATCGTCACGAACGTGCGGTGGGATGCGGTGGACGCGGAAGCTGCGACTGACGAGCGTGGCTGACGCGGACGGCGAAGGCGTGTGGTTCTGGCGCCCCGATGCTGGCGTCACGTGTCGCGGATTTATTCGCGGCGCAACGGTGGCAAACAAGCCGGTCACCGGGGAGAGCGCGAAGTAAGCCGTAAAACCATTGCGCAGGGAAGGCCGGATGCTCTCCGCTGAACCTGTATGCTCGTGTGCGCATTCTTATGCACATATTGCACACGAGACCGCGGGTGCAGCGCGCACCCGGCTTT
>DATIPA010000154.1:0-7084 GCA_035472475.1 Xanthobacteraceae bacterium | reverse complement strand
AATGATGCCGCGCGCTTCCGGCTCGATCCAGTAGAGCGCCGGATCGTCCGCGCTCTCCGCCATCGGAAAAATCCCGCACGCATAGGCCTTGAGCAGAACCTCGGGCGTGATCTCGACGATCGCGTGTTCCTTGCTGGCCATCAGGTTGGTTCCGCGCCTGTGGACTACATCCTAACGCGTTTTCAGGGCGTGCGTTCATGCCCTGATAACCACGATCTTCGTAAGTTTTCGCAAGACCGCAAACGAAGCATAGAGTTGAACCTGTGCCCGCGGAAATGCGACGTAAGCATGGAAGGAGCTTGATCATGGACGCTTGCGTTCAGCCGCGCCGCGTACTGGTGGTCGAAGACGAAGCCATCGTACGCCACCTGATCGTCGATGTTCTGATCGAGGACGGGTTCGAGGTGCATGCCGTCGCCAACGCGCGCGATGCGTTGTCGCATCTTGCCGCGCAGTGGCCGGTGGACGTTCTCTTCACGGATGTCGAGCTCGAGGGTGACGTCGACGGCCAGCGCCTGGCGGTGCTTGCCCGCAAGCTTTTGCCCGAGCTCGCGGTGGTCTACACCTCCGGCAGCGTCGATCGGATCGAGCAGGTTCCCGACTCGGTGTTCGTGCCCAAGCCGTATGAGCCGGCAAAGATCTGCACGCTGCTGACAAAGGTCACCCAGCGCAGCCGCAAGTCCTATTCGGTCAATCCGCCGCTCGCCAAGAACGTCTCCAGCCAGTGGATATGATAGTTCCCGTCGAGCATTTCGCGGTCGCGCACCAGGGCGCGAAACAAGGGTAGGGTGGTCTCCACTCCATCGATCACGAATTCGTCGAGCGCACGCTTGAGCCGCATCAGGCATTCGCCGCGCGTCTTGCCGTGCACGATCAGCTTGCCGATCAGCGAGTCGTAGTAGGGCGGGATCGCGTAGCCCTGATAGGCCGCGGAATCGATGCGCACCCCCATGCCGCCGGGCGGATGGTAGTGCACGATCCGACCGGGCGAGGGCCGAAACGACACCGGGCTCTCGGCGTTGATCCGGCACTCGATCGCATGGCCGTGAAACTCGACGTCCTTCTGCTGGATTGCGAGCGCGGCGCCGTCGGCGACTCGGATCTGTTCGAGGATCAGGTCGATGTCGGTGATCATTTCGGTGACGGGATGCTCGACCTGGATGCGGGTGTTCATCTCGATGAAATAGAAGTGCCCTTCCTCGTACAGAAACTCGACGGTGCCAGCGCCGAGATATTTGATCTCGCGCATGGCGCGCGCGACGATCTCGCCGATCTCTCCGCGCGCCGAGGCATTGAGCGCGGGCGACGGGCTTTCCTCCAAGAGCTTCTGGTGGCGGCGCTGCAGCGAACAGTCGCGCTCGCCAAGATGAATGGCGTGACCGAGGCCGTCGCCCAGCACCTGGATCTCGATGTGGCGCGGGGTCGCGAGATATTTCTCGAGATAGACCGCGTCATCGCCGAATGCCGCCTTGGCTTCGGCGCGCGCGGTCGCAAGCGCGGTTGCAAGATCAGCCGGTGTGTCGGCGACCTTCATGCCGCGTCCGCCGCCGCCGGCTGAGGCCTTGACCAGCACCGGATAGCCGATGTCGCGCGCGACCGCGACCGCGTCCTGGTCGGACTTGATGCCGCCCTCGGAGCCGGGCACGACCGGGATGCCGAGCTTGACGGCGGTGCGCTTGGCTTCGATCTTGTCGCCCATCAGGCGGATGTGCTCGGGCTTAGGGCCGATGAAATGGATGCTGTGCTCGGCCAGGATCTCGGCGAAGCGGGCGTTTTCCGACAGGAAGCCGTAGCCGGGGTGCACCGCGTCGGCGCCGGTGATCTCGCAGGCCGCGAGCAGCGCCGGGACGTTGAGGTAGGATTCACGCGCCGGCGGCGGGCCGATGCACACGCTCTCGTCGGCGAGCCGAACGTGCATGGCGTCCGCATCGGCGGTTGAGTGCACCGCCACCGTCTGAACGCCGAGTTCCTTGCAGGCGCGCAGCACGCGCAGCGCAATCTCACCGCGGTTGGCGATCAGGATTTTTTCAAACATCGGCTCTGCGGCACCAACCAGCCATCACTCGATGATCAGCAGCGGTTCGCCGAACTCGACCGGCTGCGCATCCTCGAACAAGATCTGCACGACCGTTCCCGAGCGCGGCGCGGGAATTTGATTCATGGTTTTCATCGCCTCGATGATCAGCAGCGTGGCGCCGGCTTCAACCGTGCTTCCGACCTCGATGAACGGCTTGGCGCCGGGCTCGGGCGACCGGTAGGCGGTCCCGACCATCGGCGAGGTGACGACGCCCGGATGCTGCGCCGGATCGACCCCGGCCGGCAGTGAGGCGGCTGCCGTCAATGGCACCGTCACGGCCGGGTGCGCGGGCTGCGCAGCGTGCTGGCGCGCGACCCGCACGCGCAGGCCGCCCTGCTCGACCTCGATTTCGGTGAGCCCGGTTTCGTCGAGCAGCGCTGCGAGTGCGCGCACGACCCGCTGATAGTCGGCGCTCTGTGTGGTCGCGTCGCGGTCGTCGTTCACGATTGCGCCTTCGTCCCCAGCAAGGCTGCGAGGCCGGTGATGGCAAGAGCATAGCCCTCGATCCCGAATCCGCAGATCACCGCCTTTGCCACCTTCGACACAAGCGATACCCGGCGAAACTCCTCGCGCGCATGGATGTTGCTGATGTGAACTTCCACGACCGGAACGGCGGCGGCGATGATGGCATCGAGGATCGCAAGCGACGTGTGCGTGAACGCACCCGGATTGATGACGACCCCGGCCGCCTGTTGGCGCGCCTCCTGCAGCCAATCGACAATGTCGCCTTCGTGGTTGGATTGCCGAAACGCGATCGCGAATCCGTGGTGCTCTGCGCTCGCGCGGCAAAGCGCTTCGACCTCGGCAAGGGTGTTGCGGCCGTAGATTTCAGGCTCACGCTGGCCCAGCAAATTGAGATTGGGGCCGTTGATGATGTAGATGGTCTTCGCCATGCAATGCGCCGGCCCGCGTCGCGCGGTTTGCCCCCCGATGACGGTAATTGCCCGACCGCACGTCTGCGGCGGCGCCCCCCGGACTCAAGGTCCGGCCGAATAAGGCCCCGCCGCGGAACCTGCGGCAGAAAGAATAAACTATATTGTCGTGGCTGTCGTTAGCAGGAAGCGGTCGTGCAACGTGCCGCCTTCACCTTGCCCTTGAGCGCCTCGAGCCCGACGGCGCCGACGACGACGTCGCTGCCGACCACATAGCTCGGCGTGCCGTTCAATCCGAGCTGCTCGGCAAGCTTCATGTTCTCCTCGATCGTCGCCTTCACCTCCGGGCTCGCCATGTCGCGCTCGATCCGCGCCATGTCGAATCCCGCATCCTTGGCCGCCGCCAGTGCGCGCGCGCGGTCGGCCGGACCGCGGCCGCCGAGCAGCCGCTGGTGGAAATCGAAGTACTTCTTGCCGCTCTTGTCCTGCATGCGCGCCGCAATCGCGACCTGTGCGGCCTCCTGCGAGCCTGGCCCGAGTACGGGAAATTCCTTCAGCACAACGCGCAGCTTGCTGTCGTCCTTCATCAGGTCGGTGAGGTCGGTGAGGGCGCGCTTGCAGTAGCCGCAGTTGTAGTCGAAGAACTCGACCAAGGTCACGTCGCCCTGCGCGTTGCCGACTACGACCTGGCGGCTGGAGTCAAACAGGGTCTGGGCATTGTTCTTGACCGCGGCCTTGGCCTTTTCGGCTTCGGCGGCGGCTTGCCGCTTTTCGAGCTCCGCCATCGCTTCCTGCAGCACTTCCGGGTGCTGGACCAGATACTCGCGGATGATCGACCCAAGCTCGCCCTTCTGCTGGTCGTTGAAGCTTTGCGCGCGCGCGGCCGCGGGCGCGACCAGAACGGTGCAGGCGAGGGCGGCGGCAATATGCAGACTGCGTTTCATCGGGCTTTCCTGTCTTGGCTGTGCCGTGACGTAGTTGATGATGGCTCGCGCGCTACAAAGGACCGCGGGATGGCGGCTTGTAGGCTTCGATATCGTCGGCCTTGACCCAGCCCGGTGCGCCGACCGGGAACCGGCCCTTGGCGCGTTTGGCGAGCTGGCGTGCGGTTCGGAAGTCGCCTTTGGCAAAGGCTGCCTGCGCCGAGGCCAGATCGGCCTGCGCGACGTCACCCTTGCGGCCGTAGGCCATTGCCAGCTGGCTGTAGGCGTCGGGGATATCCGGGTCGCGAATGATGGCGCCCTGCAGGTTGCTGATCGCTTCGCTGGCGGCGGCCGGGTTATTGGTCGCGACCAGGGCCTGCGCCAGCATGACTTGCATGAGCGTCGGATTGGGCGCGAGCGAAATGGCGTGGCGCAGCGGCGCGATCGCCTCGGCGGGCCGGCCGCTCTCGAGCAAACACTGGCCCTTGAGTTCGTAGAAATACGGATTATTCGGCATGGCCGCGATCAGGCCGTCGATCTGCGCCACCGCGCCGCGCACGTTGGCAAAGCGATAGGCCGCGATCGCACGCGCATAACGCGCCGGGAGCGACTGGTCAGATTCCGGATAACGGCGCGCCACGGTGTCGGGACGTTCCAGATAGCCTTGCAGCTTGGCCCGCATCAAATCGTGGCGCAGCTGCAGTTCCGGCGGATCCTTCTTGTCCCAATAGGGACTCGATCTCGCGACTTCCGTCAGGGCGGCGACGCGTTCCTTCGACATCGGGTGGGAGCGCATGTACGGGCTCATGCCCTGCGTCTTGTAGAGTTCGTCGTCGGCGAAGCGCTTGAAGGTCTCATACATTCCCTTGGAGCTCTGCCCGGTCGCGGTCAGGAATTTGACGCCCGCCTTGTCCGCCTGCTCCTCCTGCTGGCGCTGGTAGGACAACAGCGAATACATCATCACCGACTGCGGGGCCATCACGGCGGCCATGGTGGCATCGCCAGTCCCGGCGCCGCCACGCGCGCCGGCGACCGCGGCGCCGACGCCGAGCAACATCGCGAGGATCGCAGCGGTTTGCGCGTTGGCCAGTTCGGTGCGCAGCTTGGACAAATGTCCGCCCGCGATGTGTCCGGACTCGTGCGCGAGCACGCCAATGATCTGATTGGGCGTCTTTGAGTCGACCAATGCGCCGGCATTGACGAAAATATGCTTGGCGTCGATCACGAAGGCGTTGAATGAGCGATCGTTGATGATGACGGGGTGGATGTTCTGGTGCGAAAGGCCGGCCGCGCGCAGAATCGGAGCGGTGTAATCGGTCAGCAGTTGTTCGGTCTCGGCGTCCCGAATGAGCGGCAGACCGCCCTCCTGGGCGCGCACCGGGAGGCTCGCAAGCGCCACGGCGACTGCGGTCAGCGCGCCGACCGCCCGGGATGCTGGCGCCAGGCGCCGCCGACTGCTAGGTCTCTCGTCGATCATCGCTGGTGATATTCCCCACCGGTTCCGGTCCACCACCATAACGCGCCTCGGCTGCGACACGGGCGAAACTAGGGTTGTGGCTGGGCGTGGTCAACTTAGCCGGTTTGAAGAATGTAGAGCGCTCACAAATGCGGCAATTGCGGCAACAGCGCGGCGGCAGCTCATTGATGCTCGACAACGCCAAACGGCTCGTCATGGCGTCGGCCCGCAGTGACGTTCCCCCATTTATGGTCATGGATGTCATGGCGGCGGCCGCGCGCCTCGAAGAGCAGGGCGCGCACGTCATTCACATGGAAGTCGGCCAGCCGGCCGCGCCCGCGCCCACGAGTGCAATTGTGGCAGCCAAGGCCGCGCTCGAGGGCCGTATCGCCTATACGGAATCGCTCGGCATTCCGTCGCTGCGGGCGCGCATTGCGCGTCACTATGCGGAAGCTTATCGGATCGAGGTCGATCCGGCGCGAATCATCGTCACCACCGGCTCGTCGGCCGCGTTCATCCTGGCGTTCCTGGCCCTGTTCGAGGCCGGGGACCGGGTGGCGATGGCCGTCCCGGGATATCCGCCCTCGCGCCACATTGCGAGCGCGCTTGGGTGCGAGGTCGTGCCGATCGAGACCACCGCTGCGACCCGCTGGGCGTTGACCGGCGATGCGCTGTTGGCCGCTCACCGAAAGTCGCCGCTCAAAGGCGTCCTGGTCGCGAGCCCGGCCAACCCGACCGGTACCATGATGACCGCGCAGGCCTTCGCGGAGCTGATGCGGGCCGCGGAGGATGCCGGCATCCGCTTCATATCCGACGAGATCTATCACGGTCTCGATTACGCATTCCCTGCCGAGACCGCAGTTCGACTCTCGCCCAACGCCACCATCATCAACTCGTTCTCGAAATACTTCTGCATGACCGGCTGGCGCGTCGGCTGGATGGTCGCGCCCGAGCCGCTGGTGCGCGCAATCGATCGGCTGCAGCAGAACCTCGCGATCTCGGTGCCGACGTTGTCGCAAATCGCCGCACAGGCCGCGTTCGACGGGCGTGCCGAGATGGAGGCCGTCAAGCACGGGTATGAGGAGAATCGGCGGATTCTGACCGAAGGATTGCCGACAGCGGGGCTTGATACATTCTTTCCGGTCGACGGCGCGTTCTACCTCTATGCCGACGTATCGCGGTTCAGCAACGACAGCTTCGATTTCGCCAAGCGGATGCTGGAACAGGCTTTCGTTGCTGCAACGCCGGGCGTCGATTTCGATCCGTTCCACGGCCGCAATTTCCTGCGCTTCTGTTACGCCGGCTCGGCGGCCGAGATGCGGGAAGCGGTAGAGCGCATCGGAGGATGGCTGCGGCGCGGCTAGCGCCTTACACCTTGACGCTGATTGCGGTGCGGCCGTCCTCGGCGGCAAAACTCGTGAGCCACTGCTTGGAATCGGCAAGTCGTTCGCGATAGGACCGCGCTTCACTGCCAAAGTTCAAATTAGTGGTGATCAGAATTCCGCGCGGGCGCAGCAGGGCGCGCACTTCCTTGAGATTGCGTAGCGTCGGATCGAATCCGTCGAAGAAGCCGATATCGTACCCGGGCTCGAGCGTCGGCAGGATTTGATCGAAAGCGCCCTCGTGCATTGCGACGCGTTGCGCAAACCCCGCCGCTTCGATGTTGGCGCGCGCGAGCCGCACGTGCTCGGGGTCGAAATCGATTGTGTCGATGCGCGCCTGTGGTGCCCCGTGCGCGAACCAGCAGGCGGTGTAG
>DATIPA010000153.1:0-5525 GCA_035472475.1 Xanthobacteraceae bacterium | reverse complement strand
CGGTTGGTGACGGTGTTCACCTTGCGCACGATGTCGGCCGGCGTCCCGGCGGGCGCCATGATCGTGAACCACGCGGTTGCTTCGAACGGCGCGTGAAGCAGTTCCTGCACCGCCGGCACGTCAGGCAGGTTACTCATTCGCCGAGCACTTGCGACGGCCAGCAAGCGAACTTTCTTGTCCGCGGCGAGCTGGACGAAGTTCGACAGCAGGTCCGAACTCAGAGGGATGTGGCCTCCCAGCAGATCGGTCACCATCGGCGGACCGCCCTTGTAGGGCACGGCTGTGAGCGCGATGCCGCCCTTCTGCTGCAACAGCTCAAGGGTGATGTGCGCCATCGAGCCGATACCCGCGTGGCCGATGCTGAGCTTGCCCGGGTTGGCCTTGGCATAGTCGACCATGGCCTGGAAGTTCCCGATGGGCGCGTCGAGACCCGCAACGATGCTTGTCGGGATTTTGATGACCAGCGCGACCGGCACCAGGTCGCGCGTCGGATCATACGGCGGACTCTTGAACATGAATTTGTTGAGAGCCGCCAGTGACCCCGAGGCGAACAGCAGGGTGTAGCCGTCGGGCGCGGCTCTCGCGACGGCGGCGGCGCCCGTGTTGCCGCCCGCGCCGGCGCGATTCTCCACCACAAACTGCTGACCGAGTTCATCGCTTAAGGCTTGCGCTACGCCGCGGGCCAGAAGGTCGGCGGTGCCTCCCGCAGGAAACGGCACGACCATCGTCACCGGCCGGTTCGGCCACGCTTGCGCGAACCCGGTGCACGGCGACAACGCGAGGGCGACCGCCGCGAAGGCGATGATCCGGACGCCGGGCATGCGTGCCGACCGCGCTTAGACCTTGGCCGTTTCCGGCGTGATCGGGGCTTGCGGCTTGCCGTGCCCGGATTTCGGCTTGCCGGTGGCGCGACGGATCGCCTTGCGCACGCTTTCCGGATCTGCGCGTTCGACGCCATCCACCGGTCCGCCCTTGATGGTCACGCGCTCCATGTAGCGACGTTGTGGGAAGTAGTCGTTGACCGCGTAATGCTGGGTCGAGCGGTTATCCCACATGATCAGCGTGTGTGGCGCCCAGTGATGCCGGAACTGATACTCGGGAACCTGAGCCTGCTGGAACAGGATGTCGAGCAGCGACTTGCTCTCCCGCTCGTCCATGTTCTTGATCGCGACCGTGAACTGAGGATTGACGAACAAGACCTTGCGGCCGGTGACCGGGTGAACGCGCACCACCGGATGAACCGCCGGTGGGTACAACATCCCCCAGCGCATCACGTTCTTCCGGTCCTCCTCGGAATCGTCAAATAGCTCACGGAACGGCTTGAAGTCGTGGATCGCCTCCAGCCCGGAAATGAATTGTTGCATGCGGTCGCTGAGCCCATCGAACGCCGCCGACATGCTCGCGAACATCGTGTCGCCGCCGATCGCCGGCACTTCCTTGGCGACCAGGATCGTGGCTTTCGGCGGCTCTTTGCGGAATGTCTCGTCCGAATGCCAGACGTCGGTGCGGAACGGCGGATTGGTTTCGTCGTTGCGGAACTTGATCAGCACCGAGACATCTTCGTCCTTGGGCGCGAACGGATGCACGGTCAATTCGCCGAACCGGCGCCCGAAGTCCATCAGGTTCTGCGAGCTGATGTCCTGGTTGCGGAAGACGAGCAACTCGTTCTCGGCCAGCGCGTTCTCGATCGCGTCGCGCACCTCATCGGACATCGGTTTGCGAAGATCGACGCCGGTTATCTCGGCGCCGAGGTACGCGCCGACCCGCGTGACCGTGACGCCGGCATGCTGCGCCACGATGGGACGGCCTTGGAAACTGCCGGTAGGCTTGTTCACGACACAATCCTCCCTCGAAGCACGGCCGGGCGCTAAAAGCGGTTCCCGCTCATTTTGACGCAAAGCCTCTCAGTTGGCACCCCCTCACCCGATTTCTCGCTGCGCTCGAAATCGACCTCTCCCCGCCGGGGAGAGGTGGCCGCGAGGCATCGCAGTGCCAAAGGTTCACCTCTCCCCGGCGGGGAGAGGTCGGATCGCGAAGCGATCCGGGTGAGGGGGACCAAGAATTCGAGCGGCTCGACGCGAGCTGATACGCTGGCGATACCGCAACACGAACCCCTGGCTACACGGTCGACGGATCGACCACAAAATTGCTGAAGCCGCCGTTGCGGGTGTGCATGCCGGCGATGGCTTCGTTGACCTTGGACAGCGGCGACACCTGATGCTGCAGCACCGAGAGGTCGAGTGTCCCGGCCTTCGCCATCGCGGCCATTTCCTCGCCTTCCTGTGTCGTGAACCAGACGGAACCGGCGAGGCCGAGCCGATTGGTCATCAGCCAGAACGCGTTGAGGGGAAGCTGGTCCATCACGGCGCCGACGTTGATCGCCTGGCCGCCTCGGCGCAATGTGCGTAACGCCCGCATCATGGCCTCGCCGGACGCGCCCGGCGGCAGACAATCGAGCACGGTGTCGAGGCCTTCCCCATCGGTCGCCTTGCGGGCCCACTCGAGCAGAGGATCCGCTGCGCCTTGCGTCGCGGGCAACGTGGTTGCATCGGTAGCCGAAAAGACGTCGATCCGCGCCGGCGCGATGGCCTTGACGCGCTCGAGCAGCGCGCGGTTGCGGCCGACACCCAGGATCGTGGTCGCCCCCATCGCGAGCGCGAGCAGCGCCGCGCACAGCCCGAGCATGCCGCTGATGCCGTTGATCAGGACCGAATGGCCGGGGCCGACGCCGAGCTTCTTGAGCGCCGAATAGGCGGTGCCGAGATAGCCGAAGCGGGCCGCGGCGTTGAAGCTCAAGTTGTCGGGCAGATGCACGATCGCGTTCGCAGGCGCGGTGATGAACTGGGCCAGGCCGCCGTACGGATAATCCTTCATGATCTCGAGCGAGCGCCCGAAATAGCCTTGCAAGGTGAACTTCGGACAGTCGAGGATTTGCCCCGAGCGGCACATCCGGCAGTCGCCGCAACCGCGCACCGGATTGACGTAGACCCGTTCGCCTCGTCGCAGTCCACGCACCTGTTCGCCGACCTCGGCGATGACGCCGGCCGGATCGAGCCCGAAGATCGCGGGCAGCGGCAGCGTCGGCCGTGGTTCCGGGCTCTTGGTCGCAAAGAAATTGGCGATCACCCGCTGCAGATTGGGAACGATGCCGCAGGCCTTCACCTCGACCAGGACATCAGTCGGGCGTGGTTTTGGAATCTCGATCCGGTCGAGCCGCATCGGCTCGCCGTATTGGTGCAGGCGGGCTGCAATCATGGTGGGCATGGTTTTGGTCCCGGCAACCGCCGTTTATGGCGTTGGTAGTACCTGGATTGTATAGCCGCCATCGCGGCGTAGGCTCCAGGGCCATTGTTGCCTATGGGCGGTAAAGCGGACAAACATTTGCTCGCGGAGAGAGTTTCCGGTTTTGACCAAAACCAGACATTGGCTCGCAAACTCACGCGCCACAACTACGCCAAGTATTCGCGCATCTTCGCGCGCGGCGCCGCGCGCTATATGACCGAGGCGGTGGCTTTGAGGACTTCGAATCCTTCATCTGAAAATCGCCTGCCGCCTCTCCCCAACGACCCTCGCCTGAGGTAACCTTATCGACAGCCGCCCGTCCAACGGCACACATGCCGAGGTCCCGGTTCATCGCCGTAGGTGGCATAGCTGCCCGTCGGCAGGCGCGTCGTACTCCAAAGCGATTTTTGCAGTCGGTGCGATGAGCACCCAATGCAGACGTGCAACCTCGCTCGGGCGCATGCAAGCTTTCCAGGGTAGAAACGCGATGCGGCTTCATCGCCGACAGTTCATGCGGCTTTCCGGAGGCACAATCGCGAGCCTCGCCCTGTCGTCAGTTTCGCAGGCGCAGGACTATCCAGCGCATCCAGTGACCATCGTCGTGCCGTTCACGCCGGGCGGGAGCACCGACATTATCGCTCGCCTGATCGCACAAGCGCTGGAGCAACGGCTTGGCAGGAGTTTCGTCGTCGAGAACCGACCGGGCGCCGGCACCATCATCGCTGCCAGCGCGGTCGCCAGGGCCGAACCCGACGGGTATCTGCTGTTGATGGCGCCCAGTTCGACCATGGCGGTTAACGTTACCCTCTACAAGAAGCTGCCCTACGACCCCTTGGTCGACTTCGTTCCGCTGGCGGGGCTCGCGCAGGTGCCATTCGTTTTACTGGTCAACCCGTCGCTCCCGGTCCACTCGCTGACGGAACTGATCGCCTACGCGAAAGCACGTCCCGGGCAGCTCTCGTTCGCCTCGGTCGGGAGGGGCGTACCGCATCATTTGTACGCCGAAATGCTGATGAACGCGGCCGAAATCTCCATGACCTACGTTCCCTATAAGGGCAGCGCGCCCGCGCTCAATGACGTGGTCGCCGGACACATCCCGCTGATGTTCTGCGACATTCCGCCGGCGCTCGGCATGCTGCAGGCCGGCAAGGTACGCCCGCTCGGCGTCACGACCTTCGCGCGTGTTCCGGCCATCCCGGACGTTCCGCCAATCGCCGAGGCTGGTCTGCCCGCGTTCGGCGCATTGCCCGGGTGGCACATGATGGTTGCGCCGAGCCAAACGCCGGGCGCCATCGTCGCGAAATTGCATCGCGAGATCGTTGCGATCGTCGCGCTGCCGGAGATCGAGACCGAGATCCTGAAGCTCGGCATGCTGCGCTTCGAAAACACGTCGGTCGACGGATTGCGGGAATTCGTCAAGTCGGAGATCGTGCGGTGGGGCAAGGTGGTGGAGCAGGCGGGAATCACTCACTCCGAATAGGCGGCGGCCGCGCTTTCCTGAGCGAGATGGCCGGGACAAGCCCGGCCATGGCGAACGGAACGGTTTCGCGTCTCGGACCGTGGGCTTTACGCGCGCGGTACCACCAGCCGGCACGTGGTACCCGCCTCACTCGTGATGGTGATCATGCCACCCAGTTGTTCGGCGAGTTGCTGCACGATCCGCATGCCGAGCCCGCCCTTCCCCGTCGCGGATGGCAGGATCCCGACGCCGTCATCCCGAACCGTGACGATGAGTTCCTGGTCCGTTGTTGCAAGCTTCACCTCGATCGTGCCGGCCCGGTCCGGGAATGCGTATTTCAGCGAATTGCCGACAAGTTCGACAACGATCAAACAGATATAGAGCGCGCGATCGGGCGCCTCGCTCACAGGCTCGGCCGCGACATCGAGTTTGACTTTGTGGCTCGACGCATCGACCAGATGGCGACAGATATCCCGAATCGCCGGCGCAAGGTCGAGCCGTTCGCGCTGGGTCTTGCCGAGCCGCCGATGGATCTGTCCGACGATCTCAACGCGCCGCAACGCCTCGCCCAGCGCATCGCGCACTACCAGGTCCTCGGCATCGCTTTGCTGTAGCTGGAATAGGGCGGCCAGGAACTGAAGGTGGTTGGCGACGCGGTGTTGGATTTCGTCGAGCAGCAGGGCGCGCTCGCCGGCCAGCCTCTCCGCGCGGTCGAGCGCGCGGTTGAGGAGATGCACCAGCGTCACGTCCATCGCGGCGATGAGCCAGAATACGACAAGTGATG
>DATIPA010000152.1:0-10313 GCA_035472475.1 Xanthobacteraceae bacterium | reverse complement strand
AAAGCCTCATAGTGCCGCACATTTGAAGTTCCTACATCGATCACTAGATCATGCCGGTATTTCCTGGCCTTTGGGCCGTCTTCACCGTGATCGCGGCAGCGGCGCAGACCGTACGCAATGCGACCCAGCGCGAACTCGCGCAAAAGCTCGGCACCGTGGGGGCGACCCATGTGCGGTTTCTGTTCGGGCTGCCGTTCGCACTCGTGTTCCTCGTCGGGGTCACAATTGTGCTCGGCCGTGCTCCGCCGCGGCCGCAGCCGACGTACTGGCTCTGGGTACTCGACGGCGCCGGGATGCAATTTGCCGCGACTGCGCTGATGCTCATTGCAATGGGCGAACACTCGTTCGTGGTCACCATCGCCTACATCAAGACCGAGCCGATCCAAGTCGCGCTGTTCGGCCTCATCCTGCTCGGCGACCCGGTGACATTGCCGATGGCAATCGCCATCGTGACGGCGACGGCGGGCGTGATCCTGATGTCGGTCAAGCCGGGTGCGATGGCGACCGGCTTGAAGCCAACTTTGATGGGGTTGGGAGCGGGCGCCCTGTTTGGTCTCTCGGCGATCGGGTTTCGCGGCGCGATCCTGAGCCTGCAGGACCCGAGCTTCGTGATGGCGGCGACCTTCACGCTCGTGATCGGGCTCGCGCTGCAGACCATCGTGTTGACCGCCTACCTTTACTTGCGTGCGCCGCATGTGCTGTTTGCGATCTTCCGGGTCTGGCAACCGTCATTGTTTGCCGGCTTCATGGGCGCGCTCGCCTCGCAGTTCTGGTACCTGGCGTTCGCCATCGCCACCGCGGCGAGCGTACGCACGCTGGCGCTGGTCGAGGTTGTGTTCGCCCAGGCAATCTCACGGTTCGTGTTCAGACAGCCCACCAGCGCGCGCGAGGGGCTCGGGATTATGCTGATTGTGGTGGGGGTGGTTTTGCTGATCTGGGCCTATTGAGCGCGCCCCGATTCGGCTCGGCGAAATCTAGTTCCGATCTTCCGGCAGCACCGGAAGCGGATGAAATTCGATCCCTTCCTCGTGCAAGGCCTTGGCCTCGTCAGGCGAGGCCTCACCATAGATCGAGCGGTGTTCGATCTCCCCGTAGTGCATCTTGCGTGCCTCTTCGGGAAAGCGCGCGCCTACGTGCTCGGCGTTTTTTGTCAGGTGGTCGCGCAGTGCCTTGAGCTTTTGGCGAAGCTCGCGTTCTTGCGGCGAGATCATCGCGACCGGGGCCTTCGGCTCGGGGGCGGCAGGCGCTGGTGTTGGTACCACCTCCTCCGGCGCACCCCAGTCCTTATCGGTGCGCGCCAGGCGCGGCGCCATAATCGCCTTCTCGACCTTCGCCGATCCGCAAACCGGGCAAGTCACAAGCTTGCGCTTGACCTGCTTGTCATAGGCGCTCGAACTCGCAAACCAGCTCTCGAAGTCGTGGCCATGATCGCAGCGAAGTGAGTAATGGATCATGACGATTTAACCACGTGGAGATGCGACGGCTCCGCAATCGGCTCCACCAGCTCGAAACGGCGACCATGCTGCAGCGACGGGATGCGCGCCCGCACGATTGCGACTTGCGAGGGATCGACGTCAGCGAAGATCACGCCGGGGTCGGTGCCGCCCTCAGCCAGAACCCGGCCCCAGGGGTCGATAGCGATCGAGTGACCGAACGTGTCCCGACCGTCTTCGTGCCGCCCGCCCTGCGCAGCAGCGAGTACAAACGATCCGGTCTCGATGGCACGCGCCCGGGTCAGCACATGCCAATGCGCCTCGCCGGTCTGCTGGGTAAACGCCGCCGGGATCGTGATGAACGACGCGCCAGCCTCGGCCAGTGCGCGATAGAGCGCCGGAAAGCGCAGATCGTAGCAGATCGTCAGCCCGACCCGGCCCCACGGCAGATCCACCGCAACGGCTAGTTCGCCGGGCCGGAAGCTCCCGGATTCGCGATAGCTCTCGCCGCCCGCGAGGTCGACGTCGAACATGTGAATCTTGTCGTAGCGCGCGGCGATGTCACCTTTTGGATCGATCAGGAGGGAGCGGTTGACGGCCTTTTGCGGCAGGACCTCGATCGCTAGCGAGCCGACGTGAACCCAGATGCCGAGCCGGCGTGCGAGGTCGCGAAAGGCGGGGAGCGAGCGATCCTTCTCTTCCGTCGCGATGGCCGCGAACAAGTCCTCGCGCTTGCGCTCGAGGATATTCGTCATCTCCGGCGTCAGCACATAATCCGCACCGCCCGACTTGGCTTCCTTGATCAGTTTGGTAGCCGCATCAACGTTCTGCGCGGGCGTGCGCCCCGAGCGCATCTGAACAAGGCCAACGCGGAAACCGGGAGTAGACGCGGTCATTGGGTCACCTGTGCCTCGGCGAGAAGCGGGTCGAGTTTGCCGGCCTCTTCGAGACTATAGAGATCGTCACAGCCGCCGACATGGGTTTTGCCGATGAAGATCTGCGGCACCGTACGACTACCGTGCGCGCGCTCGACCATTTCGGCGCGTCGGGCCGCATCACCCATCACGTTGATTTCCCTAAAGGTAACCCCCTTGCGGAACAGCAAGTCCTTGGCCGCGCTGCAATACGGGCAGAAAGGGGTCGTGTAAATCTCGACGGCCATCTGTGGTCTGGAATGACGTCCGTTTGGTCAGCCTTGCTGTACTATATGGCGCTGCGATGCGCCTGGACAACCCTGGCAAATACCAGGGCATCGACATTGGCGGCTCCTGCTCTCAGCAAAATTCGCGCGCAGGTATCGAGCGTTGCGCCGGACGTCAGGACGTCATCGACAAGCACCACCCGCTGGCCGTGGACCTCATGCCGCCGGTCGGCACGGACACGAAATGCACCCTGCACGTTGACGGCGCGTTCGGCCTGGGTCAGCCCGACCTGCTGGCGCGTCGCACGCACCCGCCGGAGCGCGTGATAGGCAACCGGGACGCCACTCACTTGCGAGATCGTCCGGGCCAGCGTTGCCGCCTGATTGAATCTCCGCGACCAAAGCCGGCGCCAATGCAACGGCACCGGGATCAAGGCGTTGGCCTCTGCAAGCAGTTCCTGGCCGGCCTGCGCCATCCAGCGCCCCATCGCCGGGGCGAGATCGAGCCGGTCGCCGTACTTGAACGCCTGCACCAAGGTGCGAGCGGTCTCATCGTAACGGACCGCCGCCCGGGCTCGGTTATAGGCAGGTGGATCCGCGATCGCTTCCATGGACAGCGTGCCGGGACCGGGGTCGTAGACGAATGGAATCCCGAGGCGTTCGCAATATGGTCGTGCAATGAAAACCGTTTTGGACCAGCACTGCCCGCATAGACCGCCCTGGTCCGCTACAGGTTCGCGGCAGGTCGGACAGAGCGGCGGCAAGCCAAGATCCAGAAGATGCCGTGCGCTGGCGTGTAGGCGCGCTCGCCACCCAGGTGCCGACGTCCGTCCCGCTACTGTCGCCATTTCCGTCATCGGGCTACCGTATCGTCCGCCGCGATAAGGCTCAATCTCAGGCGGTGCAAAAGGCTGGTTAAGCCAATGTCAGGCGCTCCGATGATTTTCGACCGGGCGCTTATACGCGCCCGTCAGGACCGCGCGCGCCGGCTCGGACCGGCGACGTTCCTGCTCGAACGCGTGGCGCAGGAACTCGCCGATCGGCTCAGCGTCGTCGTTCGGCACTTTGACGTGGCGGTCGACCTCGGGACGCCGGCTGCGGACGTGCGCCGCGCGCTCGCAAATAATCCCGCCGTCGGGCGGCTCATCGCGGCATCGCCGGCCGTTGAAGGCGCAAGCCTTGCCGTGATCGCCAACGAGGAAGCGCTGCCGTTTGCGCAGTCAAGCCTCGATCTTGTGGTGTCGGCGTTGGCTTTGCAGACCGTCAACGATCTGCCGGGGACGCTGGTGCAGATCCGGCGGGCGCTGAAACCGGACGGCCTGCTGCTCGCGGCGCTTTTGGGCGGCGATACCCTCGGCGAGCTGCGTCAAAGCTTTGCCACCGCTGAGGCCGAGATCGAGGGCGGTGCCTCGCCGCGCGTTGCGCCGTTCGCCGACGTGCGCGAGATCGGCGCTTTGCTCCAGCGCGCAGGCCTTGCGCTCCCGGTCACCGACCTGGACCGCGTCACGGTACGTTACAGCTCGGTGTTTGACCTGATGCGCGACTTGCGCCGCATGGGCGCGACCAGCGCGCTGATAGAACGTCGCCGAACGCCGCTGCGGCGTGCGACTTTGCTGCGCATGGCAGAGATCTATCAGCGGAGTTTTTCCGATCCGGATGGCAAGCTGCGCGCAACCTTCGACATCATCTGGTTGTCGGGCTGGGCGCCGCATGCGAGCCAGCAACAGCCATTGCGGCCAGGGTCGGCGCGCGCCCGGCTGGCTGACGCACTCGGCGTGAGCGAACAGCCGGCTGGTGAAAAGGCCGGCCACTGACGCCCGTTCTCGTATTTGCCTACAGCAGCGTAATCAGATGCGAGATCAGCGGCAGGTCGGCGGGCGGCATTGGAAAGTCCTTGAGCTGGTTCGGCTTCACCCATTTTAAGGCCTGGCCTTCCAGCGCGGTCGGCGTTCCCTCCCAACGCCGGCAAACGAATAATGGCATCAGCAGGTGAAAGTCCGGATACGCGTGGCTTGCGAAAGTGAGCGGTGCGAGGCACGGCTCGCTGACAACGATGCCGAGCTCTTCCCTGAGTTCACGGATAAGCGTGTGTTCTGGGCGCTCGCCCGTCTCGATCTTGCCGCCGGGAAATTCCCACAGGCCGGCCATCGAACGCCCTGCCGGCCGCTGTGCGATCAGCACGCGGCCGTCCGTGTCGACGAGCGCACAGGCAGCAACCAGAACTAGTGTTGTCGATGGCGGCGGCTTGGCCTCGCCGGGCCGCGAGTCGCTCACGAGCGGTAATCGCCGTTGATCGCAACGTATTCCTTGGTGAGATCACACGTCAGCATCCGGTCGCGCCCCTTGCCGAGCCCAAGCGCGACACGAAGCGTAATCTCGGGCTTCTTCATCACGGCCGAGACGGCAGCCTCGTCGTAACCGGGATCGCGCGCTCCCCGGTGGGCCACGCGGATGCCGTTAAACCAGATCGCTAGCTTGTCGCGATCGGCTGGCTCACCGGCCTTGCCAACCGCCATCACGACGCGGCCCCAGTTGGCGTCCTCGCCTGCGATCGCGGTTTTCACCAGCGGTGAATTGGCGATTGCGCGCGCGATCTTGCGAGCCGACGGCATCGATACCGCGCCCTCGACAATGACCTCGACCAGTTTGCGCGCGCCTTCGCCGTCGCGAGCGATCTGTTCGGAGAGACTTGCCAGCACGGCATGGAATGCCTTGCTGAAGGCACGCAGCCGGGCATCGCCGGCGCGCGCGATGCGGGGCGCCCCGCGGGCAGCTGCGGTGCCGGTCGCGAACGCGAGCAGCGTGTCGGACGTCGAGGTGTCCCCGTCGACCGTCACCGCATTGAAGGTATCTTCGACATGCTCCTTGACGAGGCTGTGCAACGCCGGCGCAGTCAGCGGCGCGTCGGTGAACACGAACGCGAGCATGGTGGCCATGTCGGGGGCGATCATGCCGGCGCCTTTGGCAATGCCGTTGATGGTCACGGTCGCCTTGCCGAGCTTGGCGCTGGCGGTCGCAACCTTCGGAAATGTGTCGGTGGTCATGATCGCCTTGGCGGCGCTGAGCCAGACGTCGGCGCGGGCGTTGTGCAAAAGCTCGTCCATCACGCCGGCGAATTTGCTCGCCTGCAGGGGTTCGCCGATCACTCCGGTGGACGCGAGCAGGATATCGCCGTCGCGGGAGCCGATCGCTCGGGCGGTGAGCTTGGCGGTGAGTTCCGTGGCAGCGCGGCCGCTCTTGCCGGTAAACGCGTTGGCGTTGCCGGAATTGACAATGAGGGCCCGCGCCTTGCCCGATTTGAGCTTGGCGCGACACCAGTCGACCGGCGCAGATGGACACTTCGAACGCGTCAGCACTCCCGCCGCCGTCGTGCCTGGTTCGAGCAGCACCATCAACACATCGGTGCGATTGGCGTGTTTGATGCCGGCCGCCGCGGTCGCGAGCTTGACGCCGTCGATCGCCGGAAGGTCGGGGACGCGGGCCGGAGCGAGAGGAGAAATCGAGCCGGTCATGTCAGTGAGCCTTTCCCGCTTTGTGGCCGGATGTGTCCCGGCGCTCCGCGCTCCGTTGCGGCGGGGACATTAGCGCATCATCTGGCGCAGTGTGAGCGGTTCGCCGATAAGATCGCGGTGAATTAATTCATTTGCGCGATCAAACGCAAAACCGGTGTCCACCTCTGCCGGTCACGCGTCGGTCAGGCGCGCGGACCAAGCTCCGGGCGCTTTGCCTACGTGAGGAAAGAACCGCTACTTCGTGACGGGCGCGGCCGGAGCCGGAACGTTCGCCGCCGGCGGGGGAACCGCGAGCGCCGGCGCCGGCGTTGCTCCGGCCTTGGCATCGAGGCGCTCGATCTTTGCTTGATTGCGCAGCTTGTTCACGAGGTCTGCCTGGGATTGCTGGATAACGACGGTTGCGAGCTGGTCCTTGACCTGGTCGTAGCTCGGCAGCTGTTTCTTGCGTTTGTCCTCGACCTTGATGATGTGCCAGCCGAACGCGGTCTTCACCGGGTCGGAGATCTTGCCCTTCTCGAGCTTGAACGCGGCATCGGCGAATTCAGGCACCATCTGATCTTTGGTGAAGTAGCCGAGATCACCGCCATCGGCTGCCGCCGGATCCTTCGACTTCTGCTTGCGAGCTCGGCGAAGTCCGCGCCCTTCTTCAGGTCCGCCTGAATGGCCTTGGCCTGGTCTTCGGTTTCGACCAGGATGTGGCGCGCGCGAACTTCCTGCTCGTCGCCCATCTGTTTGACGGCATCGTCATAGACCTTATGCATCGCCTGGTCGCTGACGTCCTTCTGTGCGATCTGTCGCAACATCAGCCCAGCCAATAGCTTCTGTCGCATGGCGGCAAAACGGCGTTTGAAATCGTCGCTGCTGCTCAAACCCTGTTCCTCCGCAGCGCGACTGAGCAGGATCATGTCGATTAGATGGGTGACGAGATAGTTTCGCCGCGCATCCGGGGACGCATCCTGCGGCAAGCTTGCACCGATTTCCTCCTCGGCGAGCGCGAGGTCGCTTGCATGGATCTCAACGCCGTCGACCTTGGCGACGACCGGATCGCTGGCAGGGGCCGGCGTTTGGGCCGCCGCGGCGGAAGCGCAGATCGCGAGGGACGCGGCAAACAGCATGCGGCGCCAGGGGCCGGCTGCGAGAATTTGGAATGACATGATGTGGTCCTCGCGCGTCGCGCGGTTGGGATCGACGGATTGATCGGCTGGCATGGGCAGACACTCGCCCAAACGGGCCGTTAAGGCAACGACAGTGGCGCAATAACAGCCGCAAACGACGGCATGATTGCGGCACGCGCCGATTGACAAGGGTCGGACCCCCCCCTATGTGTCGGCCACATTCGCCGGTCCGCCCCGCCGGACGATCGGTCGCGCCCTGCAACAGCCCAAAATGCGCGTTAAGATGGGGGACTGGGGTCGGTCGTTCATCCGTCTGGGCCTGCGAGTATCACGCGAGATGCGAGTTCGTGCAGCCCACCCGGATTGGGGGCCAAGCTCGGTGCAATAGGACGGGGCTCGGGCAGACGCCGAGTTCCGGCGAGAAAGGATCCCGGCATGTTACGCGCCGCCGTGCGAAAGCTGTTTGGCTCGGCCAACGACCGCCGCGTTCGCAGTTATCAGCCGCGCGTGACCGCGATCAACGCTCTTGAAAAAGAGCTCGAGCAATTGAGCGATGACGAATTGCGGGCGCGCACCGCGGAATTCCGCAAACAGGTCGCGGAAGGCACCTCGCTCGACGATCTGCTGGTCCCGGCATTCGCCACGGTTCGGGAGGCCGGCAAACGCACGCTCGGGCAGCGCCATTTCGACGTGCAGTTGGTCGGCGGTATGGTTTTGCATCAGGGCAGAATCGCCGAAATGAGGACCGGTGAAGGCAAAACGCTGGTCGCCACCTTGCCGGTCTATCTCAACGCGCTCACCGGTCGCGGCGTGCACGTCGTCACCGTCAACGACTACCTGGCCAAGCGCGACGCCGAATGGATGGGCCAGATCTACACGTTCCTGGGCTTGACCGTCGGCGTTATCGTCCACGGCCTCGACGACGAGCAGCGCAAGCAGGCCTACGATTGCGACGTCACCTACGGCACCAACAACGAACTCGGCTTCGACTACCTGCGCGACAACATGAAGTATCGGCTGGAGGACATGGTGCAGCGCGGCCACATCTACGCGATCGTTGACGAAGTGGACTCGATTCTCGTCGACGAGGCGCGCACACCGCTGATCATTTCCGGCCCCCTCGACGACCGCTCGGATTTCTACAACACCATCGACGCGTTCATCCCCAAGCTCGACAAGACCGATTTCGATGTCGATGAGAAGCAGCGCACCGTCACGCTGACGGAAGTCGGTATGGAGCGGATGGAAACGCTGCTGCGCGAAGCCGGGCTGCTCAAGGCCGATTCGCTCTACGACGTCGAGAACGTCTCGACCGTGCACCACGTCAACCAGGCGCTGCGTGCGCACAAGCTGTTCCTGCGCGACAAGGATTATATCGTCCGCAACGGCGAGGTCGTGATCATCGACGAGTTCACCGGCCGCATGATGCCGGGGCGGCGTTACTCGGAGGGCCTGCACCAGGCGCTGGAAGCAAAAGAACACCAGCCGGTGCAGCCCGAAAACCAGACGCTCGCCTCGATCACGTTCCAGAACTACTTCCGCATGTACGAAAAGCTCTCCGGAATGACCGGCACAGCCCTGACTGAAGCGGACGAGTTCATGGATATCTACAACCTCGAGGTCATCGAGGTTCCGACTAACATGCCGATGATCCGCCTCGACGACGATGATGAGGTCTACCGCACGGCAACGGAGAAGTACCGCGCAATCCTCACCTTGATCGATGACTGCAGGACACGCGGGCAGCCGGTGCTGGTTGGCACGACGTCGATCGAGAAGTCGGAAAGTCTTGCCGAGTTGCTGCGCAAGCAAGGCTGGGAGCAACACGACTTTTCTGATCCGAACGCGTTCGCCGTGCTGTACACCGGCGACGCGCAGGCCAAAGTGTTTGCCATTTTGAATGCCCGCTACCACGAGCAGGAAGCCTATATCGTCGCGCAAGCCGGCGTGCCGGGCGCGATCACGATTGCGACCAACATGGCGGGCCGTGGCACCGATATTCAGCTCGGCGGCAACGTCGACATGCGCGTCCGCCAGGAACTGCAGGACGTGCCGGAGGGCCCGGAGCGCGAGCGGCGCATCGCCGAGATCAAAGAGCAGGTTTCCCGCCTCAAACAAAAAGCGCTCGAGGCCGGCGGCCTGTATGTTCTGGGCACCGAGCGCCATGAAAGCCGGCGTATCGACAATCAGCTCCGCGGCCGCTCCGGCCGTCAAGGCGACCCAGGTCATTCCAAGTTCTTTCTCTCCCTCGAAGATGACCTGATGCGCATCTTTGGGTCGGACAAGCTCGACGGTATGTTGCAGCGGCTCGGACTCAAGGAGGACGAGGCGATCGTCCATTCCTGGATCAACAAGGCGGTGGAGAAGGCGCAGCAAAAGGTCGAGGCGCGCAACTTCGACATCCGCAAGAACTTGCTCAAGTTCGACAACGTGATGAACGATCAGCGCAAGGTCATCTTCGATCAGCGCGTCGAGCTGATGCGGGATGAAACGGTGGCCGAGACGGTCACCGATATGCGGCACGACGTCGTCGATGGCCTTCTGCGCAAGCACGTCCCCGAAAATGCTTATCCGGAACAGTGGGACACCGCCGGGCTCAAGGAGGAGCTCAAGCGCGTGCTCGGCCTCGATCTGCCGGTCGACGAATGGGCGAAGGAAGAAGGCATCGCCGACGAAGAGATGATGACCCGCATCGAGCGCCGCGCCGACGAGCACATGGCGGCCAAGGTGGCGCAGTGGGGCAGCGATGTCATCCGCTACGTCGAGAAATCGATCCTGTTGCAATCTCTGGATCATCTCTGGCGCGAACACCTGGTGATGCTCGAACATCTGCGGCAGGTCATTGGGTTGCGCGGCTATGGCCAGCGCGATCCGCTCAACGAGTACAAGTCGGAGGCGTTCAACCTGTTCGAAACTATGGTGGCAAACCTGCGCGAAGCCGTGACCTCACAGCTGATGCGGGTCGAAATCGTGCAGAGTCCGCCGCCGCCGGAAGCAACCGAGCTTCCCTTCATGCAAGCCCATCACATCGATCCTTCCACCGGAGAGGACGAACTGGCGATGGCGGACGCACCGCTGGTGCCAGCGATGGCCGGTAACGGAACAAGCCGTG
>DATIPA010000151.1:0-40217 GCA_035472475.1 Xanthobacteraceae bacterium | reverse complement strand
TGGCTCGGGAGCACCGCGCCAACGCCTGCCTTCTCGTTCTTTTTCGCGACCAACGAGTTCGGGATCTGGGACTTGTGCACCTACCAGTACAAGCAGAACCTGAGCACGTGGGTGATCGAGGCGCCGGAAGATACCTGGGCTAAGGCCGAACCGTTTCTGCGAACGCTCAACGAGGCACAGACCGTGAAGTACCTCGAGAACTTGTGGGGGCACGTGCTGCAAGGGCACCAGCTGATCGCCAACCGGTCCTGTTGGCGGCAGTTTCCGGTCATCCGCAACACCAACTGGTACTACAAGAACATCGTGCTGCTGGGAGACGCGCTGCACAGCGCGCACTTCTCCATCGGATCGGGGACCAAGCTCGCGATGGAGGGCGCGATCCAGCTCTACAATGCGTTCGAGGCGGCGGGCCCGGTCGCTGACGCACTCGCGCGCTATCAGGGGACGCGGCGGGAAGACGTCGAGAAGACGCAATACGCTGCGAACGTCAGCGCGCTGTGGACCGAGAACCCCACCCGCTATTGGCGCATGGAACCGATCCAGGCCTGCTTCAGCATGTTGTCGCGCGCCAAGGCGGTGACCTACGAGAATCTGCGCCTGCGCGATCCGGATTTCGTCGACGGGGTGCAGCGCTGGTTCGCCGGCAAGGTCCGCGAGCAAGGCTTCGATATTCCGGTCGACAACCCGCCCCCGCCAATGTTCACGCCGTTTCGCATTGGGCAGATGGTGGTGACGAACCGGGTCGTGGTCTCTCCGATGAACATGTACTCGGCAAAGCCCGGTGGGATTGCCGGGGACTTTCATCTCGTACATCTCGGTCAGTTCGCGATGGGCGGGGCCGGGCTCGTGTTCGCGGAGATGACGGCCGTGTCAGAGCCGGGACGGATCACGCCAGGGTGTCCCGGCATCTACACCAATGAACAGGTCGCTGCCTGGCGACGCATCAGCGATTTCGTGCACGAAGAGAGCAGGGCCAAGTTCTGCCTGCAGCTTGGCCATTCCGGACGCAAGGGGTCGACCCGGCGCGGCTGGGAGGGAATGGATCACCCATTGCCGGACGGCAATTGGGATCTCGTCGCGGCCTCGCCGCTGGCCTTCTACGAATTCATGCACGTGCCGCGCGAGATTGCGCGCGCCGAAATGGATCGCGTGCGCGACGACTATGCGCAGGCGGCGCGCAACGCCGATCGCGCCGGCTTCGACATGATCGAGGTGCATGCCGGCCACGGGTATCTGCTGTCGGGCTTCATCTCACCGCTCAGCAACCTGCGCACCGATGAATATGGCGGCAGCCTCGAAAACCGTATGCGCTTTCCGCTCGAGATCTTCGATGCCGTGCGCGCCAACTGGCCGCGGCACAAGCCGATCTCGGTTCGCATCTCGGCGACCGACTGGGCCACAAATGGCATCACGCCCGAAGACGGCGTTATGGTCGCCGCCTTGTTCCGCGATCACGGCGCCGATATCATCAACGTGTCGGCCGGACAGACGTCGCGCTTCGCCAATCCGGTCTATGGGCGCATGTTCCAGACGCCGTTTTCCGAGATGATCCGCAACGAACTGCAGGTTCCCACCATCGCCGTTGGCAACATCACGACGGCCGATCAGGTCAACACCATCATCGCGGCCGGCCGCGCCGATCTCTGTGCGCTCGCCCGCCCGCATCTGATCAATCCGCACTTCACCCTCGTCGCCTCCGCCGAATACGGCTATGACGAGCAGGCTTGGCCGCTGCCGTATCTGGCCGGGAAGGATCAGGCCTTCCGGCTCTATGCGCGCCAGCAGGTCGAGATGCAGGCGCTGCGCAAGGCGGCGAAGCCGCGCTCGCACGATCAGCGCCGCGAGGTCGCGCAAGCGGCCGAGTAGGTCGCGGAGGAACTGATGTCAGGCGCGAGCGCCCGACCGCTTGCGGTTCAATACGACGGCTACGGCGGGCCTGATGTTCTGCGGCTGCGCGACATCGAGCCACCTGCGCTCGGACCGGGCCACGTGGTGGTCGAGGTCAAGGCGGCGAGCCTCAATCCGATCGACTGGAAAGTTCGATCGGGCATGCTGCAGCAGCTCTTTCCGATCACGTTTCCCGCAACCACCGGGCGCGACGGCGCTGGAACCGTGATTGCGGCCGCGCCCGACGTCGATCCCTCTTGGATCGGCGCGAAGGTCTGCTTCATGGCGCCGCGTGGCGTCGGGACCTGGGCGCAGCAGATCGCGCTGCCGGCCGCGATGCTGGTGCGAATGTCGGCGAATCTGACATTCGAGCAAGCCGCCGCGCTTCCGCTTGCCGGCGTCAGCGCTTGGATCGGCCTGGTGGACACCGCCAAGGTCGGTGCTGGGATGCGCATTCTCATTCACGCAGCCGCTGGCGGGGTCGGTCACCTGGCCGTACAGATCGCCCGGGATCAGCGCGCAGAGGTGATCGCCACCTGCTCGGCTGCCAACGCGGATTTTGTGCGCGGGCTCGGTGCGTCCGAGGTGATCGCCTACGACAAGGTGGCATTCGACGAACGCCTGCGCGATATCGATATCGTGTTCGATGTCGTGGGCGGGGAGGTGCACGCGCGCAGCTACAAGGTGCTCAGGCGCTGCGGGATCTTGGCGTGCCTCGCTGCCGGGCCGTACAAGGACGAGGGGGCCGCCCACGGCGTCGAGGTGAGAATGGCGCGCGTGCTGCCGGACCCCAAAGCCCTGTCGGCCGTCGTTGGGCTCGCCGGCGCCGGACGGCTCAAGCCGCATATCCATCACGTCCTGCCGCTCGCCGACTTCGCCAAAGCGCAGACGCTCTCCCAGGGGGGTCACGCGCGCGGCAAGACCGTGCTCACGCTCGCATCATGATGCGCGCACTCCCGCCTTGCGCAGCAACGGCAGTACGGTTTCGATGAAATACGGCAGCTCGTTCTTGAAGTTGACGAACGAGACCGTCGCACCGGCGAAGCCGGCATGGCTGATCCTGATCAATTCGTCTGCGATATGCACTGGCGTTCCAACCAGCGGATAGGTGCCGGCACCACCCGCGAAGCGCTTGCGATGCAGCCGGTAGGCCTCCTCCTCATGCGAACCAGAGAACTTCTGCTTCTGCCCCATGTAATGGTCGACGCTCGCGTTGTCGGCCATCGTGACGGCGTAGTGCTGGTAGTAGTCCTCGGCCTCGGCCTGCGACGGACGGCAGACAACGTGGCACGTGGTGCAGACGCCGAGCGTGCGGCCTTGCTTCTCAGCCCGTTGCTTCATGTCCCCGATATGCTCGCGGCCCTTGTCGATGTCGACGAAAGCCGTGAACAGGAAATCCGCGGCTTTGGCCGCAAACTCTCGGCCGGGCGGCGAGAACGCCGCGTTCAGCGTGATCGGACGCGGGACTTGCAACGGCCGCGGTCGGCCGGAGACGTTCTTGAGTTGATAGAACTTGCCGTCGTAGTCGAACGGCGCATCGGCTGTGTAGATGCGCGTGACGATGTCGAACCATTCAAGCCCCTGGGCGTAGCGATCCTCAATCAGCTCCAGCCCGAACATGGCGAATTCTTCCGGATTCCATCCGCACACGATGTTCAGCCCGGCGCGCCCGTTCGACACGTGATCGAGCGTCGCCAGCGCCTTGGCGGCAAACACGGGATGCACCATCGGTACGTGCACGGTCGCAAACACGCCAGTGCGCGTGGTCGCTGCCGCGAGAGCGGTCGCGAACGTCAGCGTCTCGAACGACCACTCGCGGCTGTTCATCTCGCCGCCAAAGCCCTTCCAGCGCGCGATCGGCAACAGAAATTCAATCCCCGCGCGGTCGGCCATCTGGGCGACCTCGACGATCTCGCTCCATACCGCCGGCCAGCGCTCCGGCACGCGCGTGAGTGTGAGCCCGCCATCGGCGTTTATGGAGAACACGCCGAGCTTGAGCTTGTTGGGACCCAGCAGCGGGTGAATAGGTACGCTCATAACGTGGTTCCAGGTTCAATCGTTGTTGCTCGGGTGGATGCGTTCACGATAAGAAACACGCACTGGGGTGGGTCAAGGGCATGACGATAGCAACAAACGCGATGATCTCTCCGGCGGATGCATTTATCGCGCGCGCGCGAGCGGCGCCCGCGGCTGCCTTTTTGGTGGCCTCGGCGTCCGCGGAACTCACCTATGCACCGGACGGGTTTTCGCACTCCTATGGGGAGGTGCTGCGCCGTCTCGAAACCAACCGCCAAGTCTTTGCGGCCGCGGGCTACGGACGCGGGTCGCGGGTCGCGCTGCTCATGGAGAATCGGCCGGAATTCTTCTGGACTTGGCTCGCGCTCAACAGCCTGGGTGTTGCGATCCACCCGCTCAATCCCGAGCTGCAGGTAGCGGATCTGGCTTATCAGTTCAGCGTCGTGGAGCCGTCGTGCGCCATCGCTTTGCCGGAGTATCACCGGCTGATCCACGCCGCCTCTCCGGCGTTTGCAGTCGTCGCGCCCGGCGAGCCGCCGCCGCAGTGTGCGCGCGCTCCCGAGGCCGGCGCGCCGGCGGGGGATGAAGCCTGCGCGTTCCTGTTCACGTCCGGCACGACCGGGCGGCCGAAGTGCTGCGTTCTCTCCAATGCATACTTCCTCGGTGTCGGCCGCTGGTACGTCTCGCAGGGTGGCATGGCTACCCTGCAGGATGGCGCCGAGATTTTGCTGACGCCGCTGCCGATGTTCCACATGAACGCGCTCGCCTGCTCGACGGTCGCGATGATCCTGAACGGCGGCGCGATTGTGCCGCTCGACCGCTTCCATGCGCGCCGCTGGTGGCATTCGGTCGCGGATTCGCGGGCGACCATCGTCCACTATCTCGGCATCATGCCGGCGGTTCTGCTCAAGCTCGACGAGGAACCGGCGGAGCGCGCGCACCGGTTGAAGTTCGGCTTCGGCTCGGGCGTCGACGCGCGCCACCACGAGGCGTTCGAGCGCCGCTTCGGCTTTCCGCTCGTCGAGGGCTGGGCGATGACGGAGACCGGCGGCGGCGGTGTGACGTCGACCGCGCGGGGCCCGCGCCACATCGGGCAGCGCTGCATGGGGCGCCCGGCGGCGAGCATGGAGTACCGCATCGTCGACGATAGCGGCGGCGACGTGACACCCGGCCAGCCCGGCGAGTTCCTGGTTCGCACGCGCGGCGCGGATCCGCGACGCGGCTTCTTCTCCGGATATCTCAAGGACGAGGCAGCGACACGCGAGGCTTGGGCCGGCGACTGGTTCCACACCGGCGACGTGGTGCGCAGCGACGGCGAGTCGCTGTTCTTCGTCGACCGCAAGAAGAACATCGTACGGCGCAGCGGCGAGAACATCGCGGTGATCGAAGTCGAGGGCGTGCTCGAGACCCTCGCGGCGGTCGCCGGCGCTGCGGTCGCTCCGGTGCCGGACGAGATTCGTGGCGAAGAGGTGCTCGCGCTGATCAGATTGCGCACACCCCCGCGGGACACGGACCACGCGCGCACGCTTGCGCGTGACATCGCCGGCGCTTGCGCGGAAAAGCTCGCCTATTTCAAGGTGCCCGGCTACGTGGCGTTCGTCGACGCGCTGCCGGTGACGGCGACCCAGAAGCTTCAACGCGCCGAAACTCGCGTCATGGCGGCCAACGCGGTCGGCGCGCCGGGCACGATCGATCTGCGCGAGTTCAAGGCGACGCTGCGCCAGCGCGATCGGGCGGGGGCCGCTTGACGAGCGGGCTGGCTCAATCCGGCACCACAGCGGTCGCTTCGATCTCGACCAGCGCCTCGGGTTCGGCCAACGATTTCACCTCGACCAAGGTCATGGTCGGAAAGTTGCGGCCCATGACGTCGCGGTAGGCGGTGCCAAGCGCAGTCAGTGACGCACGGTATTCCGCCATGTCGATCACGTACCATGTCAGGCGCACGACGTGCTCAGGCCCGGCACCGGCAGTGGCCAGCACTGCGACGATGTTTTGCAAGGCCTTGCGGACCTGCGCGATAAAGCCCGGAGCAAATCGGCCGTGCGTGTCCCAGCCGATCTGACCGGCGACAAAAACGAGTTCACCTCGCGCCTTGATGCCGTTGGCGTAGCCCTTGGGGGCGGGCCACCCGGCGGGCAACAGAGCCGTTGCGCCGGGGCGCGATTTGGTTTGCTGTTCGGACATGTGCAGTTCCAGCTGGATTGGGCTAGGAGGCGAGTTTCTGACCGGCTGAGGCTGCGGCCATGCGCCGAAGCTCGAAGCGCTGCAGCTTGCCGGTTGGCGTCTTCGGGAGCTCGGTGACGTATTCGATCGCGCGCGGGTATTTGAATGGCGCGATCTGCTGCTTCACGTAGTCCTGCAAGAGTTTGGTCAGCGCAGCGTCGCCTGCGCGATCCGGCCGCAGCACCACGTAGGCCTTAACGATCATGCCGCGATCCGGATCCGGCGCACCGACAACGCCGCACTCGGCGACCGCGGGGTGGGTGTGCAGGGCCGCCTCGACCTCTGGCCCCGCGATGTTGTAGCCGGCTGAGATGATCATGTCATCGGAACGCGCCTGATAATAGAAGTAGCCGGCGGTATCCATCATGTAGGTGTCGCCCGGCATGTTCCAGCCGCCTTCGACATACTTGCGTTGCCGTGCGTCAGCGAGATAGCGGCAGCCTGTCGGCCCGCGCACCGAAAGGCGGCCGACGGTGCCCGGCGGCAGCTCGCGGCCGGCTTCGTCGACCACGCGCGCCTCGTAGCCGGGAACGACGCGCCCGGTGGCTCCCGCGTGCATCTCTTCGGCGGGTGAGCCGATGAAAATGTGAAGCATCTCGGTCGAGCCGAGGCCGTCCATGATCCGGAGTCCCGTTGCCTTGTAAAAGGCTTCGAACGTTGCCTTCGGCAAAGTCTCGCCGGCCGACACGCATTTCTTCAACGAAGAGATATCATGCGACGCAAGTTTTGGCAGGATTGCGCGATAAGCGGTCGGTGCGGTGAAACAGATCGTGGCGCGATAGGTTCCGACGGCGGCGAACAACTCGTCGGGCGGGGCGCGTTCGATCAGGATCGACGAAGCGCCGACGCGCATCGGGAACAGCAAATGGCCGCCCAGCCCATACGTGAACGCGAGCGGCGCCGATCCGATGAAACGGTCGGACGCTGCCGGCCGCAGCACGTTGCGGCCATAGCTGTCGCAGGTGGCCAGCATGTCTCGGTGGAAATGCATCGTGCCTTTCGGTTCGCCTGTCGTCCCGGACGTGAACGCGATCAGGCAAACGTCGTCGGCTGCGGTTTCGGCCGCGCCGAAATGCTCGTAGCCGGGCTTGGACATCAGCCTCGTCAGGTCATCGGCACGATCGCTGCCCCAGTAGACGATCCGTTCGAGATCGGTTGACTGTTCCTTCGCTTTCTCCAGATCCTCGCCCAGGCGGGCGTCGCAAAGCGCCAGCGCGATTTTCGCCTTGCGGATCGGGTAGGCGAGTTCCCTCGCACGCAGCAGCGGCATGGTCGCGACCGTGACCCCACCCGCCTTGATGACCGCGAGCCAAGCTGCCGCCATCATGGCGTTGTTGGGTCCACGCAGCAGGACCCGGTTGCCCGTCACCAATCCGAGATCGCGCGTGAGCACGTTGGCCATGCGATTGACGCGTTCCTGCAGGCTTGCGTAGGTCAGCGTCTCGCTCGGCGTGACCAGGCAGGGTTGATCGCCTTTGCCCGCCGCCACCCAGCGATCGAGCAATTCGGCAACACAGTTGAGCCGCTCGAGATAGTTCAGGTCCGCCTGAGCGAAGCGAAACTCCGGCATCTCCTCCTGCGGCGGAAGATGGTCTCGGGTGAAACTGTCGACATGGCCGGATATGGTCATGGTTGGCTCCAGAATTACTCCGCGGCGAGCGCCGGTTTCGCCGAATGCTGTTTAAGTGTTTCGCGGGCGATCACAAGCTTCTGCACCTCGGTGGCGCCCTCGTAGATCCGCAACGCACGGATCTCGCGGTAAAGTTCTTCGACCTTCACGCCCTTGGTCACGCCCAGTCCACCGAACATCTGGACCGCGCGATCGATCACCCGCTGGGCCGCTTCGGTCGCGAACATCTTGGCCATCGCGGCCTCGCGCGTGACCCGGCCCGCACCGGAGTCCTTGGTCCAAGCCGCGCGGTAAACCAGCAGCGCCGCGGCATCGACCTCGGTCGCGCTGTCGGCGATGGCGGCCTGCGACAGTTGCAGCTCCGCGAGCGGTGCGCCGAACAGTTTTCGTGTCGTGGCGCGCGCAACGGTTTCGGCGAGTGCCCGGCGCGCAAAACCGAGCGCCGCCGCGCCCACGGTCGAGCGGAAGATATCAAGCGTCGCCATCGCAACCTTGAAGCCTTCGCCAGGCTGTCCCAGGCGGTTCTCCACCGGCACTCGCGCGCCCTCGAACGCGAGGGTCGCGAGCGGGTGCGGCGCAATCACCTCGATGCGCTCTGCGATCGAGAAGCCGGGAGTTCCCGCATCCACCACGAAGGCGGACAATCCCTTGGCTCCGGGGCCCTCACCAGTGCGCGCGAACACCACGTAGAAATCCGCGATCCCGCCGTTCGAAATGAAGGTCTTGCAACCGTCGAGCCGGACGTGACCGTTTCCGTCAGGGCGTGCGGTCATAGCGAGTGCCGCGACATCGGAACCCGCTTCCGGCTCAGAAAGTGCGAATGCCGCGATCGCCTTGCCGGCCGCGACCGCGCGCAGGTAGCGCTCCTTGAGTGCGTCGGATCCAAACAGGGTGATGGCGCCGGTCCCAAGCCCCTGCATTGCGAAGACGAAATCGGCAAGCCCGTCGTGGAAGCCGAGAATGTCGCGGCTTAGACAAAGCGTACGCACATCGAGCGCGTCGTAGAGGCCGCCGTAAGGCTTGGGCACCGCCGCTTTCAGGAAGCCGGCCTCGCCCAGGAGCCGGACGCGAGTCCGGCAGGCCTGATCGACGTTGTCATGCGGCAGGTGGGCGAGGTTTTGTTCCGCCCAGCGTGCAAGCTTTATCGCGTAGCGGCGGTGATCGTCAGCGAACCAGGGCCAGTCGAGGGTGTCGCCGAGCATATCAATTGCCCTCGAACACGGGTTTCTGCTTGGCGGCGAAGGCGTGATACGCGCGCGCAAAATCCTCGGTTTTCATGCACAGCGCCTGCGCCACCGCCTCGGCCTCAACCGCGCTTTCGACCGACATCGCCCACTCCATCTCCAGCATGCGCTTGGTCATGCCGTTGGCAAAAGTCGGACCGGCGGCGATCTCCGCGGCGAGCGTCCGTGCGTCGGCGAGCACCGCGTCTGGTGCCGAGAGCCGGTTGAAGAAGCCCCAACGGTGCGCTTCCTCGCCGCCCAGCACACGGCCGGTGAAGAGAAGTTCCGCGGCGCGCCCTTGGCCGATGATGCGCGGCAGGATCGCACACGCCCCCATGTCGCAGCCGGCAAGCCCAACCCGATTGAACAGGAACGTCACCTTGGCATTCGGGGTGCCGATCCGCAGGTCGGACGCCATGGCGATGATTGCCCCGGCGCCAGCGCACACCCCGTCGATTGCGGCGATGATCGGCTGCGGGCAGCCGCGCATCGCCTTGACCACGTTGCCGGTCATGGTGGTGAACTGGAGCAGCTCCGCGGTTGTCATCGCGATCAGCGGCCCGATGATTTCAAACACGTCACCGCCCGAGGAGAAATTGCCGCCGGCGCCGGTTACAACGATCGCCTTGACTTCCTTATCGTGTGCCGCCGCCCGGAAGATGCCGACGATCTCGGCGTAGCTCTCAAACGTCAGCGGATTTTTCTTGTCCGGCCGGTCGAGCGTCAACGTTGCCACTTTGCGGTCGACCTCAAAGCGCACATGCGTCGCCTTATAGGTCGGCAGCGGTAAGGTGACCGGATTGGCGGCGATCATGGCGCATCCTTGCCGGCGACCATCCGTGCGGTCGAGGCCTTGGTCTTGCCCAGCAGCCGCATCATGTCGTCGATGTCGCCCGGACTGAGCCCGGCAAAAATATCGGCGATCCAGTTCTCGTGGGTACGTGCCATTGCTCTGAACGCGCGCCGGCCTTCGCTGCTCAGGCTCACCAACTGCGCGCGGCGATCGCTCGGCGAGGGCCGGCGGTCGAGCAAGCCTTGCGCCAACAACCGCTCGACCAAGCCGGTGACATTCCCGTTCGAGACCATCATCCGCGACGACAGTTCGCCGAGCGTCATGCCGCCGGGATTCTTGTCGAGCTGGGCCATCAGATCGAAGCGGGGCAGGGTGACATGAAACGTGTCACGCAGACGGCGACGGATCTCGCCCTCGATCATGTTGGTGCAGGTCAGCAGCCGCAGCCACAAGCGCAGTTCTGCCTGATGGTCGCCCGGGCGTTCTGCGACCTTGGTTTCGGCGTCCAGCGGAACCGCAACGGTGTCTTCCATCACGTCAAATTTCTCCCCCGGCAATCGGCAACGCCGCGCCGGTGATGCCGGCGGCTTCTGGCAGGCACAGGAACAGTACGGCGGCCGCGACTTCTTCAGGCTTGATCAGGCGTCCAAGCGGACTGCCCTTGAGCAATCCTGCGAGAGCGTCCTCGCGCGATCGTCCGGTTGCCTGCACGATTCGTTGCAGGCTATCGTCGACGAGTTCGGTGTCGGTATATCCCGGACATACCGCGTTGACGGTGACTCCGGTCTTGGTGGTTTCGGCGGCAAGCGCGCGCACGAGGCCGACGACTGCGTGTTTGGCGGCACAATATGCGGAGACGTAGCCGTAGCCCTTGAGCCCGGCGGTTGAGGCGACCGCGACGATCCGGCCGAAACCGCGCGCGATCATGTCGCCGAGCACCGCCTGGATCGCGTGCACCGCGCCGATGGTGTTGAGTTCGAACATGCTGCGGAACAGGTCCGGACTTGATTTGGCAAATGGCGCGCTGGCGGCGCCGCCGGCGTTCGCCACCAGGATGGTGACGGGGCCGCGCGCCGTGCCGGCGCCCGCCACTGCGCGATTGATCGACTGCGCGTCGGTCACATCAGCGACTGCGTAGCCGCCCGCGTCGCCGCGCGCGACCGCGTCCTTCAGGCTCGCCTCGGTGCGGCCCACAATCGTCACGGCGGCGCCAGCCTGCGTGAGCGCGCGCGCCGTCGCGCGGCCGATGCCTCGACCGCCGCCCGTAACCAGGGCATGATGACCTGCCAGCGCCGCCAATTCTGTCACGCCTCTGCGACCCGGAAATACTTTAAGTTTAAAGTTTTTTCACTTCAAGGAGCCGGACGCATTGTAACCGAAATACTTTAAGCTTAAAATATTTTGAAGGTTGGCTGAAGGCGCGCGAGGGAAGCGCTCTCAACGTGTCGCCAGGGCGCGCGGCCAGCGGAGGCATGTCATGAAGATCCACGTCGTCGGCGGTGGCCCGGCCGGACTCTATTTCGCAATTCTGATGAAGCATGCCTGGCCGGAGAACCAGATCACGGTCTTCGAGCGCAATCGTGCCGATGACACGTTCGGCTTCGGCGTTGTTTTTTCAGCCGAAACGCTGTCGACCCTCGAAAGATATGACCGCGAGAGCTATCGCGCCATCACTGACAATTTCGCCTATTGGGACGACATTGAAATTCATTTCAAGGATCTGGTGCAACGCGTTGGCGGCAATGGTTTCTGCGGCTGCTCGCGGATGACGTTGCTCAAACTATTGCAGGCGCGCGCACACGGACTGGGAGTCGAGCTACGTTTCGAGACCGAGGTTCCGGCGGATCTCGCCGTTCACCACGACGCAGACCTGATCGTCGCCGCCGATGGCGCCAACAGCGCGATCCGGGACCGCTATCAGGATCATTTTGGTTCCGAGATTGATTTTCGGCCCAACAAGTTTGCCTGGATGGGATCGACGCGCTCATTCGACGCGTTTTCGTTTTTCTTCCGGGAAACCGAGTACGGCATCTTCATTGCGCACTGCTATCAATACGAACCCAACCGTTCCACGTGGATCATGGAAGTGCAGCCGGACACGTTCCACAAGGCCGGTCTCGACAAACTCGACGAAGCGCAATCCGCGCAGCTGCTCGAAGGCGTATTCGCCAAGGAGCTGCAGGGACACCGCCTGCTGCTGAACCGTTCCCTGTGGCGCAATTTCCCGCGCGTCTCGAACGAGCGCTGGGTCAAGGACAATATCGTCTTAATGGGCGACGCCAAGGCGACCGCGCATTTCTCAATCGGATCGGGCACCAAGCTCGCGATGGAGGATGCCGGCGCACTGTTTGATTCGTTTCGTGCTGTCGGCGGCCGCGACGTCGCAAGAGCGCTGGCGCATTTTGAGACGACGCGCCGGGAGGAGGTCGAAAAGACGCAGCACGCAGCTGACGTGTCGCTGATCTGGTTCGAGCACATCGACCGGTTCTGGGACATGGACCCCTCGCGCTTCGCGTTCGGCCTGATGACACGATCGAAGGCGATCACTTACGACAACCTTCGCCTGCGCGCGTCGGAATTTGTCGACGAGATCGACCGCGTCGCCGCCCGCGAGGCCCGCAGCCAGGGGTTCGACGTCGATGTCACGAATCCGACGGCACCGATGTTCCAGCCGTTTCGTTTGCGCGGCATGACCATCAACAACCGCGTCGTTGTGTCCCCGATGTGCCAATATTCAGCGGTCGACGGCATGCCGGGCGATTGGCATCTCGTGCATTACGGCGCGCGCGCGATCGGCGGCGCCGGGCTGCTGTTTACCGAGATGACCGACGTGTCCCGCGATGCGCGCATCTCGCCCGGCTGCGCCGGCATGTATTCGGACGCTCACGAGGCGGCCTGGAAACGCATCGTCGACTTTGTGCATGCGAACTCGCGTGCCAAATTCTGCCTGCAGCTTGGGCATGCCGGTCGCAAAGGTGCAACCAAGCTGATGTGGGAAGGAATCGACGAGCCGCTCGAGCAGGGCGCTTGGCCGATCGTCGCGCCGTCGCCCATTCCGTATTTTCCACAGAGCCAGGTGCCGCGCGAAATGACACGTGCCGACATGGACGAGGTGGTGGCCGACTACGTGGCGGCGACCAAACGCGCGCTACGAGCCGGCTTCGACATGGTGGAGCTGCACGCCGCGCACGGCTACCTGCTGGCGAGCTTTATCTCGCCGCTCACCAACAAACGCGCCGATGCCTATGGTGGGCCGTTGGCCAACCGCATGCGCTTTCCGCTCGAGGTGTTTCGCGCGATGCGCGCGGCGTGGCCGGATGAGAAGCCGATGTCGGTGCGAATCTCAGCCACCGACTGGGTCGATGGCGGCCTGACCGGCGACGATGCGGTGGTCGTGGCGCGCATGTTCGCGGAGGCGGGCTGCGATCTCATCGACGTGTCCACCGGCCAGACTACCCCCGACGCCAAGCCGGTCTATGGACGCATGTATCAAACGCCGTTTGCCGATCAGATCCGCAACGAGGCAGGGCTTGCGACCATGTGCGTTGGCACCATTACCAGCGCCGATCAGGTCAACACCATCGTGGCGGCCGGGCGTGCCGATCTCGTCGCGCTGGCGCGGCCGCACCTGGTCGATCCGGCCTTCACCATGCAGGCGGCGGCCTGGTACGGGGCGCAGTCCATTCATTGCCCGCCGCAGTATTTGGCGGGGCTCGAACAGCTGTTCCGCAACAGCGAGCGCGAGCGCGAGGAGATCACCGAGTTGCGTCTGAAAGTGAAGCCGAAGGCACACGACGCCCCCTGGCGGCAGGCCGCGGAGTAGCCGAGACCAACGCGCCGCTCCGCGTCAGCGCGCCTGCGACTGACGCTCCTTCGCTGGCGCGTTGGTTGCGAGCCAGTTGGCGATCACGGCGGCAATGGCGTCGCTGTTTTTCTCAACCATCATCATATGGCCGTTGCCGTGGATCCCCACGTCTGCGAGGCGGATCATCGTGTTACGGACCCCGGCGTCTTTCAGCCAAGCCGCCGTGCAGTGATCGTAGGGTGCATGATAAGACGCCTCCGCGGTGATGATTAGTACGGGGATTTTGCGCAGATTCGGCAGTTGACGGGCCGGGGCTTTTTGGGCCCAGCAGCGCACGAAATCAGGCTTGTCGGGCTGGTCCTGGCGCACCACGTCAAGCGCAGCACCCGGCGCGAGCGGCGGATCGTAGGTCAGCGGAACATCGCCCAGCCCCGACACCTTGGTGCGCTCGACGTCCTTGAACCAGTCGGGCGCGGGTCCGAAAGCGATATCGTGCATCGGCGGGCCGCTCGGCTCGATCGCAACGATAGCCTTGACCAGGTTGGGCCGCTGATCCGCAACCGGCCAGCCGAACGCGCCAGACTGGGAGTGAGTCAGCAGGATCGCGGGGCCGAGCTTGTCGAGCAGCGCCACCAGCGCGCTGGTGTTGACCTTCTGCTGTACGCCGAAGTCGGCGAGCGAGGGAAATTGCGTCGCCATGAAGGCAAGGAAATAGGGGTCGCCCGGCGTTCCGGCTCCGGGAAACTGCGAATGCAGATGCGCCTGTGGCCAGAGCTTGAACCGCTCCGGTGCGATGAAGCGCTGTTCCATGAAAGTCGGGTTGGCGGGCGCGAGCGGGCCGTAGACGGGCGCCCAATAGGCGGAACGGCCGCGGGCCACCTGATCGACCACGTAGACCGCATAGCCGCGCCGCGCAAAATACTGCGCCCACCCTTCGTCGCCCGCTATTGTGCCGGTGAAGTTGGTGCCGGTCTGGCTGCCGCCCGGGACCATGACGATGGGGTAGGGATGCGTGACCTTGGCTGGGATCATGAACTCGGCGTAGAGGTGCCCAACCATCGGATGGCCTTCGGCTGCCTCGTCGATTTGCCCGCCAGCGTACAGATATCCCGACTTCGCGAGCACGAGAGGCGGCTTGTCGGCTGCGCGCGCCGGCAGCGCGGCGAAGAGCAACGCACCGACGGTCAGCAGCACGATGGCGCGGCTCATGGCGGCAACCCCGGAACCCATGTTTCCTCCTCGTAGATTTTTCTTAAAGTGCCGCAAGATCACGCGAACTTCGGAATCGGGACACTAGAAGCGCGCCGCGCACCCGGCAAGTCTGCGCCGCGCGATCACTCCAGCGCCAGCACGATCATTTCAGCAAGCATCGCGGGCCGCGGCTCGCCCTCGATCTCGACCGTGCAATCCAGGGTCAGGCGGACCCCACCATCGATGGCCTCTGCCGCCTTCAGGGTCTCGTGCAGCCGGACGCGAGAGCCGGCGGGGACTGGCGCCGTGAAGCGCAGGCGATTCATGCCGTAATTAACACCACGTCGGCGCCGGCGGATCTCGTAGATCGTCGTAGACAGGTGCGCGACGAGCGAGAGCGTCAGAAACCCGTGTGCAATCGTGCGGCCGCCCGGCATCTCACGCTTTGCACGCTCGGGATCGACATGAAACCAGCTTTTGTCACCGGTCGCTTCGGCAAAAGCATCGATCATCGTTTGATCGATCACGATCCAGTCGCTGGTGCCGAGTTTCTGGCCAGCATAGGCAATGAGGTCGGCTGGCCTCTCGACGCTCAGCATTTAACTCTCCCTGGCCGCGCGGGTGGGCACCCGATCGCCAGGGGGATGGATAGCATAACGGCGCGCGCGGTTGCCGGCCGACGCGCGCCGGTCGCCGAAATGCTCGATCAATATTTGGCTAGCGGCACATGAAAATTCTGCAGGCCTAACAGAACTTCCTCGATGGTCGAGCCGAAGATGAGCGATCCCTTATGACGCTCGTGCAGGAATTCTTCTTCGACAATCCGGTCGACCATCAACCGCAGTGGTGCAAAGTAACCATCGACGTCAAGTACGCCACATGGCTTGGCATGGATGCCGAGCTGCGTCCACGTCCATTGTTCAAGAATTTCCTCGAACGTGCCGGCACCCCCCGGCAAGGCCAGGAAGGCATCCGCAAGGTCCGACATTTTCTTTTTGCGCTCGTGCATTGATGTGACGACGTGAATTTCGTTCAAGCCCTTGTGGATCAATTCCTTGTCGACAAGCAGCGCCGGAATGACCCCGATGACGGACCCGCCCAGCCTGATCGCTTCGTCAGCCATAACGCCCATCAACCCGTTCTTAGCGCCGCCATAGACGATGCTATGGCCTTGTGACACGAGCACACGTACCGCCGCTCGAGTTTGCTCCTCAAACTGTTTTCGCCGTCTAGCCGCTGCGCCACAAAAGATGCAGACCGTGAGCGGTTTGCGTTCGGGCACTAAAGGCGGCGCTAGGATCTGATGGGCTCGCGACGGCAACGTTACGACGTCCATGCAATGCTCCGTTGGCTTGAGCCCCAGGTCCCATGCTTGCGGTCTGTATGATGGTTGAGTTCACTGTCGTGCGCACGCTTCGCTGAGGTGCGCCCACCAAGGATTATTGCCGCTGATCGGCAACACGAAGCGTCGGAAAGACAATCAACCAAGATCATCGATATTTGCCCAAGGTGCGGGGCAACAAAGCCAAGTCTATGCTGACCACAGTGACGCCCGTATGAATGTACAAGAATTGCGCGATCGACGTTTTTGGTCAATTGCGTAAGCCGCAATCGTTGGATCGCTTGAGAGCCGATGGTATTATGTTGTTGTTAGCGGGGATTTACCAGACGTGCTGACTGAAGGAATTGACTGAAAACATGCGCTTGCGGTCCGCGACGGCGCCCACGACCGCGGCTTGGGCGGCCATGCCACATGTATGATGCAACTGCTTTCCACTGACAAAGGAAACGCCGATGGACTTCGAGCATTCAGCGCGCAGCCGCGAGCTCCAAAAACGTCTGCTCGAATTCATGGATGCCCACATCTACTCCAACGAATCGCGGTTCCACGAGGAAATCGAAGCAAACCGCCGCGCCGGCAACGCCTGGCAGCCGACCAAGGTCGTCGAGGAGCTCAAACCCAAGGCACGGGCCGCTGGGCTATGGAATCTGTTTTTGCCGCGCTCGCCACGTGCGCCCGACGGGGGCTTGTCCAATCTCGACTATGCGCCGCTCTGTGAGATCATGGGCCGGGTGCATTTTGCCCCCGAAGTATTCAATTGCTCGGCGCCGGACACCGGCAACATGGAGACGTTCGAACGGTACGCGTCCGAGGACCTCAAGCGCAGATGGCTCGACCCCCTGCTGCGGGGCGAGATTCGCTCCGCCTTCCTCATGACAGAGCCCGACGTTGCCTCATCCGACGCCACCAACGTGCAGGCCCGGATCGAGCGGCGCGGCGACAGCTATGTGATCAACGGGCGTAAATGGTGGTCGAGCGGCGCGGGCGATCCGCGCTGCAAGGTCTACATCGTGATGGGCAAGACCGATCCGGGCGCTGAGCGGCACAAGCAGCAATCCATGATCGTCGTGCCCGCGGACGCAGCGGGCATCATGGTCGAGCGGCCGCTGTCGATCTTCGGCTACGACGACGCGCCGCACGGACACATGCAGGTCGCGCTCAAAGATGTTGCGGTACCGGCAACCAACATCCTGCTGGGCGAGGGCCGCGGGTTTGAGATCGCGCAGGGCCGACTCGGTCCCGGCCGCATTCACCACTGCATGCGCTCGGTTGGCGCCGCCGAACGGGCGCTCGAGTACATGTGCCGCCGGCTGATGTCGCGTGTCGCCTTCGGCAAGCCGATCTCCGAACAGTCCGTCTGGCACGAGCGCATCGCGCAGGCGCGCTGCATGATCGACCAATCGCGACTGCTCACTCTGAAAGCCGCCTATATGATGGATACCGTCGGCAACAAGGCTGCGCGCGCCGAAATCTCCATGATCAAGGTGGTGGCGCCCAACATGGCGGGCCAGATCATCGATTGGGCCATCCAGGCGCACGGCGCCGCCGGCGTGTCGGCGGATTTTCCCCTGGCCTATATGTACGCGAACCAGCGTACCTTGCGCTTCGCCGACGGTCCTGACGAAGTCCACCGTGCTGCCATTGCGAAGATCGAGTTGCGCAAGCATGACCGGCGGAACTTCCGCAGCGGAGATACCGAAGACATGCCGATCGCCCGCGGAAGCTGAAGCCGGCCCCGCCTGACATGAATGGATCGCTGCAGGATCGCGTCGTGCTTGTCACCGGCGCGCTGGGCACGATCGGGCAGGCGATCTGCACCGCGATCGAGCGTGAAGGCGGCAGCGCGCTGCGTTCGGACCTGGCGGGCCGCGGCGGTCTTGACCTTGTGCTCGACGTGACAGACGAGGCGGCCTGGACCGCCGCTGCCCATGAGATCGATCGGCGTCATGGCCGGCTCGACGGGCTCGTCAACAACGCCGGCGTCGTTTTCATAGGCACCGTGGAGGCAACGTCGCTGGCGCAATGGCGGAAGGTGATGGACGTCAATCTCGACGGCGTCTTTCTCGGATGCCGCCACATGCTGCCATTGTTGCGCCGCGCGCCGGCGCCCTCGATCGTCAACATGTCCTCGGTCTCCGGCTTGGTTGGCGGCTACAACCTCGCGGCCTACAACGCCTCGAAGGGCGCTGTGCGCATGCTGACGAAATCGGTTGCCCTCAATGGCGCGCGCATGATGCCAAAGGTACGCTGCAACTCGGTGCATCCCGCGTTCGTTGCGGGTGCCATGGTGGACGACATGGTGGCGCAGGCGTCCGACCCGGAACGCGCGCTTGCATCAATGACGCGTCAGATCCCGCTTGGCCGGCTGGCGAACGCCTCCGAGGTCGCCGACGCGGTCGTATGGCTGTTATCAGAAAAGTCCGCGTTCACCACCGGATCGGAGCTCATTGTCGATGGTGGGATCACGGCGGGCTAGCCGAGAGTTCTACTTTTCTGCGGATGGATCCTCGTCCATGTCAGGTCGGGTTCGGGCGCGCTCCCGACTTGGTACAGCTGGTGAAATCGCGTCAGGCGGCCGATACCAGCGGGTGCGCGCGCTCGTACTCTTCCTGCCATTTTAGAGCTTCCTGCCAAGGTCGATCCGCCGGCACATCGCAGGAGACGCCGCGCAGGTCGAAATCCAGATTGGCATCCTGCGCGGGCAGGGGCCGGCCTTCCTCGTTGTCGCGGATCAGACGCAGCATCAGCCGGCGATAGAAGATCACCGCCTTATCGCTGATACCGAGGTGTTCCTTGCTGCGATCGTAAATCGGACCCATGCTCTCCTGCATGGCGATGTCCTGAATCGCCGCGCCTTCGATGCCGGAATTGTTGTGCATCATGGTACGGCGCGATTGCTGGTGCATATTGGCGTTGTTGAACGGCGTCTTGTAGGACGGCGGCGCTGTGCGATGCCCCCAGTTGCGGTAGGCTGCCTCCGCATCGATGGGTCGATTTGGGTCGAAGTGAATATAGAATGTGTAGCAGCGCTCGTCGTCGATCGGGTGCCAGGCCTTGAACAGGCGCGATTCGTGCGGGCCTGCCGCCACAAAGGAGTAAAACGGCGCGCAGCTTTCAAAGATGCGGACGTATTTGAAGCTTGCGTTCGGCGTCTTGCGGACGGCCGCCACCCGCATTGAGTAGGGGGTCTCCTCGCAGAAGATTTCAGGCACGCCGTCGTACATCAGGCTGTGGATCGAGTTCCACCCCGCGCCACGCCAGCTGGCGTTGTCGTCGATGGTGAGATCCTTATGCAGGTAGTTGGGATGCGCCGGGTCGATATCGCCTTCAAGACCCTGCAGGTAGTTGCAGTCCTGGTAGATCTTCGCGATCAGCAGGTGAGGTGGCTTGAGATTGAGCCATGGAAAGCGCGGAACGACCGGTTCCTTGTCGCGCGAGCCCATGTACGTCCACACAATGCCGCCGGCCTCGCGCACTTTGTAAGCAGTGTGGCAGATCCGCTTGGCAAACGTGCTTTCCGGTGGCTCGGCCGGCGTCTCCACCACCCCGCCGTCCGTGTTGATCTTCCAGCCGTGATAGAGACACCGCAGCCCGCCGGGCTCGTTGCGGCCGTAGGCGAGTGACGCGCCACGGTGCGGGCAGTTTTCCTCGACGAGACCGATGCGGCCGTCGGGCGAACGAAACGCGACGAGGTTCTCACCGAGCAGCCGGACGCGTGTCGGCGCGCCGCCAGCTTCGGCAAGTTGCTCGCTCATGAGCGCCGGGATCCAATATCGCCGCAACAGGTTGCCCATCGGGGTGCCGGGACCGACCCGCGTGAGCGTCATGACGTCATGCGCTGCTGCCATCGCATCCTCCTTTTGGGCGTCGTTGCTACCGAGCAGGCACGTGAAGTATTGCTCCACGTCGGCGAACGCGTCGTGCCGCGCATCGAGCGGGTTTGCCGCGGTGCGTGGCGAGTAGGCTTCCGCCTCCGATCACAGCTCGCCGGAACCCGCGCGCGCATCGGCGTCACCGGCTGATGCGTCGTGCGGGTCGCCTCGGCCGGACGCCAATTGCGCTTTGATCTCATACTTGGCCCAGGGCCGGGCGCCGGAAAACATCGCCGCCGCCCGTACCTGTAGCTTGTCGAGCAATCGATAAAGCGAAGCGCGCTCGCGGGGCGCCAAGGCGCCCAGGAAATCGATCTCAATTGCGCGCCGAACATCGTCCAACTGGTGGTAGACACGCCGCCCGGCGGAGGTCAGCGACAACCGGACGCGACGTCGGTCGGCGCTTTCCTGAGTTCGGATCATGAGGCCCTGTGCGACGAGTTGGTCAACGATCCGGGTTACCTTGTCGGGTTCGAGATCGGTCAACGAACCGGCCTCCGCCGCCGAAACCTGGGCGCGCCGTCCGGCCACCATCATGATTTTCCACCCATTCGCCGGCCGTCCTATGCGGGCAACGTAGAATTGGGCGAGACATTTTTGCATCTGCGTGACCAGCAGCCAGAAACGATAGGTGCTGCGCTCTTGCAGGTCGAACCGGATCGCCCCGGAATTTGGCTTATCGTTTGACATCGAATCTCGTCCAGTTGCCGTGCCGCGTCGGCATCCATGGGTGATCAACACCGACTATCCCGCAACCATGCGGAAATGTGCAACATCTGCGTCATGCAATTGACTGTGCGAAAACCGCCAACGCGTTCATCACCAATAATATGGCTCAAAACTTGCTGGCCACCGCACGCCGGAATGCAGGGGAGCTATGACAGGACGAATGCGCGTGCGTCGCAGCGCAATCGGACTTGCCGGACAACGACGCGCGCGTCGCTGTGGGCTAGTGACTAATCAGGCGCGCGATCCGTGGCCTGGAGTAACCGTGGACATCCTGGCGTTGCTTCGCGCTGGGCCAACGGGGAGCCACAGCTATGAAAGGATATTGCAAGCGAGGCCGGGCATGCGGCCGGTTCACTTTGCGAGGCGCGCCGCTTCGCCGCGCGCAGCAGCGCGCTCGGTCATGCCGGCTGGGCATTGATCGCCGGCTTGGCGCAGCAGCGTCAGCGCGTCTTCGCGGCGGCCCCCGAGCGCAGCAAACTCGCCGAGATAGAAGGCGGCCTCGCAGTCGCGATCGGCACGCCCGGTAGCGTCGCCTTGGGCCGCGGCGGCGAGAACCGCCTCCGGTTTGTCGCGGCCGAGAAAGAGCCCAAGCACCGGCGCCGGCCACGCAGTCTGATCGATGGATTTGAGGTTGCGTTCAAGCTCGGCAGGGTCCTTCTCGCCAAGGTGGGCGCGGGCCAGATAGCGCCACAGCGGCACATAGGGATTGGCCGGCATCCCCTGGGCGGCGCGTTCGAAATCCGCCGCGGCGCCAACGAAATCACCGGCCGCAAACCGCGCGAAGCCGCGGTTGGCATAGACCGGCGCGTCGTCGGGCCACTGGCGCAGGATCGTATCGTAGGTCGCAACCGCACCGACGACGTCGCCGTTTTGTGCCTGCGCGGTGCCGCGGTTGAGATAGGCATCGATATCCTTGGGATTGAGCTTGATCGCAGTATCGAAATCGGCGATGGCGGCATCGTAGTTGCCTTGCATTCCACGTACATTGCCGCGGCCGATATAGGGCGCAGGGGAATTCGGCCGCAACTTCATCGCGGTCTCATAATCACCAAGCGCTTTATCGAGCGCATGGACCCGCCGGTAGGCGTTGCCGCGATTGACGTAGACATCGGCATCAGTGTCGTTGATGCCAATCGCTGTGCTCGCATCTTCGATCGCGCCTTCGATATCACCTAGCCGCTGCCGCAGAAGCCCGCGGTTCTTATAGAAGGCCGGGTACTCGGGCTTGAGGCGGATCGCTTCGTCGTAGTCCTGGCGCGCTTTGGCAAAATCGCCCTTTGCGTCTTCGACGATTCCACGATTGAAATAGGCGAAGGCGAACTTCGGATTGACGGCGATCGCCTTGTCATCGTCGGCCAGCGCGCGATCGGAGTCGCCGGAAGCCTGATAGGCAAGGCCGCGATCGCTCAACGCCTCGAAGTCATTCGGGTCAATCGCCAGCACGGCGCTGAAATCCGCGATCGCTGCCTTGAAGTCGCCCTGGAAGTGATGGGCGGCCCCGCGGAATTTCAGCGCCTTGACGCGTGCTTTCGGTTGCTCGCGCGGATTGTCGATAACAATGCTGCAGGCCGCGATCCACTGCGCTCGATTGGGGCCGCCGCAATCGTGCCGCGTCTGCGCCGACGCACTCCCGACTGTGGTCACCAGAACAGCGATGGCGAGGCCAATCGCCCGTCCGTTTCGGTTGATCATTCCCGGCATGCGGCCATATCCCCTCGGCAAATCCTGCTGGACCATTGCCCAGACAGCCGGTTGGGTTTTCCGCACAAATGCGACAAAAACGAGAACGCTGTCCGGCCGACTGAATCGGCGCGCTTCGGGTCGAGATGCCGGCGGCTTACGCAGCCCGGGCCGGCTCGCCTTCGCGCAACCATGGGCGTTCCGCAAGCCGCGCCGTGTTGAGCCGATGGATCGTAAAGCAGACCACGGCGCCCAGCGCGAACGGCAGCGTCGCCCACATGTAGAGCTGCTGAACCGGCATGGCGACGAACAGCGCACCCACGAGCGGGCCCACGATCGAGCCGAGCCGGCCGATACCAAGCTGCCAGCCTGAGCCGTTGGCACGCAGCGAGGTCGGGTAGATCATTGCGCCCGCGACATTGATGCCGGACTGAATCCCAAGCACGCAGAAGCCCGCGAAGAAGGTCGCGATCAGCAGGGCGGTCTCCGAGGTCACGCCGGTGTAGCCGATCGAGCCAACAATCGGGACGGCGATGATGAACAGAAGAGAGATCGCGAGAAAGCGGTGCTTGGCAAGCCACCCGCACATAGACAACGTGCCGACGGTCCCGCCAATTTGCAGTGATGCGCCGGCCAGAGCTGCCGTCGCTGGCGGTAGATGGGCCGCGGTGAGCAACGTCGGCGTCCAGCTCAGCAGAAAGAAAAAGCCCATCAGGTTTAGCGCAAACAGCAGCCACGTGAGTGGAGTGATGATCTCGAGCCCGTCGTCGAACAAATAGCCCGGATTGAACCCCGGGAACTGCCTTTCGTCCTCGATGACGAATTTCGCATTTGCCGGCACTTTGAAATCGGGCTGGATCTCGGCGATCAGTCGCTCCATCTTGCCGCGTTGGCTTTCGTGAATTGTCATGTACTTGATCGATTCCGGGAGTCCGATGATCGCCGCAACTGCGATGACAATCGGCACGATGCCGCCGATCAGGAACAACAGCTGCCAACCGTATTGTGGAACCAGCGCTGCACTCACAAACCCTGGGATAGCCCCACCGATCGGCACAAAGCCTACCGCGATGAGACCGAGCGTTGCTCGCAGCCGCCGCGGCGCAGACTCGACGTTGATGGCGATGACATTGGGAATGACGCCGCCGATTCCAATTCCGGCGATCAGACGGAGCCAGAACATCTGAGTAATCGAGGAGCTGTAGGCCGCGATCCAGGTGAAGATGCCGAACACCAGCAGCGAGCCGATCAACGCCGCCTTGCGCCCATAGCGGTCACCCACCCAGCCGAAAACACCCGAGCCGAACAGGATGCCCACGAGGCTGGCGCTGAACACCGGGCCCAACGATTCGCGATCAATGCCCCACGCCCGAACCAGCGAGGGCGCCGCGAACGCAATGGCGCCAATGTCGTAGCCATCGATCAGGACGATAAAAAACGACCAGATGAGGAGCTTGATGTGGAATGAGCTCAGCCCGCGTTCATCGAGCATGCGCGAAACTGCGACGACCGGTGCGTCGGCCATGGCTGTCCTCCCAGCAATACTTATTCTTGCTGCCAGCATGCGCTCGCGATGACGGTTAGGCAACGCCCATGGGAGCGGATGGGGGAACCCTGGCTGAAAGTTGGATCAGAAATCGGCGCCGCCGAAGATGTAGTCCAAGCCGTTCGGCGACCCGGGCTGTTCCGGTGCGTCGTCCTGATCCATGTCGCGCATCATCTCGGAAACGACGCGATCGTTGTTGTCACGATCGCGGAAACCGCCATTCCGGTAGTTCGCGTAGGCGTTGGGCGAGCCGACATAAGCGCAACCACATCCGCCAGGGTCGGCATAGACATAGTAACCTTACCGCTCCTCCGACGCTTCACCAGCCGGTTCGGCGGCAGGAAGTTAAAGATCTCCTGCTTCTCCGGCGTGTCCGGATATTTGACCACGAAGCCAGCCGCCGTCAGCATATTGTTAGGCGCGTCGGTTTGGGCCGCCGCGGGGGAGATCCACAGGCCGACAAGCACAGCCAACAGGTACGGCGAAGCTGACATGTTCATTTACCGACGGGCTCGTTGAAGTGCGGGTGTGACTGCGCGATCATTCGGTTCTAGGTCACAGCCGCGCGGACTCGAAATCGTTCCTGGTCCCATTCGCGCGCATCCATGATCTGCTTCAGGCGCCCCACCGCGTCCCACAGCTCTACATAGGACAAATAAAGCGGTGCGATCCCGAGGCGGACGAAGTGCGGCGCGCGGAAGTCGCCGATCACGCCGCGGGCCTTGAGCGCCTGCACGATCGCGTATCCTTCCGGGTGCGCAAAAATCACGTGACTACCCCGCAGGTTCGCATCGGTCGGCGAGGCGAGCTCTAGATCGGGGCACTCGCGCGCAACCAACTCGATCAGGAGGTTCGTCATCTCCTTTGATTTGGCGCGCACCCGCTCAATTCCGGCTTCGGCCACAATGGCGACCGCGGGCTCGAGCAACGCCATCGAAACGACGGGCGGCGTGCCGGTGATCATGCGGGCGATCCCGGCCGCTGGCGCATAACGACTTCCAAACGCAAAAGGCGCCGCATGCCCAAGCCAGCCGGACAACGGTTGCCGCATGTCGGCGTGGTGCCGCCGCGCCGCAAACAGGAACGCAGGCGCACCCGGCCCTCCGTTGAGATATTTGTACCCGCACCCGACGGCAAAATCGGCCCGCGCGCCGTTCACGTCGACTGGCAGCGCACCCGCGCTGTGGCTTAGATCCCAGATTGCAAGCGCGCCGGCAGACTGCACCTTCGCTGTGATGGCCGCCATGTCCTCGATGCGGGCAGTCTTGTAGTCGACATGGCTGAAACTGACCGCGACAACGTCGCTGTCGAGCGCGCGCTCGACGGTTGCAGGCGAGGCAAAGCGCAGTTCATAATTTGCGCCAAGGAGCCCGCACAAGCCTTCCGCAATGTAGACATCGGTCGGAAAATTGTCGTCGTTGGTGATGATCGCGCGCCGGCCCGGCCGCATGGCGACGGCGCTGGCCAAGACCTTGAACAGGTTCACGGAGACCGAATCGCACACCACGACTTCGTCGGCATCAGCGCCAATCAGCGGGGCGATTTTGCCGCCGATCCGCAGCGGCAGATCGATCCAGCCGTGCTCATTCCAGCTTGAGATCAGCGTGCGTCCCCACTCCTCCTCGACCACCTGGCGGGCGCGCGCTGCACAGGCATGCGGCAGCATGCCCAGAGAATTGCCGTCGAGATAGACCATTCCCTCTGGGATCACGAATGCAGCGCGATATCTGCGCAGCGGGTCGGACGCGTCCTTCGCTACGAACGCCGCGCGCGCGAATTGTTGTTTCATGGTGGTCTCCGTCTCGACCCGTGATATAGAAAAAAACGGTCGCCTCCGATAGCGTGGTGCGGCTACGGAGGTGGATATGGTTCGGGTTGGGCTCGTTGGCTTCGGCTTCATTGGAGCTGGGCTTTATCGGGCGATCGCCGGCTCGGAATACGAAGCGCTTGAGATTGCCTTCGTCTGGAATCGATCCTCCGATAAGATCGCGAGCGTGCCTAAGACCCTCGTTCTTGACGATCTCGCCGATTTTGCGCGGCACGCGCCGGATCTGATCGTCGAGGCGGCGCACCCGGATATCAGTCGGACGCATGCGGCGGCGTTTCTGCAATCCTGCGATTACATGCCAGCATCGGTCACCGCGCTCGCCGATGATACGCTGCGCGAACAGCTGGTTGCGACCGCCGAACGCAGTGGCCGCCGGTTGATCGTTCCGCGGGGCGCGTTGGTAGGGACCGATGCGCTCATTGCGTGGCGCCACATGTGGCGCGACGTGACCATCACGTTTCGCAAGCACCCGGACAACATCGACCTTTCCGCGGTGAAATGGCGCGCCCAGGACATTACGAGCGAAACCGTCATTTTCGACGGGCCGGTCCGCCAGATCGCGCCGCTGTTTCCGCGCAACGTCAACACCATGGTGACTTGTGCGCTCGCGACCGTCGGGCTTGATCGTTGCCGCGGCCGCATGATCGCCGATCCGGCGCTCGACCACGCGGTTGCCGAAGTCGAGGCGACAGGGACGGACGGCTCGTATCTTGCAATCACCAAGCGGCAGCCGATGGTCGGCGTGTCGGGTACGGAGATGTTCGCATCCACGCTGCGCTCCGTGCTCAAAGCCACAGGTGGAGGGCCGACATTGGATTTTCTATAGGCATGATCCCGAGAAGTCGCTAGCGACTTTGGAAGGCATCATGCGCCAACAAAACGCGAAGGAGTTTCTGATGAAACGGATGGTGTTGGCCGCAGCCCTTGTGGCCCTTGCGCTGGGTGCGACGCGCAGCCCGGCGGCCGATATGAAAAGGGTTGCAATCGCCAGTTTCGGCCCGCACGCGTCGTTGCAGCAGGTCATCGACGGGTTCAAGCAGGCGCTCGCCGACAAAGGCTTCGTCGAAGGCAAGACCGTCAGCTACGACTACAGCGACTGTAATTTCGACCCATCGCTTGTTCCGCAGGTGTTGTCGAAGCTCGAAGCCACCAAGCCCGATCTGATGCTGACGGTTACGACGCCGATGACGCAGGCTGCGGTGAAGCTTGTGCGCGATCAGTCGATCCCGATCGTGTTTGCGCCGGTAACCGACCCGGTCGCGGCCGGGCTCGTTCCCGACTGGCAGCACGGCTCGGCGCGCTTCGTCGGCGCGTCCAACATGCAGTCGACCGAGACTGTGATCGATTTTGCGCGCAAGCTGCTCGGCGACGTCAAATCGTTCGGCGTGCTCTACAACCCGGGCGACGCCAACGACGTGACCGGCAAGAACCTGGCCGAGGCGGCGGCCAAGGCCAAGAATGTCGAGTTCCGGGCGGTCAGCGTCGATTCGGTGAACGACATCGCAGCGCGCACGAACGCCCTGCAGGGCGTCGATTTCATCTATGCGATTCCCTCAAGCCTGCTGATGCCGGCATTGCCGGCGATTGCTTCGAGCGCCGAGCGGATGGGCATTCCGGTGATCAGTTCGTCGCCGCCGGGCGTGCAGGAAGGCGTGGTCCTTGCCGCCATGTCGGTGTCCTGGAACAAGGTCGGTTACAATGCCGGGCTGCTCGCCGCGCAGATCCTCAATGGCGCCAAGTCGACGGAGCTCGCCAACTACAAGCCCACGCCGGCCGATCACACGCCCGTCATCAGTGCGAAGCGCCTGAAGGCCGCCGGCAAGACGTTGCCGGCTGCGCTCGCCGACTGCAACTGCGTGATCGACTAGTGCCCCGAACCCGAAGTTCGCACACAATGTGCCGCGAGCCCGAATGCGAACTTCGGGTTCAAAGGGGTACTAGAATCATAGATTCGCTAGTGTCCTTTCGATTCCGAAGTTCGCGTCAGGTGTGCTGCAAGGTGTGGCGAACTTCGGAATCGGGACACTAGAGCATGTTTCGGACCAGCGGACATGCTTGACGCGCGCGCGCTGCGCAGGGCGTTCCACCCCGGAACGCCGAACCAGCGTGTCGCCCTGGCAGATGTGACGCTCAGCCTCGCGGCTGGCGATTTCGCGGTTGTGATCGGCAGCAACGGGGCGGGCAAGAGCACGTTGCTCAACGCGATTGCGGGCGAAGTGCGAATCGATTCGGGGCGCATTGAAGTTGACGGCTGCGATGTAACCGCCGAGCCGACTCATCGACGCGCGGCGGCGATCGCGCGGGTCTTCCAGGATCCTTCCGTCGGTACCGCGGGGCCGATGACGATCGAGGAAAACATGGCGCTTGCCGAGCGCCGCGCGTCCCGCAACAGCCTTCGGCTTGGTCTTTCGTCAACGGCGCGGCGGCGGTATCGCGAACGGCTCGCCGCGATCGGACTTGGCCTTGAGGAACGTCTGGGCCAGAAGGTCGAACTCCTGTCTGGCGGTCAGCGCCAGTCGCTCGCGCTGGTCATGGCAGTCCTCACGACCCCCAAACTATTTTTGCTCGACGAGCATACGGCCGCCCTCGATCCCAAGACCGCCGACGTCGTGATGCAGGCGACGACACAGGCTGTGGCACGCGATCATCTCACTACCTTGATGGTGACGCACAACATGCAGCACGCACTGCACTACGGGAACCGCCTGATCATGATGAATGAGGGCCGCATCGTGTTTGAGGCGCGCGACGATGAAAAGGCGGCGCTGACAGTTGATCGCCTCGTTCATCGCTTTCATCTCGCCAGCGACCGGATGCTGCTCGGATAGGGTGGAGCGGGCGATGTCGATCATCTACGCCTATATCAATCTTGTCCCGGTGACTCTGATGCAGAGCGTGATCTACGCGTTCGCGGCGCTCGGCATCATGATTCCATTTCGCCTGCTGTCGTTTCCTGATCTCACCGTCGAGGGCTCGTTTCCATTCGGTGGCTGCGTCGCGGCAGCGCTGATCGCGGCGCGAGTCGATCCGTGGATTGCGACGCTGGCGGCACTTTGCGCCGGCGCGCTGGCCGGGCTTGCGACCGCATCGCTGCACCTGTGGCTCCGCCTCAACACGCTGTTGTGCGGCATTCTGGTGCTGACGATGTTGTTCAGCATCAACATCCGGGTGATGGGCAAGCCCAACATCGCGCTGTTTGCCTATTCGACCCTGTTCGACAATCTGCTGGGAGCTATGACCGGCAACCTGGCGGCGAGGATTGCGCTGGTTGTGTTCCTGTTGATTGCGGTTCTGCTGGCACTCTATTGGTTCTTTCAAACCGAAATCGGCATGGCCTTGCGCGCGGTCGGCGCCAGCCAGAGCATGGCACGCGCACAGGGCATTTCGGTCGCCCGCTATACGTTGCTGGGCCTCGGGCTGGCCGGCGCGCTGTCAGCGCTAGCGGGCGCGCTGCTGGCGCAGAACCAGGCGTTCGCGGACGTCAGCATGGGGTTCGGCGTCCTGGTCAACGGGCTCGCATCGGTCATTGTCGGCGAACAACTCATCGGTCGCGCGACGCTCGGGCGCCAACTGGCAGCACCGGTTATCGGCGCTGTCATCTACTATCAGATCGTGAGCTTTGCGCTTGCCCTGGGCCTCCAGCCATCCGACTTGAAGCTGTTGACGGGCCTGTTCGTGATCGCGATGCTTGCAATCCCGGTGCTCGCGGGACGTGGCTCCGTGCTCGGCAACCGCTGACCGCGGCTATTGCAGCCGCGGCGTCGCGTTGAGATAGAACGTGCTCATCGCCGGCCGGTATTTTTCCATCATCGCCCTGTTGAGATCGAGCGGCGGCTTGGCGTCGGGCGGCAACAGCGAGAAGTATTTGGTCTCCTTGGTGTCGTCCTCGAACTGGGCCTGCGCCTGCGCGCGCAGCTCCGCCGAGGTCATGAGGTCGAGCACGGAGGCGGCCAGCACCTTTGCGCCGACCACCATGCCTTTGTGGGCGATTGTGCTGGTCGGCGTCACCGCCGCGGCCCAGTGATGATAGGTGATCCCCGGCACGCTGGCCGGGAACGCCATGAGACCGGTCGGCACGTTCCAGGTCACGTCGCCATTGTCGTTGGACGACGTCGACTGCGGCCGTTGCCCGAGCGGTGTCGGTTTGGTGTTCAGCCCGACTTCCTTCACCTGGCGCGCGTGCTGAAAAGCCTTGGCGAAGGCGACTTCGTCCGGCGTCCACTGCGGCAACCCGATGGTGTCGATGTTGTTCTGAACAGCCGCCGCAATCGCCTTGTTGCCGAGCTGCGGCCAGGCCGAGGCGACGTACTCCATGTCGAACGTGGTGCCGGTCATGAGCGCGGCACCTTCAGCGATTTTGACCAGCTTGTCGTAGGTCGCTTTTGCGTCGGGACCGTTGGCGTCGCGGACGTACCACCAGATCTGTCCGGTATCGGGAATGATATTCGGTTGCAGTCCGCCCATGCTGATCGTGCGGTGGGCCCGATAGGTAGGACGCAGATGCTCGCGCAGCTTGTCGAAGCCGATATCCATCAGCTCGACGGCGTCAACCGCGTCCTTGCCGTCCCACGGATTGATGGCGCCGTGCGCGGTGCGGCCGTGGAAGGTGAACTTCGAGCTGATCGCGGCATAGTTCTGCAGCCCGTAGCCGGTCGAGGAATTGTCGCCGATGTGGAGGATGATGGCCCCGTCAACGTCTTTGAAATAGCCGGCACGCACCAGGAATGGCCGGCTGAGGATTTGCTCCTCGGCGGGCCCGAACGACACTACGACGGTGCCCGGAATGTTGTAGCGTGTCATCGCTTCCTTGACCGCGAACGCGGCCGTGGTGGCAACGCCGCCGTGGGTGTTGTGCCCTTCCATATGGCCGGGCGCGCCCTCGACCAGGGGCTTGTGCTCGAATTCGCCGGGTGTCTGCGAGCCTTCCTGCAGCGCATCGACCTCGGTGACGATTGCAATCACCGGCTTGCCGCTGCCCCATTTGGCCCAGACGTTGGTCGGCATACCGGCGCCGCCGAGCTCGACTGTAAAGCCGGCTGCCTGCAGCGTATCTCGCAAAAGCTTCGCGCTCTCGAACTCCTGCATGCCGAGTTCGGCGAAGTAGTAGATCGAGTCTCCGATCTTGGCCATTTGGTCGGCGTTGCGGTCGACCACCTGGTAGGCAAGCTCTTTCGGCCCTTCGCCGGCACGGCTGGGGCCCGTCGATGCAAGAAATGCCAATAAGATTGCAGCGACTGTGGCGGTGTGAAGCAGATTGGAGCGCATCGAGGTCCTCGAATGGTTCATGGATAGTGTCGCTCGGCAATGGCCCGTCTCATCCCTCGGGTTTGATTCTCGCCAGCTTCACCAGCCTGCCCCATTCCCTGATGCTGTCGAGGAACATCCGCTCGGCTTGATCGGGCGTTGTTGTCAGCGGATCGGCGCCGAAGTTGTTGATGAACTCCCGCGTCATCGGTTGCGCCACGACGTCGACCACCCAGCCGTTGATCTTGTTGATCACAGGCCGTGGCGTTCCGGCCGGCACCATCACCCCAAAGAAGCCCTGAACATCGAGGCCGGGGACGCCCTGTTCTTCCAACGTCGGAATTGTGGAATCGCTTTTCATGCGCTCATGTGCGGCGACCGCCAGGATCTTCAGATTCTGTTCGCTCGCTTGCGCGCGCGCAAACACCGAATCGGTGAACGCGTAGTCAAGACGGCCGATTTGCAGGTCGTACAGCACGTCAGCTGATGTCCGATTAGGAATTTCGACAGCGTTGAGCTGGAGCGCCTCCTTAAACAAATTCCCGGTCAGCCGACCCATAGGCGAAGAGGCCGAAAAACTCGCTCTGTCCGCGCGCTGGCGCAAACTGGCCACCATCTCCTGCACATTTCTCCAGCGTCGAGTTGCGCCGACCGTGAGATAGGGTGCGAATTTGAACAGAGTCGCTACGGTCACGATCGACTTCTCAAGATCGGCCGGCGTGTTCTTCATCATGAATTTGTTGGCCGCGATCGAGGTCGGCGAGTGGATCAAGATCGTGTAGCCATCGGGCTTCGCACGCGCCAGATTTTCAGTTGCGATATTGCCGTTGGCCCCGGGCCGGTTCTCGACCAGGACGGACTTGCCGGCGCGGAAACGCAACTGTTCGGCGAAAAAGCGCACCCAAACGTCGGCACCGCTGCCCAGCGGAAACGCGCAAATGACGTGCAGTTCGCGCGCGGGGTAGGCATCTGGCGCCTGTGCGGCCGCGGGCGATATGGAGACCGCTAACAGGGCGATCGCCGGACGCAGCGCACGCGCCATCCTTCGGACGGGCCGGATCATGTCGCCCCAATCGTGTCGCGACGCCGCCGCGTCCGGTGAGATGTCATTACCCCGCTTACACCGTTCGGCATCTCTTGTACCACGCATTGATGCAAACTTCGGAGTGCGCAACGCGCAGGCGAGGCTTCTTGCGCCGCAAGTTACAGCCAGATAAGCTTACCTCTCAAGACGACTTGCGCTGCGGGTTTGCTCGACGGATGTGAGGCTTATCGGAGCCGTGTCACCGTAGCTAGATCTGCGTATCCCAGCATCATCGGCGTTGCGAGCACAAAGGAGATTCCGCGATGGAAAAGGCCAATGTATCGGCTGCGATTCGCAGGACGCGTCGCAACGTCATCGCCATGGGAAAACTGCTCGGCGTCGCCGCGTTCGGGATCGCCTCGTCTCCCCGCGGCGCCGACGCCGCGACCAGCGGGGGCAAACCCTGCTTCCTCAAAGGCACGCGCATTCGCGTCGTCGGAGGCGAAAAGAAAATCGAAGATATCCGCATCGGCGACATGGTCGTTACCAGGTCGGGACAGGCAAAGCCGGTGCGCTGGGTGGCGCGACGGCGCTATCGGAAGGAGCGGGGCGCACCCTGGGTCGAGAACATCCAGCCGGTCCGCATCGCGCAAGGTGCGCTCGGGCCGAACACCCCGAGCTCGGACTTGTTCATCTCCGACACGCACGCGCTCTATTTTGATGGCGACCTTATTCCCGCGCTCTATCTCCTCAACGACCTGACGATCGCTCGCCATCCAGCCCGCGAACTGGACGAAATCGAATATTTCCACGTTAGGCTGGACACGCACGACGTCCTCTATGCTGAAGGCGCGGAATGCGAGTCGCTGGGCGACGGAGGCTATGACCGCTTCGACAACTTCATGGAATATGGACGACTGTACGGTAATCCCGAGGCATCTCCGGCCGGCGCCTATGCGCCCTTGCTCGGAGGCCTTGGTCCGCGTGCCACGGTCCTTTCGCACCTGCGCAGTGCCGCGTCGCCGGTGATCGATCTGCGCACCAAGCTCGAGCGCGTGCGCGACGATCTGCACGAGCGAGCTGAAAATTTCGCCAAGCCGGAGACGGTCGTCTAAGGACGTGCTGTTCTGCCAGCTTGGTCAATGTCCAGTGGCGATGCGGGCGACTTCCACGGCGTCGCCGGGCGCTGTATTTTCACGCCAGACGATATGCAGGTCGGGGCGCAGCAGGATGAGATCGTATCCATAGATCTCGCGTGCGATCTGGTCAGGAACATCGAGCTCGGTTACTGGCGCGTCGAACGACTTGAGCGCGCCGGCGAGCTTCGAGGTATCGTGCTTCGCTTTGCCGAGGCGCAGGATCGTGTAGCCCGTGGTCGGAATGCGGTCCTGCATGGCGCTGCCGTCGTCGAGCCAGATGTGCGGCAGCCGCGCGCCCGGCCAGGTCGTCGGCTCGTAGGTGCGAAACAGGTGCTCGGGACCGCCCGGTATGTCGCAGATGACCGGTGAGGCGACATAGCGGTAGCCGAGCTCGGCGCCGATCATCTCATTTGACTTGCGCTGCTCGACGTCAGCAATCGTCGTCAGGATCTCGCGGGTTTGTTGTCCCTCGCGGGTATTGTCGCGGATATTGGGCCGCCACATCGAGCGCCACTTCCGCCGCCCGAGACTGGCGTAACGCGACGCGCCGACGTTGCGGTCGCCGATCTGGCGGCGCTCGACCTCGTAGGATGCCAGCAGCGTCGGGCCCCCGAAGCCCTTGAGCGTCGCTTCGAGCTTCCAGCCAAGATCGATCGCGTCGCCGACGCCCGAGTTCATCCCCAGTCCGCCCGTTGGGATGACGAGATGCACGGCGTCGCCCGCCAGGAACACCCGGCGATCCTGGTAGCGCTCCGCCAGCAGCAGGTTCTGGCGCCAGGGGTTGCAGGATAGCATTTTGTAGTTGACGGGAATTCCGACCGTCTCTTCGAACTGACGTTGCATCTCGGCATCGCTGTCGACCGAGGCATGCACGGTCCAGTATTTGGTCGAATCCTGCATGATCAGGAACGTCGCCTCCTCATCGGCGACGTGATAATGCCGGCCATGGCCGGGGCCGTTGCCGATCGGAATTTTGTCGAACAGATCTTCGCTGTAATAAAGGCCTTGCCGGAACCCACGCAAGTTTGCTTCGCCGTAGAGCCGGATGCCGAGCGCCTGCCGCACCGCGCTGCTGCCGCCATCGCAGCCGACCAGGTAATCCGAGCGGATCGTCTCCGTGGTGCCGTCCGCCGTTCGCACGGTGGTGGTGACGCCGCCCGGGTCCTGCTCATGTGAAACATATTCGGTCGACCAGCGCAGACCGACGCAAGGCAACGACTCGGCTTCATGTTTGAGCAGCGGTTCGAGCGTGTACTGCGAAATCAGCTGATACGGTTCGAGCGGGGCGGTGCCGTCGGTCGTGGCGCGGATTGACGCTTCCGCCTCGGCGACCGACGGATAGGGGAGGCGAAGCAACGGCGGTTTGGTGAGATCGAGCACGATGTAGACGTCCATCGGGACGTTGCGGTCGAGCCCCGCCGCGCGCACCCTCTTGGCGATCCCCATACGCCGATAAATCTCCATGGTACGGGCGTTGACCCGCTCCATTTTCGGCAGGAACGCTGGCCCGCTGCGCTTCTCAACCAGAATCGTGCGGATGCCGCGCTGGCCGAGATCAACCGCGAGCGAAAGCCCGACCGGACCGGCGCCGACGATGAGAACCTGCGTGTCTGCCAACCGCACCTCCCAAATCCAACCCCGCACACCTGTCGTTGCGGACCTTGCGTTCGCGCCTCCAATAGCGCTCCACTAGGCTCGCATCGACAAGAAAATCGCGGGAGCCGGCCCCTTATGAGGTTTGCGCAGTTCGCCCATGTGTAGGGCAAGGCCACAAACACCGCACCAGCGCTACGAGATTGCGCTCAGGGAGAGCCACCAATCGCGCACGCTTGCAACCTTTGGCTTGCCAGCGTCGTTGTAGCCACGAAATAGCGATCACACCGCTATCATGATCTTGTCATAGAGTGCGTGTGATCGCGATTGACGCGAAGCAAGGGTTTCGAAAGGAGCACCCGACATGGCGAATCCCCAAGGGCGTTTTGTTTGGCACGAATTGATGACGACAGACACGAAGGCAGCCAAGGCGTTCTACGGTAAGGTCGTAGGCTGGGGCGCGCAGGACATGCCGACGCCGGGCATGACCTACACGCTGTTGACGGCCGGGCAGGCGTCGGTCGCTGGGCTGATGGACATCCCGGAGAATGCCAAGAAGATGAATGCACCTCCGAGTTGGACCGGCTACGTCGGCGTAGAAGACGTCGATGGCACTGTGGATCGGATCAAGAAGCTCGGCGGCACGGTGTATGTCACGCCGACGGACATCCCTAACATCGGCCGCTTCGCGGTGGTGACCGATCCGCAAAAGGCGGCGTTCGCACTGTTCAAGCAGCAAAGCGCGCCGCCCCAGGATCAGCAGGCTCAGCCTAACGCGCCCGGTCAGGTCGGCTGGATCGAACTCTGTGCCGACGACTGGCAGAAGGCATTCGCGTTCTACAGCGGATTGTTCGGCTGGAAGAAAGGCGAGGCCCATGATATGGGCCCAATGGGCACGTATCAAATCTTTTTGGCGGGCGACCAGCCGATCGGAGGCATGTTCAACAAGCCGCCGATGGTCCCGGCTCCATTCTGGCTCTACTACGTGAACGTCAAATCCATCGACGCCGCTACCGAAAGTGTGAAGGGCAACGGCGGCCAGATCATCAACGGTCCGATGGAAGTGCCGGGCGGCAGCTGGATCGTTCAATGCAAGGACCCGCAAGGCGCGATGTTTGCTTTGGTCGGCCCGCGCAACTAGCGGAGTGAGCCGGGTCAGTCCTCGTCGCGCCGGTTGGCGATACCCGCTTCGCGCAAGTCGAGTTCGCGCTCGATGCGGCGGCGCGCCTCATCTTTGAGTTCGCCGGCGCGGGAAAGCCTGTTGATGTGCTCGCGTTCGGCTTCGATCAACAACAGTGCGAGTTCGTCGTCGAGCTCGGTTCTTTGCCGGTGATCGTCGTCCCCATCGCTACTGTGCTTGATGTGCCGAAGCCGGTCGCGGTGATGGGCGCGGGCCGGCTTCACCACGTCATCCGCCAGCTTTCGTTCCTCGGCGAGTCGGTCGATTCGCTCAAGCACTGCTTCGATAGCCTGGCGGCGGGCGTTGTACTCCTCGAGCCTGTCGGCCTGGCGCTCCTGATCCCCAGCCTGTGCGAGACCAAGCCAACGGATCACTGTCGGCAACAGCAAGCCTTGGCCCACGAGGGTAACTAGGATCACGGAGAACGTGAGAAAGAGAATGAGATCGCGATAGGGAAACGGCTGACCGTCAGCGGTGGCAAACGGAATTGCCAGCGCAGCAGCGAGCGAGACAACGCCGCGGACTCCAGTAAAGGCGAGCGCAAACGGCCATTGCCAGGGCGGCGATGGGTCCCGGCGCCGCAGTCCTGGAAACAGCCAGCGCGGAATATAGGTTGCGGGATACATCCACACGAACCGCGCGGCGATCACCACCGCGCTGACGATCGCCGCCGAAATCGCTAGGTCCGTGATCGAGTAGTGGTGGATGCGTTCGATCAACGTGCGGGCCTGCAAGCCGGTGATCAGGAACACCAAGCCTTCGATCAGATAGATCAGAAAATCCCAGAAAAAGATCCCCTGTAGCCGCGTGGCCGCACTGATCAGCCGCAGACCGTTCCAGCTGATGTAGAGCCCCGCGGTCACGGTTGCGAGCACGCCGGACCCGCCCAGATAGTCAGGCGGCCAGTAGGCCAGGAACGGCGTCAACAGGGAAAGCGTCAGTTCGGTGCGCGGATCGTTGACCCAGCGCCGGAGCCGTAGCATCAGCCAACCGACGCCGATGCCCCAAACGATTTCGCACACCACGATGGCGACGAACAGCCCTCCTGCTTTGCTGAACGAGAACATGTGGACGCTGACGGCCGCCACCGCGAAACGGTAAAGGATGAGCGCCGTGGCGTCGTTGGCGAGGCCCTCGCCTTCCAGGATGACGAGGAGTCGTCTCGGGATTCGCATGCGGCGCGCGATGGCGAGCGGTGCCACTGCGTCGGGCGGGGACACGATCGCACCCAGCACGAAGCCGACGGCCAGTGGCAGGCCGATCAGCCAATAGGCGGCCAGAGCGACGGCGAGCGTGGTGAAGACGACGCAGCCGATAGCCAAGAGCGCAATCGGACGCAGACTGAAGCGAAATTCGCGCCAGCTCATTGCGACCGCGGAATCGTATATGAGCGGCGGCAACACCATGAGCAGCACGAGTTCCGGCGCGAGCACCACCTCGGGCAGGCCGGGGATAAGCGCCAGCAAAACCCCGGTCAGCACCAGAATGATCGCCGGCGGAATCTTCAGGCGCGCTGCCAGAACCGCGACCGCGGCGGTCACGACAAGCAGCAGCACCAGAATTTGGACCGTCGGTATCATGTGCATGTCCAACAGGCGATCGTGGCGTTGAACTTAGAGTAGATAGGACAGGAGCCCAGGCACGTTCAAATCGGCCGCATTGGACGGCCGGGCTTGCTGTCGACGAACAAACGAGAGCTGTTCACTCGGGCTCGATACGCGCCAGCCGGGCGTATTCGCGCCATTCGGCCGTCTGCTTGATCAGCAGCGCCTTGAGCGCTTCCGAATTGCCCGGCAGAACATCGGAGCCGACCGCGGCGTTGAAAGCGACCACATCGGGCTCGATCGCGATCGCGTTGAACCAGGCTTCGAGTTTGTCGCAGATCGACTTCGGGGTTCTGGCCGGCACGTGCACCGACCACCAGGTGATGACGTTCATATTGGGAATGCCGGCCTCCTGCGCGCCCGGAATGTCCGGGGCCGAAGCAAGACGCTTGGCCGAGGTCACCGCAAGCGGCCGGATGCGCCCGGCTTTCAGCTGCGAGTTGATGGTCGTCAGATCGCTGAAGAAGAACGCGAGGTGGCCGCCGAACAGGTCGTTGAGGAGAGGACCCTGCTCCTTGTATTTGACCTCTACGGTTTTGAGCCCGAACGCGGTCTTGTAGATTTCGGCGCTGACCAGGCTGGGCGGAGCAATCGATCCGTAGGATGCGGCGTCGCCCTTGTCTTTCAGATGAGCGGTCAGCTCGGCGACCAACTTGAAGGGGGTCTTTGCCGGGACGCAGAGTGCGAAGGCGGACGCGCTGAGCGTCGTGATGTGTTCGAAATCGTTGATCGGATCGTAGCCGAGCTTCTTGAACAGGCTCGGCGCCGACGCCAGTGTCGAGCTGCCCGGAGCGATGTAGATCGTGTAGCCGTCGGGCTTGGCGCGCGCGACCATCTCGGTTGCGATATTGCCGAGCGCGCCCGGCTTGTTTTCGACGATCACCGGCTTGCCGGTCGCCAGGCTGAGCTTGTTCGAATAGAACCGGACCTTGATGTCGGCCCCGGAGCCGGGCGAAAACGGGCAGATTGATCGGACGGGCCCAGCCGGATAGCCCTCCTGGTCGGCATGCCCGATCACCGGCCACAGCGGCATGAGCGCCGGCACAAAGCCGGTTGAGCGCAGAAATGCGCGGCGCGTCGGCACGCAGCGTTCTCCCCTGCCGTGCCCTAAAGAGGCGGCACGCTCTGAGCATGCCGGAAGACGTTGTCGGGATCAAAGGCCGACTTGATCTGGCGCAGCCGCGGCAGATTTGCCCCCCAGTAGGCCTGCGCCCAGTCCGCGAGGTCGAGATCGCAGTAATTCACGTAAGCCCCGCCCGACACGTGGGGACGCATGGTGGCATAGAGGTTTCGCAGGTCCGCAAGATGCGTCGCAGTGTCCCCAACATTCGCCCACTCGGAAAAGTATTGAATGCAGAACTGCGTGCCGGCGCGATGCGAGAACGCCGTGGCGTCGCTTGCGACGCGCCCGATGGCGCCGCCATAGGAATCGCAGATCGCAACGACCGATCGGGTTTGCTGGAGTTGGGTCAGCAAGGTGGTCACCCCGTCATCGGTGAGGGGCGTCGTCACATAGTCCGACTTGGCCTTGAAGTAAGTCGGCTGAGCCGGCGGCCCGAAGAAAAATTTGGCGCCGGCCAGAAACGACAGCGACCGGATCCGCAGAGCCGACGCCGGCTGTGCGATGTCGAGCAACGCCTGCAGCTCGCGCCGCAGCACCGTCTGTGAGCCGGTCGACTGACCGGCGCAATGCAGTTCGATTTTTTCGTCCGCTTGCCCGTTGATCCGCATGAACGTTGTGATCGACGAGGGCGCCTGAGGTGCCCACGCCTGCCAGGCCTTGAACAGCCGGGCTGCGCGCGCCTGCGACAACGCCCAGGTGACGCCGAGCACTTGGATCTGGCTGATCGGGTAGATTGCGAAGCGGAATTTGGTCACTGCACCAAAACTTCCGCCGCCGCCGCCGCGCACGGCCCAGAACAGATCCGGGCTGTGCTGCGCGTCGGCTTCGATGATTGCGCCATGCGGATCGATCAGCTCGAGCCATTGCAGGCTGTCGCAAGCGAGCCCGTATGGCCGCCCGATCAGGCCAAACCCGCCGCCGAGCGCATGTCCAGCGATGCCGACGGTTGGGCAGCTTCCGCCCGGAAATCCAAATCCAGCAGCCCCGATCGTCTCGTAGACCGGCGCGAGCGTTGCGCCCGAGCCGACCGTCATCGTGCGCGCGCGACGATTGAATTCGATGTGGTTCATCAGGCGGGTGTCGATGACGACGCTTGCACTTTGCGAAAAGCCCTCGTAGCTGTGCCCGCCGCTGCGCAACGCAAATGGCAGGCCGTTGGTGCGCGCCCACTCGACCATGACGGACACCGCTTTCGAGGTCTTGCAAAGGGCGCGCAACCGCGGGCGCAGCAGCACGCGTTCGTTGCTGGCTGGCTCGTAGGTTTCGTAGCTGGGATCGCCGGGCCGCAACAGCAATGCATCGCTCGCCGGCAGGTTCGGCGGGTTCGGGAGCGGGGTGTCCTGTGCCAAGGATCGGCCGAGGATCGCCGGGCCGGATACGAGGCCTGCCGCGATCCCCGTGATGGTGCGGCGTCGAGTGAAATTGCGCGGCATGCGGTGCTCCGGCGGTCGATCACCTGTTTCATCATACCCTCATCACGCACGCTGCATGCGGCTTGCGTCTCCGGCGGCAGCAGGCGAAACCTTGCACAATCCTTCCCACCGA
>DATIPA010000150.1:0-4561 GCA_035472475.1 Xanthobacteraceae bacterium | reverse complement strand
ATCGCCGGCGTGCTGCCGGGCGCGCTCGCGGTCTCGATGTACATGATCACGATCTCGATCATCGGCGCGGTGCGGCCCGGCTTCTTGCCGGCCGGCAAGCGCGCGTCGTGGCCGGAGCGTATCGCCGCGCTCCAGGAAATCTGGGCGACGATGCTGCTGTTCATCTTCGTGATCGGCGGCATCTACGGCGGTCTCTTTACCGCAACAGAGGCCGCCGGCATGGGCGCGGCGGGGGCGTTCCTGATCGGGATTGTTCGCCGCCGGCTGTCGGGACCTGATATCCGCCGTTCGCTGCTCGAGGCGACGCGCACGACGGCCGCTGTGTTCACCGTGCTGATCGGCGCACTGCTGTTCGGCTACTTCCTGACAGTGACGCAGACGCCGCAAAAGGTGACGACATTTCTCACCGGCCTCGGTCTCGGCCGCTACGGGGTGCTCGCACTGATCATGCTGCTCTATCTGGTGCTCGGCTGCCTGATGGATGCGCTCGCCATGATCATCCTGACCGTGCCGATCATCTTCCCGGTCATCATTGCGCTCGGCTTTGATCCAATCTGGTTCGGCGTCCTGATCGTCATGACGGTGGAACTCGGCCTTATCCACCCGCCCGTCGGCATGAACATATTCGTGATAAAAAGCGTGGTTGAGGATGTGCGGATTTCGACGATCTTTTACGGGGTGCTTCCCTTCATCATAACCGATATCCTTCGGCTCATCATCCTGATCGCGTTTCCGATCATTGCGTTATATCTGCCATCACAAATGTGACGGTCCAAGCCAGGAGGGTCCCATGTCACGACGTCTGCTGATTGCAAGCTTCGCACTTGCCGCCGCGCTGGCGGCGGTCCCTGCACAACGCACACTCGCCGCCGACGCCGCCCAGATGGAGCAGAACAAGAAAACCGTGATGGCGCTCTACGATGCAGCGCTCAACAAGCTGGATTTTGAGGAAGCTGCGAAATATCTCGGGCCACGCTACACGCAGCACAACCCGAACGCCAAGGACGGTCCGGAAGGGCTCAAGGGTTTCATCACCTTCCTGAAGGAGAAGTATCCGCAGACCCACAGCGAGATCAAAAAGATCTTTGCCGATGGCGACTACGTGTTCGTGCATGTCCACGCCGTGCGCGAACCGGGCACGCGCGGGTTTGCAATCTTCGACCTGTTCAAGCTGGAGAACGGCAAGGTGGTCGAGCACTGGGATACGGTGCAGCCGATCCCGGAGACGGCGCAGAACACTAACACGATGTTCTGAGTTGTCTTGCTTTTCGGCCGCTCCGGGCGCGGGACGCAACGAATCTAAGCTGCGCGCGCGCCGCACGCGAGGCGTAGCGGCTGTCACGCCGCAATGATCACGTCCGCCGTAAACAGCGCCTTGCGCACCGGCTGGTTGGCAAACGCGGTGCCCTCCTCGAACCAGGAGCGCGGGGCCGGCTGACCCCACAGCGTCTGCCGGCGCGGATCGCGCACCGACCAGCGCAGCGGTTCGTGATCCGGGTCCATGGTCTGATAGTCGGACGAGTAGAACTCGGTGCGATGGCCGTCGGGGTCGCGTACATAGAGGAAGAACGCGTTGGAGATTCCGTGGCGACCGGGGCCGCGCTCCATGTTGACGAGATATCCGGTCGACGCCATTACATCGCACAGGTGGATGATGTGCAGCGGCGATGAGATCCAGTACGCCATGTGATGCAGCCGCGGGCCGGCGCCGTTGGTGAACGCGAGATCGTGCACGTTGCCCTTGCGATGCATCCAGGCCGCGATGATGCGGCCGTCGCGGCCGTCCTCCTCGGTGTACTCGGTCATGCGGAAGCCGAGCAGCGCATAGAACTCTATCGCGTCCTGCAGCTCCGGCGAGAAGATGTTGAAGTGGTCGAGGCGCTGCGCCTGCACGCCCTTGTAGTGGCCGTAGAGCTGGAGCAGGCGCTCGCGCTGCTCCATCTTGAAATAGAACTCAAGCGGCGTGCCGAATGGATCGATCGCCTGCAGGGTCCGGCCCTGATACGGCACCTCGACAAACCCGTGGCGCAGGCCCTTGGCAGCGAGGAACGCGGCCGCCCTGTCGAGATCCTCCTCGCTGCCGACCTTTAAGCCGATCCGCTCGCACGCCGGCATCGCGGTTTTCTTCAGCACCAGTGAATGATGCTGGCGCTCCTCGACCCCGCGCAGGTAGGCCTCGCTCGCGGTGCGATCTTCGAGATGTAGTCCGAGTGTCCCCTCATAGAACGCCAGGCTGGCATCAAGGTCGGTTACGTCGAGCACGACGTGGCTCGTTCGCACGACGTTGAACGGCGGATTGAACACGTGCTTGGGCAACGGCATCCTGCTGCTTCCTCCAGCTAGCGCCCCTTGAACACGGGTTTGCGCTTTTCCACGAAGGCGCGTTGCGCCTCGCGCGCGTCCTCGCTGTTCGAAAGCTCCACCGTGACGGTCTGCTCGTAGCGATAGCCATCGCGCGCCGGCATTTCCTCGATCGCATTGAGCGTGCGCTTGAGGTGGCGGATCGCGAGCGGGCTTTTGGACGCAATCTCGCGCGCGATCTCGCGCGCTGCGTCCATGAGCTTGTCGTGCGGCACGCATGCCTCGATGACCCCCAGCCGATAGAGCTCGGCCGCCGAAATGCGCGCGCCGGTAAAATACATGGCGTGCACCCGGGACGGGCTGAAGTGCCGCATCAGCGCCCGCGCGCCTCCGGCCAATCCCACGTTGACCTCTGGCATCGCCACATAGGCGTTGTCGGAGGCCAGCATGATGTCGCAGGCGAGCGCGAGCGCAAAACCGGCGCCGAGCGCGGGGCCGTTGATGGCGGCGATGACGGGCTTCGCACAATCGGATGCCGCGTAGAAGAACTCGCGCACCAGCCGGTTGTTGCGAATGTAGTCGCCCGGCTCGTGCACGAGGTCGATGCGCTCCTTGATGTCGGCGCCGGCGGAAAACATGTTGCCGGTCCCGGTCAGGATGACGACGCGCACGTCGTCGCGATCGCTGAGCGCATCGAACAGGCGGATGAACTCCTCGCGCGATTGCCGATTCTGTGCGTTGACAGGCGGCCGGTCGAACACGACGGTCGCAATCCCCTCGCTCAACTCAAGCCGGAAATGCTCAAGATCCATCGTCATTCGCCCACGATGTTCGCGCTTTTCATCAGCTTGGTCAGCCGCGCCGCATCGTCTGCCAGATAGGCGGCGAACTGCTTCGGCGGGAGATAGAAGACTTCGGCACCTTGTGCTGCCAGCTTGGCTTTGACCTCGGGGTCATGCAACACCTGCTCGAACGACGAAGCAAGCCGCGCGACAACCTCCGGGCTCGTTCCGGCCGGCACCGCGATGCCGTACCACGTCGTCACGTCGAACCCCGGAAATCCGAGCTCTTCGAGCGTGGGCACATCAGGCAGCTGTTCCGCACGCTTGAGCCGAGCGATCGCCAGCGCCCGCAACGCGCCGGTCTTGATGTGCGGCAGCAACGGCGGCGCATTGAGAAACGCGAGGTCGATCTGGCCGGCCAACAGGTCGACGGTCGCTGGCGCGGCGCCTTTGTAGGGCACGTGCGTGATATCGATCCCGGTGCGCTGCCGGAACAGCTCCGCGGCGAGATGCGGCTGACTGCCGATGCCGACCGATGCGTAGTTGAGCTTGCCTGGCGCGCCCTTGGCGAGAGCCACTAGTTCGGGCACGGTCTTGACCGGCAGCCCGGAGCGTACGACCAACACGTTCGGAACCGCCGCGATCATGCAAACGAACGCGAAGTCATGCATGCCATCGTAGCTGACCTTGGTGAGCGCCGGCGTGACGATGTGGGACGACGCGCTCGACATCAGCACGGTTTGCCCGTCCGGAGCCGAGGCTGCCACGAACGCCGCCGCAATCGCGGTGGCGCCGCCGGGCTTGTTTAATATGACGACCGACTGGCCGAGCAGATCCGCCATCGGGGTGATGATGGTTCGTGCCAGTACATCGGCGGGGCCGCCGGCCGCATACGGATTGACGAGCGTGATCGGTCCGTTTGGGTAGGTTTCGGCGCGGATCGGCAAGGCCCACCAGGTTACAAGCGCCGCGATGCATGCGGCGGTTTGTATGCATGCCTGTATGGTTGTTTTGCCCATTGCCGGCGATGTTTGCACGCGTTCACTCTGCACGGCACCAACGTAGCGTTTGCCGCGCGAAAATCATAGTACTGCCGGCATGTGACTGCATCGGAGGTCGTGATGAAGCTGCACTGGTCGCCGCGTTCGCCGTTCGTGCGCAAGGTGATGATCGTCGCGCACGAAGCCGGCCTCGCGGACCGGCTGACCCTGGTGCGCACGGTTGCCGCAACCACCAAGCCGCATCCGGAGTTGATGCGCGACAACCCGCTCTCGAAGATTCCGACCCTGGTGCTCGACGACGGCACCGTGCTCTACGATTCGCCGGTGATCTGCGAATACCTCGATCGCATGCACGCCGGACCAAAACTGTTTCCGCCTGACGGCGCGGCGCGCATGACGGCGTTGCGGCGGCAGGCGCTGGGCGACGGGTTTCTGGATTTTCTGCTGCTGTGGCGGGACGAACGGGCACGCGCGCAG
>DATIPA010000149.1:0-6572 GCA_035472475.1 Xanthobacteraceae bacterium | reverse complement strand
GATCGCCCCGAGCGGCCGCAGCGTGTCCGGGTTGCAGCGCGCCGCAGCCGCCGGCCCGACGCAGATCGATGAACCGAGTTCCTTGTTGGCGGCTTCGAGGCGGGACGCGGCATTCACCGCATCGCCATAGGCCGTATAATCGAGCTTGGAGCGCAGGCCGACATCGCCGACGATCGCCTCGCCGGTTTCGATTCCGATGCGCGTGCGCCCGAACCGTAGGGCGGCGGGGCCCGCCGACATACGGTACGACGCGGTCCAGGATCGCAACGCCACCGCGCATGCGACTGCCTGGCGCGGATGGTCCGCAAGGTCGAGCGGCGCGTTGAACAGCGCATGCACCGCGTCGCCGACGATCTTGTCCACCATCCCGCCGTGCTCGACGATCAATGCCGCAATGCCTTCAAAGTAATGGTCGAGCACATCGACCAGCGCCTCGGCATCGGCCCGGTGGGTCAGCGCGGTGAATCCTTCCACGTCGGTGAACAGCGAAGTCACCTCGCGGCGCTCGCCGGTGAGCTTGATGAGCGTCGGATGGTCGACGATGCGCCGGACCACGGCCGGAGCAAGGTGCTGCTCGAAGCGCTGGCGAACCAGCACTTCGCGCCGGTAGGTCACCGCAAAGGAGGTGATCGACGCGATCGCGAAGACCGCAACTCCGGCCAGCGACGGCGTCAACGGATCAACCAGGCGATCGCCCACGATCGAGCTCGCAATCGCGCCCGCCCAAGTGACCAGGATGATGATCGCGAGCCCAACCGTGCCGAATACCGGTGGCAGGACAACGCTTACCGCGAGTGCCAGCGCGCCTAGCAGGAATACGAGGAGCGTTTGCGTCACGCGGGCGTGTGCGATTGGGCGGGGAAATCGCCCGTCGCGGATTTGCTCGACGGCGTTCGCCTGGATCTGAACCGAGGGCGTGAGCGGATCGCCGACGGTCTCGCGCAATCCGCCGAGCTCGGGCGCCGATCCGCCCAGGAGCACGATCGCGCCGGCAAGGCGGTCAGCGCTTGCCCGCCCTTGCAGCACGTCGAGCGCCGAGATGGTTCGGGCGGCGCTCGCCGATGACGAGGTTGGCACGAGGCGTAGCAGCGCGTCGGAATTGATCGGGATCTGCAGGTCGGCGGTTGCGAACACCAGCGGGTCGGCTTGCAACAGATAAGCCGAACCACCGCGCGCCACGCGGAGCGACTCTATCGCCAGGCCCGGGAGGAGGTTGCCGCTGACGCCAACCAGAAGCGGCGCATAACGCACGACGCCGTCGCTGTTGGCCGGGAGCGACAGCGCGCCGAGCCCGCTCGCGCGCCCGGTCAGGAGCGAGGGTGGTGCGGTAGCGCCCCTGGCCGACCACAATTGATCGAGGCGGGGCGCATTGCGGGTGATGATCGGCACGTGCGGTGGCGCGCCGGACCGTTCCGGATCAAGCACGAACCCCAGCACCAGAGGGACCGCGCGTCCCGCCTGCGCCAATCGTTGGTCGCCCTCGGTCGTCTGCTCGGCGAGCGCGCTCAATTCGGGACGCGCGGCAGGCTGCTTCCCGGGTTGGCTGGCCGCAGTGCTCGATCGCGGATCGCGGTCGGCAAACAAAATGTCGACCGCCATGGCAGCAGGCTTATGGACGGCGATTGCATCGACCAGTTGCGCAACGCTCGCCCGCGGCCAGGGCCAAGGTCCCATCGCCTGCAGCGTGCGGCGATCGATGTCGACGACGATGACGGGCGGACCCGCGCGGTCGGCGTTCATGGGCCGCAGCGCGTGATCGGCCGCCAGCACCTGATCGAAGCCGACTTCACGCAGGGCAGCGCGCCAGTCTCTGGGCATCTGAAATTCGGCGACCGTCAATGCAACGACTGCCGCCGCACCGATCAGGATCGGGACTCGTATTGTGCTGAAAGGCTTGAGCATCGCCGCTCACTCCGCCGCGCGAGCGACCGCGCTCCGACTTGTCACATCTCGGCACTCGCCATCGCCGCACGGATTCGCGGTTCGCCCCACGGCGCCGGAGGCGTTGGCGCCGCGCCAGGCTGCGCGATGTTGGTTCCTTGGCCGGCTTCTACGACAACTTGGGTTCCGGCCCCCGAAACCGCGACCCGGCCGCGCGCCACGAACACACCAAACACATTGTTGCTCGGCCCGGCGAAGAAGCGCGTGCCGCGCACCGCGATCAAGCCGAAAGAACTGTGAAACTGCATGTCGGTCGGCGGACTATCCTCCGGCCGGTCGAACAGAATCGGTCCCGACTGCAAGGTGATCTCGCCACCGACGTTCAACAGAAACTTATCGATGGTGAGGCGTGCCGACGCTCCGAGCTTGAGCGTGGTCATGGTGCCGAGATGCAGGACAAGGCGGGAATCCGGTCCGGTCGCGACGACGTCGGTGAGATAGAGCGGGGCCGCGCGCTCCAGCGCCCGCCGCTTGTCGCGCGAGTCGGCAAAAGCTTCGCCCTTGATGTCCTCGACGGAGCCGACCGGCTGCGGCGTCTGGGCGTTGGCGATGTTGGGGGCGAGGAATGCTGCGCCAACCGCGGCACCTAGCACCCGACGACGATCGAGCGACAACGTGTTTCCGGTCTCCCGAACCATCGTGGCCTCCTCGTTTCCTTCGGCACGACTGTCGATATAGTGGCGCAACCCGCTAATCAATATAGCGGACATTCGCGCTGCGGATGGTAGATCAATACAGGAACTGGGCCACGGGATCGAGGTTCCGTCAGACGTCTTTTGCCATCTCGCGCAACCTGAACTTTTGAATTTTTCCAGTCGACGTTTTGGGGATCTCGGTAAACACAACGTGGCGCGGCACCTTGAACTTGGCAAGGTGCTGACGGCACCAGTCGATCAGTTCCTCCGCGGTTGCGCGCTCGCCGTCGCGCAGCTCGACGAATGCGCACGGCGTCTCGCCCCATTTCTCGTCGGGCTTGGCCACGACCGCCGCGGCCGCCACCGCGGGGTGTTTGTAGAGTGCATCTTCGACTTCGATCGAGGAGACGTTCTCACCGCCCGAGATGATGATGTCCTTGGAACGATCCTTGAGCTGCACGTAGCCGTCCGGGTGGATGACGCCGAGATCGCCGGAATGAAACCAGCCGCCCCTGAAGGCTTTGTCGGTCGCGGCCTTGTTCTTGAGATAGCCCTTCATGACCACGTTGCCGCGAAACATGACTTCCCCGAGCGTTGCGCCGTCGCGCGGCACTGGCTTCATGCTCGTGGGATCAAGCACGTCGAGCGCGTCGAGCACCGGATAACGCACGCCCTGGCGCGCCTTGCGTGCCGCCTGTTCGGGGCCGGCGAGCTTGTCCCAATGAAGGTGCCATTCGTTGACCACCGCCGGACCGTAAACCTCGGTCAAGCCATACACATGGGTGACGTTGAAGCCGGCAGCCTGCATGGCGGCGAGCACGGCCTCGGGCGGCGGCGCAGCCGCGGTGATGAACTCGACCCGATGCGGCAACGGCTTCTTCTCGGCCGCCTGCGCGGCCAGCAAGGTCGACATCACGATCGGCGCGCCGCAGAGATGCGTCACCTTGTAGGAGGCGATCGCGTCGTAGATCGGCGCGGCCCGCACCTGGCGCAGGCACACGTGGGTCCCGGCCACCACCGAAAGCGTCCACGGGAAGCACCAGCCGTTGCAGTGAAACATCGGCAGCGTCCACAGATAGACCGGATGCTTGCCCATGCCGCAGGTCAGCACGTTGCCGAGCGCGAGCAGATAGGCGCCGCGATGATGATAGACCACGCCCTTGGGGTCGCCGGTCGTGCCGGACGTGTAGTTGAGGGAAATCGCGTCCCATTCGTTCTTCGGCAGCGCCCAGGCGAACTCGGGGTCGGCGCCGCGGAGAAATTCTTCGTACTCGATTGCACCGATCTGCTCGCCCTCGCCGGTAAAGACCGGATCGTCGTAATCGATGATGAACGGCTTGACCTTCGAGCGCGCCAGCGCCGCCTTGATCACCTGCGCGAACTCGCGGTCGACGATCATCGCCTTGGCTTGCGCGTGATCGAGCAAGAACGCGATGGCCGCAGCGTCGAGCCTCGTGTTGAGCGCGTTGAGCACCGCGCCGGTCATCGGAACCGCGTAGTGAGCCTCCAGCATGGCCGGGACGTTGGGCAGCATCGCAGACACGGTGTCGCCGCGCGCAATGCCATGCCTTGCGAGCGCCGACGCCAGCGCTCGCGTGCGGGCGTAGAAGGTTGCATAGGTCGCCCGGTGGCCGCCATGGATGACGGCGGTATGATCGGGGAAGACCGCGGCCGCGCGCTCGAGCAGGCTGAGCGGGGTCAGCGGTTGGTAATTCGCCGCCCGCCGGTTGAGGTTGGTATCGTAGGGGGATTTCGCCATGGCTGTTTTTGCGCCGCCGTTGCTCTACGACTCGGCGTAGCGAAACGGCGCGCGGTGATCAATCGCGTTTTTCCGCGCTCGCGGCTGCCTCGGCCGGCGCCGGCAGCGGAATTCCCATGTCCGCCAGCACGGCGCGCAGCCGGTCCGGATAATCGCTGATCAGGCCGTCGACCCCAAGATCGATCAAGCGCTCCATGTCGGCGCGCTCGTTGACGGTCCAGGGGATCACGCGAATTCCGGCCCTCTTGGCGTCGGCCATGACCTCCGCGTTCACGTTGCGATAATAGGGTGACCACACGTGACACCCGGCAGCCGCTACCAGCTTCGGGGTCGAGCCGCCGAAATCATCGATGTCGAGGCCGGCCGTCCACGGCGACGGCCCGGGCCGGCCGCGCTCGAGGGTGTCGTCCTGCGGTGTTTCCACGCTCAGACAGGAGCGCTCGAACTCCGGCGCGATGCGGGCGAGCGCCATCAGGATGCGCCAGTCGAACGATTGCACCGTGACCCGCGCCGCCATCCCGTTGTCGCGCACGACCGCGGCGACCGCCGCCGCAAAGTCTTCCGGATCAGGCGTCTCGGCGCTCGAGGTCGGCGTCAGCTTGGTTTCGATGTTGAAGCGAACGCCGTTGGCGCCCATGCGCTCTGTCAGAGCGAAGACCTCGCGCAGCGCCGGGATGCGGGCGCCGTCGATCGGGCGCTGGAGCGGAAACGCCGCCGCGTAGGCGGTGCCCGGCTTGAGCCGGCCGACGTCATATTGCTTGAGCTGCGCAAGCGTGAGCGATCGGATCGTCGGGCCGGGGCCCGCAAGGAATTGTCCGTCGGGACCGCGCGTGTGGTCCGGATTGAGTACCCGGTCGTGGCTGACCACGACCACGCCGTCCTTGCTGACGCCGAGATCGAGCTCGAGCGTGGTGACGCCGATCTTCAATGCCGTTGCGAACGCCTCGAGGGTATTCTCGGGCGCGAGCCCGCGCGCGCCGCGATGACCCTGCAAGTCGAATGCGTCCGCCGACGAGAGGCGCATCAGGAAAGCCGCTGCCAAGACAAGAGCTCGCATGTTGCGAGTGTGCGGGCTCCCTTTGTCAAGGGCATGACATTGTTTACGTTTGCGCCAAGTCGTATCCGGCATGAACGACAAGCGCGAGCGAGATCACGAACATCAGCACGTAGGCGAGCCGGAAGAACAGATCGTTCGGCATCACCCGCACCAGCCAGATGCCCAGAAAGTTGGTTGCGACCGCGAGCGGCAGCAGCATCAGCGAGGTCGCGAGCGTGCGCGTCGAGAATTGGCCGAGGCCCGAGTAGGGCACGAGCTTGAACCAGTTGACCGCCGCGAAAAAGATCATGTTGGTGCCGACGAACGTGAGCTTGGGCAGCTTCTGCGGCAGCAGATGAATCTGGAACGGCGGAGCGCCCGCCTGCACCAGTGTCGAAGTGAACCCCGATAGTCCGCCCCAGAACACGCCGCCGAGTGCGGTCGGCTTGCTGGCTTGGATCGGCATCTTGCGCAGCCAGCCGTTGAGCACGAACGCAATGCCGATCACGCCGACTGCCAGCCGCAGCCCCACATCGGAGACCTGCGCCGCCAGCGCCCACGCGGCAGCGACGCCGATCACCGCGCCCGGCAACATCACCTTCAGGTTCCAGGCGCTCCAGGTGCGGCGATAGGTCCACACCGAAATGACGTCCTGCACCATCAGGATCGGCAGCAGGATCGCGGCCGCCTGGAGCGGCGGCACGGTGAGCGCCATCAGCGGGGTCGCGGCCATGCCGATGCCGGCAAAGCCGCCCTTGGCGAGACCGAGAAACGTCACCGCCACCACGGCGACCAGGATGAACAAAGGATCGGTGATCACGGATTGCCGGGGAGCAGGGCGTCACTGCGGTTCATGGCGCGCCGGCTTGGCCGCGCGCTGTTGAGCAAGATCAATGTTGTATGTCCGGCACGATGGATTGCGGTCAAGCGCGCTGATGCGGCCGCATGGCACGCTTGCATTGCCATCGCGCGGGCTCAAAATGCAGGATTAGATCGAGGAGGGGGCGCGAGCCATGGATGCGCCGGTGAAGAGCCGCTACCACGAAATCTATGCGCGGGCGCAACGCGATCCCGCAGGCTTCTGGGCCGAGGCCGCCGGGGAGATCGACTGGTTCGAGCCTGCCCGCAAGGTGTTCGACCCCGCGGCCGGAGTTTACGGTCGCTGGTTCGTGGGCGGCGTCTGCAACACCTGCTTCAACGC
>DATIPA010000148.1:0-1664 GCA_035472475.1 Xanthobacteraceae bacterium | reverse complement strand
TCGGCCGACATTTTCGACACCACCATCGGCTGGCGTTTCATCAATCCCTTGATGAAGGCGCAATATGGCGTCGATGCGATGCCCGAGACCGGCGAGAACGTCGCCGAGGAGTTCCAGGTCTCGCGCGCCGATCAGGACGCGTTCGCGATCCGCTCGCAGCAGCGTGCGGGAGCTGCGATCGCATCAGGTTATTTCGCCGAAGAGATCGTCCCGGTCTCGGTGCCCGGCGGCAAGGCCGGCCCGATCACGGTCGACAGGGACGAGCATCCGCGTCCGGAAACCACGCTGGAAGGCCTCACCAAACTGAAGCCGATCGTGCGCAATCCCGGCACGGTGACGGCCGGCAATGCATCGGGCGTCAATGACGGCGCGGCCGCGATGATCCTGGCCTCGGAAGCCGCCGTGAAGAGGCACGGGTTGACGCCGCGGGCGCGCATCCTGGGTCTCGCCTCGGCCGCGGTGCCGCCGCGCATCATGGGCATCGGCCCGGTGCCGGCGACGCGCAAGCTGATGGAACGGCTGGGCCTCAAAATCAGCGATTTCGATTTGATCGAGCTCAATGAAGCCTTCGCCTCGCAGGGCATAGCCTGCCTGCGGCAATTGGGCGTCCAGGACGATGCCGACTTCGTCAACCCGCATGGCGGCGCGATCGCGCTCGGCCATCCGCTCGGTATGAGCGGTGCGCGGCTGGCGCTGACGGCGGTGCACGGGATGGAGAAGCGCGGGGGAAAACGCGCGCTCGCCACCATGTGCGTCGGTGTCGGCCAGGGCGTCGCGATGGCTATCGAGAGACTGAACTGAGATCTACTGTCCCGCCGTCATTGCGAGCCACCGGGTCGCGCAAATGCGCGCCCGATGATAAACTCCGCGAAGCAATCCATTGGGCCGCAAAGCAAGTATGGATTGCTTCGTCGCTTTGCTCCTCGCAATGACGGAGAACGTTTAGAGGTTTGAGATGACTTTAAATTACCCCATCAGCAGCTTGACGGCCCACCCGCCGCGGCTGTCGCCGGCCTACAGGAGCACCGTCAAGCGTTCGCCCGCAAAGCCGCTGATCATCATGCGGCACACGCTGTCGGAACTGACCGGGCCGGTCTACGGCCACGAGACGGTGCGCGAGAACGACAACGACCTCACCCTGCAGTGCAAGGGCGAGCCGCTCGGCGAGCGCATCATCGTGCATGGCCATGTGCTGGACGAGGACGGCCGCGGCGTGCCGAATGCGCTGGTCGAACTGTGGCAGGCCAATGCTTGCGGCCGTTACATCCATGTCGTCGATCAGCATCCGGCGCCGCTCGATCCGAATTTCACCGGCGCGGGGCGCGCACAGTCGGACAGCGAGGGTTACTATAAATTCGTCACCATCAAGCCCGGCGCCTATCCCTGGGGCAACCACCACAACGCCTGGCGTCCGGCCCACATCCACTTCTCGGTGTTCGGCCATTCCTTCGTCTCGCGGCTGGTGACGCAGATGTATTTCCCCGGCGATCCCCTGTTTCCGTTCGATCCGATCTTCAACTCGGTGACCGATGAGAAGGCGCGGAACCGGATGATCTCTTCGTTCGATCTGGAAAACACCCAGCCGGAATGGGCGCTGGCCTACCGCTTCAACATTGTCCTGCGCGGGCGCAACGCCACGCCGATGGAGACCAAATAGTGCCCGA
>DATIPA010000147.1:0-20397 GCA_035472475.1 Xanthobacteraceae bacterium | reverse complement strand
GTCGGATGCGCTCTCCGTGCTCAACGATCGCGAGCGTCGCATCTTCGAGGCGCGCCGACTGGCCGAAGATCCGGTCACGCTCGAGGAGCTCGCCGACGAGTTCGGCGTGTCGCGCGAGCGGGTGCGCCAGATCGAAGTGCGCGCATTCGAGAAGGTGCAGAAGGCGGTGAGAAATCGTGTCGCCGCCATGGAGCAGCCGCACGCTCAGCCGGCCGCGCTCGCTGCGCACTGACGGCAGAAACCGCTAAGGCCTCCGGATCGCGGCACGCCGCGTCCGGGGGTTTTTTTATTGTCCCCAGGCCGCGAATGCGTCGTTGAACACCCGATCGCCCTGCGGTCCCTTTTCGACGGCCAGAATGGCGCGGCGATTGTCGTTGTAGACGATCGCGATGTCGAACCAGCCGCGCTCCTTGAGCATCTGGATGTTGCGCTGAACGTCGCCTTCGGTGGCCGACAGCCCGATCAGAAAGAACCCGGTCGTGACCTTGACCGACAGGCCGGCAAGCGCCACGCCGCGCGTCGATTCGGATTGTTTCATCAACAATCCGCGAATTTCCTGAATGCCGCCGTGGGAGAAATCCGCCGGCAAGGTGAAATTGATGGAGACCGTGTGGCTCGCCGGCAGGTCCTTGTCGGTGTTGCGGCGGATGGTGAACGTCACCGTCATGTTGCGTTCGGGGATCGAGATGTCACCCCGGATTGCCTTGTCCATCGGCTGGCCCGGGCCGGCCGCCACGTTTTCCAGGCTCCAAACAACCGTGCCGGTGTAGCGCTTGCCGTTGCTGTCGTTCGGATCCTCCTCATAGAGAACCACATGCCCGGGGGCCGCGGCTTCCTGCACCTTGGATTGATCGGGTTGCGGCTGCGCTTGTCCGGCCTGGCCGATGCGGTCGGGGATCTTGTTGCGTGAGGGTGCGGTGGTCGTGTCACGCGGCGCCTGTGCACTTGGACCATGGGCGATGGTCAAGATGCCGACGAGCCCCGCCTTGATCGCCTCGCGCTGCCAGAACAGCGCGCCGCCGACGATTGCAATCAGCACTGCGGCAATCGCAATCGTGCCGAGCGTGCTGTTGAGGAAACGGCCGACGCCGCCCTTTTCATAAGCCTTGTCCTCGACCGCCTCGGCCGCCTCAGCCGCCGGACGGATCGGGGCGGGCGCAGGGCGAACGCCCTCCATGCGCGGCGGTTCGAACGAACGCGCACCGGCGAGGTCGCGATAAGGGGAGTCGTCGTCGGAGGGTTCAAACTCCTGGTGCGGTTCAAACTCCCGATCGACCTCCATGTCGACCGGCGACGGCTTGGCGGGAGCGACGGCCTCCGAGCGTTTGCGGCCGAGGAAGTTCGGCATTCCGCCAAAGCGCCGCGCGGGCGGCTGATCAAGTTCGGGGGGCGGTGTGACCGGGCTGGGCGCAAGCGGTGGCGGCTCGGGGTGCGGCAGTTCGGCGACCGGTGTCTCGGGCTGCTGCGGAGCGAAGTCATGCTCCGCCTCCAGCACCTCGGGCTCCGGCGGCGGCGTGAACGTGGGCGGCGGAGGCTCCGGCAGCTTGCGCTCCGGCGGAGTCGGACCGAACGGCGGACGGGGGGGAGCTCGGCGCAGATCGGCGGCCGTAACGTCGGGCCGGCCCATCACGCGGCCAAACAGCGGGCGACTTTCCGGCGGCGGCGGTGGTGGCGGCGGCTCGGGCGTATCGGCCTGACCGGGAGGTGGGGCCGACGGCCCGAGCACCGGTCGCGGCGGCGCGCCCGGTTCAGGACGCAGCGCTTCGCGCAGTCGCTGGGCGGACGATGGCGTCGGCGCCGGGCGTGGTATCTCCTCGCGCATGCGCCGGGCCACGTCCGCTTCGACCTTGCGGATCGCCTCCTCGAGCCCGAGGCGTTCGCGCGTGATCTCGGTCTCGCTCAGAGCCGGCGTGATACTGCGTAACTGATCGAGCAACGCGTTGCGTGCCCGCTCGTACAACGACCGGCGATTTTCTCCGGTATTCCGTTCGAGACCAGCGACGGCGCGGCTGATCAGGGGGTAGTAGTCGGCCATCCGATTCCAGGCACCAAGTTGACGTCCTTATTTCCGTGACGGTCGCCCAGTGTTCCGATCAACCCCGGGAACATAACCAATTCAATGTCTTGTGTCGCCTGCCTCATAGACTGGGCACGCGACACATCGCCATACCACGACGAAACTTTCAAAAATGGTAACCCGCCCCAAAAATCAGGCCTCAAACGGGTTTTGCATCAATATGGTGTCTTCGCGTTCGGGGCTGGTCGACAGCAATGCGACCGGACACCCAACCAGCTCCTCGATCCGGCGAACGTATTTGATGGCCTGAGCCGGCAGTTCGCCCCAGGAGCGGGCGCGCGCAGTCTTCTCCTGCCAACCGGCAATCGTCTCATAGATCGGTTCGACCCGCGCCTGCGCATGCTCGCCGCCTGGCAGATAATCGATCTCGCGGCCGTCGAGGCGATATCCGGTACAGACTTTGATTTCGTCGAAGCCATCCAGGATGTCGAGCTTGGTCAGTGCGAGGCCGTTGATACCGCTGGTGCGCGTCGTCTGCCGGACCAGCACGGCGTCGAACCAGCCGCAGCGGCGCGGCCGTCCGGTGACCACGCCGAACTCCCGCCCGCGCTCCCCGAGCGTGCGACCGATCTCGTTCTTCTGCTCGGTCGGGAACGGCCCCTCGCCGACCCGGGTCGTATAGGCCTTGCAGATTCCGAGCACGTAGTGGATTGCGCCCGGCCCAAGACCCGAGCCGATCGCGGCCTGCGCCGCCACGGTGTTCGACGAGGTCACGAATGGATAGGTGCCGTGGTCGACGTCGAGCAACGCGCCTTGGGCGCCTTCGAACAGGATGCGGCGGCCCTCGCGCCGCTTCTGATCGAGCAGCGACCAGACCGAATCCATAAACGGCAGCACGCGCGGAGCAGCGCTCAACAACTCGTCACGTATCGATTTCACGCTGATCTCGTCGATCCCGAGACCGCGACGCAGCGCATTGTGGTGCGCGAGCAACCGCTCGATCTTGAGGTCGAGCGACTTCGGATCCGAGAGATCCATCAGCCGGATCGCGCGTCGCGCGACCTTGTCCTCGTAGGCCGGGCCGATGCCGCGCCGGGTGGTGCCGATGCGAGTCGTGGCCTGCTCGCGGATGGCATCGAGTTGCTGATGCAGCGACAGGATCAGGGTCGCGTTCTCGGCGATGCGCAGATTATCCGGCGTCACCTTCACGCCTTGCCCGGCCAGCCGATCCAGCTCCTCGATCAGCGCCCGCGGGTCGAGCACGACCCCGTTGCCGATCACCGACAGCTTGCCGGATCGCACCACGCCGGACGGCAGCAAAGACAATTTGTAGGTCGTGCCGTTGATCACTAGGGTATGGCCGGCATTGTGCCCGCCCTGAAAGCGCACAACGATGTCGGCCTGCTCCGACAGCCAGTCGACGATCTTACCCTTGCCTTCGTCGCCCCATTGCGAGCCGACCACCACCACATTGGCCATGACGTTGCCTTCCCTCCCCTGAGGGCTCGTTACCTGTCGACATTCACCGAAGCATTGCGACCGCGCAAGCGCGTCGCTCTAGAACTTCAGCGGCTTTGCCTGCTGCACCTGCGGGAGCGCCTGCACCTTGGCCAGCACCTCCGGCGGCACGTCGCCGTCGACCTCGATCAGGGCGATGGCGTTGCCACCGGGCGCGTCACGTCCCACGTGGAAGGTCGCGATGTTGATGCCGGCGTCGCCAAGTGTGGAGGAGAACTTGCCGATAAAGCCGGGCTTGTCCAGGTTAGTGATGTAGATCATCGAGGGGCCGAACTCGGCGTCCATGCGGATGCCCTTGATGTTGACAATGCGGGGACGTCCGTCCGCGAACACCGTACCCGATACGTGTCGCGTTTGCTTCTCGGTGACAACGGTGACCGTGATCAGATTGTCATAGTCATGGCCGGCCTCGCGCGTCGTCTCTTCGACGACAATGCCGCGTTCCTTGGCGATGCTCGGCGCCGACACCACGTTGACCTCCTGCAGCATGGGGCGCAGCAGGCCCGCGACCGCAGCCGACGTCAGCGCCTTGGTCTTGAGGCTCGCGACCGCGCCCTCGTAGGTGAGATGCACCTCCTTGATGCCGGTCTCGGTCAACTGGCCGGCGAATGAGCCGAGCTTCTCGGCGAGCGCGATGAAAGGCTTCAGACGCGGCGCCTCCTCGGCGGTGATCGATGGAAAGTTGACCGCGTTGGAGATCGCGCCGCGCAGCAGATAATCCGACATCTGCACGGCGACCTGCAGCGCCACGTTCTCCTGCGCCTCGCTGGTGGCGGCGCCGAGATGCGGCGTGCACACCACGTTGGGATGTCCAAACAACGGATTAGCGGTCGCCGGCTCATCCACGAACACGTCGAATGCCGCGCCGGCTACGTGGCCGGAATCGAGGCTCGCCCGCAGCGCCGCCTCATCGACGAGCCCGCCGCGCGCGCAGTTGATGATCCGCACGCCCGGCCTGGTTGCCGCCAACGCGCGCGCATCGAGAATGTCCTTGGTCTTGTCGGTGAGCGGGGTGTGCAGCGTGATGAAATCGGAGCGGCGGAGCAGCTCGGCCAAGTCCACCTTCTCGACGCCGAGATCGATAGCGCGCTCGGGCGACAGGAAGGGATCGTAGGCGATCACCTTCATGTGCAGGCCGACCGCGCGATCCGCAACAATCGAACCGATGTTGCCGCAGCCGATCACCCCCAGCGTCTTGCCGGTGATCTCAACCCCCATGAACCGGTTCTTCTCCCACTTGCCGGCCTGGGTTGACGCGTCCGCCTGCGGAATCTGCCGCGCCAGCGCCAGCATCAGGGTGATCGCGTGCTCTGCGGTCGTGATCGAATTGCCGAACGGCGTGTTCATCACAATGATTCCCTTGGCGGTGGCCGCCGGGATGTCGACGTTGTCGACCCCGATGCCGGCGCGCCCGATCACCTTCAGGCTCTTGGCATGCTCGAGAATCTTCGCCGACACCTTGGTGGCGGAGCGGATCGCAAGTCCGTCAAAACCATTGATCAGCGCGGCAAGCTTGTCCTTGTCCTTGCCGAGGTTCGGCTGAAAGTCGACCTCGACGCCGCGATCCTTGAAGATCTGCACCGCCGCCGGCGACAGGGCGTCTGAAATCAGAACTTTGGGAGTCATGATCATCTCAGTTTATTGACCGCACGATCTGCGGCACGGGCTCTCAAGGTTTCAAACACTCCCCGCAAGCTGGGAGAGTTAGACAGGACTACGCCGCCTTCGGCAGGGCGTCCTTGGTCTTGGCAAAGGCCCAATCGAGCCACTGCGTCAATAGCTCGACATCGCTCGCTTCGATGGTCGCGCCGCACCAGATCCGCAGGCCAGCCGGCGCATCGCGGTAATGGCCGAGGTCGTAGCCGGCGCCTTCCTTCTCGACCGCACCCGCGAGCGCCTTGGCAAACGCGCTTTGCGCGTCGGCGGAAAGCGACGTGATGGCGGGGTCCACGACCTTCAAACATACCGAGGTATTCGAGCGGGTCGCGGGCACGCGCGCCAGAAACTCGACCCATGGGGTGCGCGAAACCCAGTCGGCGATCACCTTGGTGTTCGCGTCGGCGCGCGCGATCAGCGCCTTGAGCCCGCCGACCGATCTGGCCCATTGCAGCGTGTCGAGATAGTCCTCGACGCACAGCATCGAAGGCGTGTTGATGGTTTCGCCTTCGAAAATTCCCTCATTGAGCTTGCCGCCCTTGGTCATCCGAAAAATCTTCGGCAGCGGCCACGGCGGCTTATAGGTCTCGAGGCGAGCGACCGCGCGCGGCGAGAGAATCAGCATGCCATGGGCGGCTTCGCCGCCGAGCGCCTTCTGCCAGGAGAACGTCACCACATCGAGCTTGGCAAATTCGAGCGGCTGCGCGAACGCTGCCGAAGTCGCGTCGCAGATGGTCAACCCTTGGCGGTTTGCTGGAATCCAGTCCGCGTTCGGCACGCGCACGCCGGACGTGGTGCCGTTCCAGGTGAACACTACGTCGGTTGCGAAATCGACCTTGGCGAAATCGGGCAATTCCCCGTAAGGGGCCTTGAGCACGGTCGTGTCCTTGAGCTTGAGCTCCTTGAGGACGTCGCTCACCCAGCCTTCGCCGAACGACTCCCACGCCAGCATGGTGACGCCCCGCTGTCCCAGCAGCGACCACATCGCCATTTCGACCGCGCCCGTGTCGGACGCCGGCACGATGCCGATGCGATAATTGGCCGGAACTTGAAGCACCTCGCGGGTCAGATCGATCGCGCGCTTGAGCTTGGCCTTGCCGATCTTCGCGCGATGCGAACGGCCTAGTGCAGCGTCGGTAAGGGCTTGCAGGCTCCAGCCCGGGCGCTTGGCGCAGGGGCCGGACGAGAAGTGCGGGGTGACCGGCCGCACGCCGGGCATCGGATTTGCCATTGTCTCCATCCTTCCAGATGGGCGCCCTTCGTTGGGGAAGGGTGTCCCGGCGCCGCGAATAAAGAAGCGCTCGCGGAGCGTCAAGGCCAAAAGATGGACGGGGTAGACCGGAAAGAAGGGAGCTGCCCGTTAGGCCGCCGCGACCTGGGTCAGGGCGTCGACGACGCCGTCAACTACATCCTCGACCAGCGCCCGGTCGTCCCCCTCGGCGGTGACGCGGACGACCGGCTCGGTGCCGGACGGCCGCACGATCAGCCGGCCGTGGCCGTTGAGTCGGCCCTGGCCGTCGGCGATCGCCGACAGCACCTTGGCGTGCTCATGCGGCGCCCCGCCGCGGTAGCGCACATTCTTGGTGATCTGCGGCAGCGGATCATAGCGGTGGCAGACCGCCGACACCGGCTGGTCGCGCTTCTTGACCACGGCGAGTACTTGCAGGGCGGCGACAAATCCGTCGCCGGTCGTGGTGTGGTCGGACAGGATGACATGACCGGAAGGCTCGCCGCCGACGTTGAACCCCTGTTCGCGCATGCGCTCCAGCACATATCGGTCGCCGACCGGCGTACGCAGCGTCGAAAGCCCAAGCGAGCCCAGAAAGCGTTCCAGACCGTAGTTCGCCATGATGGTGGTGACGATCCCGGGGCGCGACAGCCGCTCGTCCTCGCGCCAGCTCTCCGCGATCACCGCGAGGATCTGGTCGCCATCGACGATATGCCCGCGCTCATCGACCATCACGACGCGGTCGGCATCACCGTCGAGCGCGATCCCGATATCGGCGCGCATCTCGCGCACCTTGCGCGCAAGTGCTTCGGGCGCCGTCGAGCCGCACTCCTTGTTGATGTTGAAGCCATCTGGCTCGACGCCAAGCGAGAAGACCTCAGCGCCGAGTTCCCACAGCGCCGCGGGCGCGACGCTATATGCCGCGCCGTTGGCGCAATCAATCACGACCCGCATCCCCTCAAACGACATGTTCTTGGGAAGCGTGCGCTTGGCGAACTCGATGTAGCGATCCTGCACACCGTCGATGCGCTTGGCCCGGCCGAGCGCCTCCGGCTTGGCGAGCTTCTTGGAGAGATCCCCCGCGATCAGGCGCTCGATCTGGGCCTCGACCTCGTCGGACAGCTTGAAGCCATCGGGCGTGAACAGCTTGATGCCGTTGTCGTCATAAAGATTATGCGACGCCGAGATCATGACGCCGAGATCGGCGCGCATCGAGCGGGTCAGCATGGCGACGCCGGGCGTTGGGATCGGCCCGGTCAACAAGACATCCATCCCGACCGATGTGAAGCCAGCCACCAGGGCGGTCTCGATCATGTAGCCGGACAGACGCGTGTCCTTGCCGATCAGCACCCGATGGCGGTGCTCGCCGTTGCGAAAGATCAATCCGGCGGCCTGTCCGACCTTGAGTGCAAGCTCCGGCGTGATCACGCCGTTGGCGCGCCCCCGGATACCGTCGGTTCCAAAATACTTGACCGCCATCGTGCTCCTGCCCCGCCGGCATCCTGCCCGCAGTTGAGCCGGATATTACGAAATCCCACCGACAAAATCCAAAAAATGCGCGCCCCTCCGGCACCCCCGCCGAGAGTCGCGAGTCTAATCAAAAACATAGTTAACTCAATCGCATATGATGACGTGAAGGCGGCGCGGACCGTGCGCGCCGAGGATCAGCGTCTGCTGTATATCGGCGGAGCGCGATGGGCCGGTAATCATATTGACGACCCGCGGTAGTTGGCGCTCGCCGTAGCGCGCGCGCAGCCGTGCAAATACGCTCTCGAAGTCCGCCGCGACGTCATTGGCGTCAACCACGACGATGTGGTTGTCGGGCAGGAAGTTTAGCGTCGTCGGATTGTCCGCGCCGGACGCGAGCACCAGCGTTCCAGTCTCAGCCACGGCGCCGAAGGCGTACGACACCGACGCAAGTTGCTGTCCGTCGGACGGTCCGACCGTCAGTTCGAGCGTTCGCTCGCGCTCCCACGGAACCGCCGCCAGTCGCGCGTCATCCCCACGTCGTACCGTCAGCGGCAAATTGTGTCGCCGCAGAAACTCCATGACCGAGCTTGGAATATCGGCGGCGGCGCTAACGCGCGTCACACTGCCGGCCGCGGCCGTGACCATGTCGGCAAACAAGCTGACGCGTTGGTCAGGGGGAAGGTGCCCGCGACGCGGTACGACGCCGACCGGGTGTTCGCGCAGGCGATCAGCAACAGCCTCGCGCCGCGGTGCTTCCCGGCCATTGACGCCGAGCGCCGAGCGGATCGATGCAAACACGAGGTCGCGCCCGTTCACCGGTGCCGTCTCCACTGCGCCTGAAACGTTGCACCCTGCGGGGCCGGAAAATCGCGCTGGTCGGTCCAGCCGCGCGCCAGTGGGAGCCAGCGAAACCGTCCGCGGGCCTTGCCCATGAGTGCGAGCGTGCGCGCCATCAGATCGGTCGCGAGGCCATAAAGCCATGGCCGACGCGCAAAGAACGCCCAGAACGCTAGACCTGTTCGCACGGTTGCGGGCGACAGGTGCCGTTCGAATTCACGCTCACGCCAGAAGCGCATCAGCTTCGGCAGCGGAATCCGCACCGGGCAGACTTCCTCGCAACGCCCGCAGAACGTTGATGCGTTCGGCAGGTGGCCGGCCTTGTCGATCCCGATCAGGCTGGGCGTGAGCACCGCACCCATGGGCCCGGGATAAACCCACCCGTAGGCGTGACCGCCGATCGCCTGGTAGACCGGACAATGATTCATGCAGGCGCCGCAGCGAATGCAGCGGAGCATGTCGCGGAATTGACCGCCCAACATAGCGGAGCGGCCGTTGTCCAACAACACGACATGATACTCGCGCGGCCCATCGGGATCGCCGGGTCGCCGCGGGCCGGTCGACAGCGTGGTGTAGACCGACATTTCCTGACCGGTCGCCGAGCGCGCCAGCACGCGCAGGAACTCCGCCACGTCCTCGAGTGTCGGCACCAACTTCTCGATCGACGTCAGCACGATATGGACTTTTGGCAAGGTCTGGGTGAGGTCGCCGTTGCCCTCATTGGTGACGATGATCGATGTGCCGGTCTCGGCCACCAGGAAGTTCGCGCCGGTGATGCCGACGTCGGCGGCGAGGAACTTCTCACGCAGCACCGCGCGCGCTTCGGCCAGCAGGGCCTCCGGTTCGTCGAGATTGCGATCAGGCGGCAAATTCGTGTGCACCCGGCGAAAGTCAGATTCGACTTGCGCCTTGGAGAGATGCAGCGCCGGCGCGATGATGTGCGAGGGCATCTCGTGCCGGATCTGGATGATGTATTCACCGAGATCGGTTTCAACCGGCGTGATCGAATGTTCGGTGAGGAAGTCGTCAAGATCGACTTCCTCGGCGATCATTGACTTGCCCTTGGTTACAAGTTTCGCGTCCGCCGCGCGACAGATGTCGAGAATGATAGAGCGGGCGTCAGCTGCAGTGACGGCATAGTGCACATGGCCGCCCTGCGCGATCACCCGACGCTCATATTCCTCGAGATAAAGATCGAGGTGCGCCAGCGTGTGGTTCTTGATGTCGCGCGCCGCATCGCGCAGCGCGTCGAACTCCGGCAACTTGTCGGCGACCTGCTTGCGGCGCCCGATAAAGTTTGTCTCGAGAACTTCCAGCGACCGCTGCAGCTCGACGTCAGCCAGCGCGGCGTGGGCGTTTTCCTTGAATTGCGGGGATGTGGCCTCGTGCGTCATGGCGTGGCCGCCCGCCGCCCGCGCGGCGCCGCCGCGATCGCCGGTTCTTCGGTCATTCCTGCCAGGACTTCGGCGACGTGCCGCACGTCCATTCCGCCGCCGTCGCGGGAGAGCTTGCCGGCCATGTTCATCAAGCAACCGAGGTCGCCCGCCAGCAAGGTGCCGGCGCCGGTCGCGCGTATATTGGCAACCTTCTTCGCCACGATGGCGTTGGAGATTTCTGGATATTTGACGCAGAACGTTCCGCCGAACCCACAGCAGACGTCGGCGTCCTGCATCTCTGAGAGCGTCAAGCCGGCGACGGTTGCGAGCAGCGCGCGCGGCTGCGCCTTCACGCCGAGTTCGCGCAGCCCAGAACAAGAGTCATGATAGGTCACGGTGCCGGCAAACTGCGCGCCGCTCGCCGTCATGCCCATCACGTCGACCAGAAACGAGATCAACTCAAAACATTTGGCGGCGAACGCATCCGCGCGCGGCTGCCAGTTGGGATCACCGCGAAAAAGTTCCGGGTAATGAGCCCTCAGCATCCCGGCGCAGGAGCCGGACGGAATCACGATGTAATCGAAGGACTCGAACGCCGCGATCACCTGTTCCGCGATCGCGCGGGTGTCGGCACGATCGCCCGAGTTGAATGCTGGCTGGCCGCAGCACGCCTGGCGCGGGACGTCGACAACGCATCCAGCCCGTTCCAGGAGCTTCACGGCGGCGAAGCCGACCGACGGGCGGATCAGGTCGATCAGGCAGGTGACGAACAATCCGACGCGTGGGCCGGCCATCGAAGTCTCCTCGTTCGCCGAACATGCGCACGCGAGCGAGCGGAGACTGTGGCGGAAACGTACGGAGCGTTCAAGCGCGTCGGATCGTCAGTCGGCGTGCGCTCATTCTTCCTTGTAACCGTACTGCGGCACGTTGCCGGTAGCGCCGTAGTATTTGTAAGGCAGGAACTTTCCGGACATGGTGATCTTGACCCGGTCACCGCGCGGATCCGGAAGGCGGTCGATCTGCATGTCGAAATCGATCGCCGACATGATGCCATCGCCGAATTCTTCCTCGATCAGCGCCTTCCAGGCCGGACCGTTCACCATCACCAGCTCGTAGAACCGATAGATCAGCGGATCGGTCGGCGGCATCGGCGCGCCACGGTGCGGAACCTCGTTGAGCAAGCCGGTCTCCGCCTTGGTGAGGCCGAACAACTCGCCCGCCTTGGCGGCCTGCGGCTTGGTCAGCTTCATCTGCCCGAGCAACGCACCGGTGATCATCACCGGCGACATGCCTCCGACCGCGTCACAGATGTGCTTCCAGGTCCAACCCTTCTCGCGCTTGATGTCGAGGATTTTTTCCGTGAGGTCGGCACGTGTCATGGCCTTTCTCCCTCTGATGCAAATCAGAACGCTGCAACCCCCGTGCCATAGCGGGAGATCCAAAATCCTGAAATATCGTCGTGATCCAAGCAGGAAACCGCCGTGCCGGGGAGGTGCCCAGCACTCAACATCGATGCCGAAGATTTAATCGCCGATGACTGGAGCTTGAGCGCTTACTGCGGCACAACGCCATCGCGTCCGACATTGATACGCGGGGCTTCGAGCGTGCCGTCCGGCTTCTTCACCGCGAAAGCCGCCACCTGGGCGCCTGGCTTGAGTTCGTCCCGGCTGCCAATCACGTAGGCGCGGAGCACCGAATCCGGGGTCACGACAATCTTCTGTTCACCGTCCTTATATTTGACGGTGAACGTCTGACCCTCGACGCTCCCGACGGTGGCATCGACCGTGCCGTTGGTCATGGTGCTGCCGGGCCGATCCCACGGCCGGTGCCCTTCGCCAATGCCGCGCATCGACTCGGCAAAGATCATGACCTGGATCGCCTTCTGGCTGCCGTCGGTCTGCGGCATGGCGCCGACGCCGACATACACGCCCGGTTTGATATCGGCGACCGATGCCTTCACGACACCGTAGACTTTCGCGCCATCGGTGAGATTGAGCTTGATCTCGTTGGCCTCACCGGACCGCACCGTTACGGTCGAGCCTTCGATTTTCTCGACTGTGCCGCGAACCCGGGTCGGTTGTTGGGCGAAGGCAAACGACAGAGCGGCAACCATTGCAATCGATCCGCCCAGAAACCAGCGCGCTGCTCTATTCATGCTTTCTCCTGCTACAGCATTTCCTGTCGTGATGTCCGCGCGTTGCCGTGCGGACGCGACGATGGTCATTCACATCGACAAGCTAGCAATCGCCAACTCACATCGGGGGCGTCAGACCGTCCAATCCGACCGAAACGTTGGGCGCCTCCAGCGTTCCGTCCGGCTGTTTCACCGCCGCGACGATGAAGATCTTGGCGCCGGGTTTGAGCGCATCTTTGTTACCCGGAACGTATTTGACGATCGGCGCGTCGGGCGGGACGATGATCTTCTTCTCACCGTCCTTGTATTTGACGGTCAGCGTGCGGCCGTCAGTGCCAGTCACCATGGTGTCGACCGTTGCGTTTGTCATCGTGCTGTTGGGCCGCACGTCCCAGGGGCCGAAGCCCTCGGCAACGCCGCGCATTGCGTCGAGGAAAATATGGACGTGTAGCGCTTTCTGGCTGCCGTCGGTCTGCGGCATCGCGGATACCCCGATGTAAGACCCCTGCTTAACATCGTCGAGCGACGTCTTTTGGACGCCGAGCACGCGGGCGTTGTCGGCGAGTTTGACTTTCACCTCCTGCCCTTCGCGGGTTTTCACGGTCAGCACATTACCGGCGACCTGCTCAATGGTACCGCGCACCCGCACCCGCTCCTGCGCGAGCGCGCTCGTGGTGACGATTGCCAATCCCACTGCGGCGGCGCCAACGGCCCACCGGGTTATTTGACTCATGATCGTTTCTCCCCTTTCGGCGCGGCGCGCCGATGCACCCGGATCAACCCGCGGGTCGATGGGGTTATTCCAGCCTGAAAGAGAACGCGGTGAAGCGGAAATCACGTCTTGGCGAGGTCTGCCTCGATCAATGCACGTAACTCGGGGGTAACACTGGGCCGCACGCCGAACCAGAGCGAAAAGCCGCGCACGGCTTGATGCAGCAACATTCCAAGGCCATCGGCGGTCGGATGGCCGCTCGCCCGAGCGGCTTTGAGGAGCGCCGTTTCGAGCGGGACGTACACGAGATCGGCGACAAGCGCGCCCCTTCGCAGCGGCTGAAGATCAATCTCGAGCGGGGGCTGGCCCCGCATGCCGAGCGACGTGGCGTTGACCAGGAGTCCCGCTGAGGCGAGCAGCGTGGGCAATTCCGCCGCGCTTGCAGGGCGCACGGTTTCGCCGAAGCGCGTGCGCAAGGCTTGCGCGCGCTCCGGCGTCCGGTTGATGACATGGACACGCGCGATCCCGCGTTCGATCAGGCCGAACACGACGGCGCGGGCAGACCCGCCCGCCCCAAGCACCAGCGCATCCGCGGCACGGTCCCAACCGCGTGCCGCGGCATCGAGATTCGCCAAGAAACCCTCGACATCCGTATTGGTCGAACGCAGCACGCCGGCCTCGAACCAAAGGGTGTTGGCGGCGCCGACCGCGCGGGCGCGCGCGTCCGGTTCGGTCAGGCTGAGCGCGACCTCCTTGTGCGGGAGCGTGACATTGGCGCCGACATATTGGCGCGCCAGCGTTTTGATAAAACCGGGAAACTGCTCCGGCGGCACCGGCTGCGCCACATACTCGCCGGCGATGCGGTGCTGGCGAAGCCAGTAGTTGTGAATGAGCGGCGAGCGCGAGTGGCCGGCCGGCCAGCCGACCACGCAGGCTTTGCGTAGTTCCGCCATGACGCCTCGGCGCTAGCTCTCTGCCACCACCGTGTTCTTCAAGGTTCCGATCTCCGGCACGGTGATCTCGACGGTATCGCCGGCCTTGAGCCATTTGGGCGGGTCGAAGCCCATGCCGCTACCGACCGGCGTACCGGTCGAGATGATGTCGCCGGGTTTGAGCGTCATGAAGCGCGTCACATAGGCGATCAGATCGGCGAACGACAGCATCATCATTTTCGTCGTGGTGTCTTGGCGCAATTCACCGTTGACCTTGGTGGTCAGGCGCAGGTCGCGCGCCGGATCGAGTTCATCGGTGGTCACCAACCAGGGGCCGATCGAACCGGACGCATCGAAGTTCTTGCCTTGCGTGACGTTGAACTTGCCGTGCCGCATCCAGTCGCGCAGGCAACCTTCGTTGCACAACGTCAGGCCGGCGATGTAGTCGAGCGCCTGGTCCTTCGGAACCTTCTTGGCATCGCGGCCGATCACCAGTGCGATCTCGCCCTCGTAGTCGAGCTGATCGGACTCTCTGGGCAGGATGATCTGATGGTTTTGACCCACCAGCGATCCCGGATGCCGGTAGAACATGCTTGGATAGCCGGTCTCCTTGAGATCCTGCCCCTTGTACTCGGAATCGCGGTTGTAGTTGATGCCGATACAGAGAATTTTCTCCGGCGCGAGGATCGGAGGAAGCAGCTCGACTTCGGAGAGCGGAAAATCCGCCCGCACCCCGGTGATCGCCGGCTTGACCTCGTGCAACGCGCCCGCACGCAGGAGCTCGAGCAGGGTCGTGTAGCGCACACCAAATCGCAGCCGCAGGTCGACGACGCCCTCACCCTCGATCACGCCGAAACTGGTCCGCCCGCGGGCGGTGAAGCTTGCAAGCCGCATTGTGCACCTCGTTATGAATCATTTTATGCATGTTCTTATCGGAAAACCGCGATCCTCGCTTGCGGAAGCGAGACACCAGTGCAGGGAAACACCGCGGCGCGAGGTATTTCAAGGGCAACGTAGCCCTCGCAGGAAGACTTGCTTCGGTGCTATCAAACCGGACAAAGACTGCGAGGGAGATGTCCAGGTGAAACCGGCGCCGTTCGCCTACGCGAAGGCGCGTTCGCTCGACCACGCGATCGCGCTGCTCGACGGCGCTCCCGAGGCCAAGGTCCTCGCCGGCGGGCAGAGCCTCATGCCGGCGCTCAATATGCGGTTGTCGGCCCCGTCGTTGCTGGTCGATATCAACGGGGTTTCCGATCTTGGCCAAATCGCCCAACGCAATGGGCAGATCGAACTGGGGGGCCTGGTACGCCACGCGCAGGCCGAACATAGTCAGGAGGTGGCGCGGCTTGCACCGCTTCTCTCGATGGCCGTTCCTCATATCGCCCATCCGGCGATCCGCAACCGCGGGACCATCGGGGGTTCGATTGCGCTCGCGGACCCGGCGGCGGAGCTTCCGGCCTGCCTGCAGGCGCTCGGCGGCGACATCGAGATCGCTAGCCGCGCCGGCCGGCGCACCGTTGCGGCCGACACTTTTTTCAGGGGCTTGTTCGAGACCGCGCTCGGCCCCGGCGAGATCATCAGCGCCATCCGGATACCGGTCGCGCAACCGGGTGACCGATTTGGCTTTGCCGAACTGGCGCGCCGCCACGGCGACTACGCGCTGGTTGGGCTCGCCGCCGCGGCGCGTGCCGAGCCGCGCGCGATCAGACTCGCTTATTTCGGCGTCGGCACGACACCGGTTCGTGCCCGCACGGCCGAAACGGCACTTGCCAGCGGCGACGTCGAGGCGGCAATCGCGGCCCTTGCGGGCGACCTCGAACCAAGCGGCGACGTGCACGCGAGTGCCGCGGCCAAGCGGCATCTCGCCGGGGTTTTGTTACGTCGCGTGGCCGCGCAACTGAGCGCATCATGAGCGATCGCGTCGACATCGCGCTAACGGTCAACGGCGAGGAGGTCCACGCCGCAGTCGAGCCGCGCCAGAACCTCGTCGATTTCCTGCGCGAGGAGTTGCAGCTGACCGGAAGCCACGTTGGCTGCGAGCACGGCGTCTGCGGCGCCTGCACGGTGCGCGTCGACGGCGTGATCGTGCGCGGTTGTTTGCTGCTGGCGGTGCAATGCGAAGGCTGCACCGTCGAATCGATCGAGGGTGTCTCCGACAGCGGCGAGATCGCCGACCTGCAGGCCGCGTTCGTGGCACGCAACGCGCTGCAATGCGGCTTCTGCACGCCGGGCATGCTGCTGACTGCGCAGGAGTTGTTGCTCAAGAGCCGCGCGGCGCCGTCGCGCGACGAAATCCGGGCGCATCTCTCAGGAAATTACTGCCGCTGCACCGGTTACCAGGCGATCGTGGATGCGGTGCAGGAGGTCGCATCGACACGCGAGAGTGCTGCCCGATGAGCCCCGCGCCGGATCTTCCCTCTGCGCTTTCCGCCCTCGACCGGCCGAACTCCTACATCGGCCGCTCGGTGCCGCGGCCCAATATCGGTCGGCTGGCGCAGGGGCGCGGACAATATGTCAGCGACATCGTGCTACCGCGCATGGCGCATGTCGCTTTCGTGCGCTCGCCTTACGCGCATGCCCGCATCGTCATGATCGACGCCACCGCCGCGAAGCGCGCGACCGGCGTCATTGCGATCGTCACCGGCGCGCGACTTGCCAAGGTGATCAGCCCTTGGATTGGCGTGCTCACCCACCTCAAGGGCATCAAATCGGCACCGCAACATGCGATCGCGATCGAACGCGCGTGCTGGCAAGGCGAAGCGGTCTGCGCCGTGGTCGCGCACACGCGAGCCGAGGCGGAAGACGCCTGCGAGCTTGTTCACGTCAAATACGAGGAGCTGCCGCCGGTCACCGACGCCGAGACGGCGCTCGATCGGGCGACACCCGTGATCCATCCCGAGCTCGGCGACAATCTTACGTTCGAGCGCAAGCACCAGGCCGGCGACCCGGATCAGGGATTCGCGCAGGCCGACGCGATCGTCGAGACGACGTTTCGGTTTGGCCGCCACACCGGCGTTACCAACGAGCCGCGTGCAATCGTGGCCGACTGGAATCCGGGCGAGGAGCGCCTCACCGTCTACCAAGGCACGCAGGCTCCGCACATGATGCAGAACCTGTTTGCCAAGCACCTTGCTCTCGAAGAGCATCAGGTGCGCGTCTTGACCAAGGACGTCGGCGGCTCGTTCGGCATCAAGGTGCACACCTATGCGGACGAGATGGCGACCGTGGCGTTGTCGAAGCTGCTGCGGCGCCCGATCAAATTCGTCGCCGACCGGCTGGAGAGCTTCGTCACCGACATTCACGCCCGCGACCACCGAGTGAACGCGCGTATCGGGGTGAAGCGCGACGGCACCATCACGGCCTGGGAGATCGACGACCTCACCGGTATCGGGCCCTATTCGGTCTACCCGCGCACCAGCGGCATTGAGGCCAACCAGGTTGTGAACCTCGTGGGCGGGCCCTACACCTGCCCGAACTATCGCGCGCGGGCGCGGGTCGTGTTTCAGAACAAGAACGTGATGTGCCAATACCGCGCGGTCGGCCATCCAATAGCGACCTCGGTGACCGAGGGCCTGGTCGAGCTTGCAGCCGCCAAGATTGGGATGGATCCGCTGGAACTGCGGCGGCGCAACCTCATTCCGGATGACGCTTATCCGGCGCAGGGGCCGTCCGGGATCAAGTTCGAGGCGCTGTCCCATCACGCCTGTCTGGCCCGCCTCGACACTATGATGAACTACGCGGGGCTGCGCGCCGAACAGGCGCGGCTGCGCGAGCGCGGCGTTCATCGCGGTATCGGCTTTGCGTCATTCATCGAGGTCACAAATCCGTCCGCCGCGTTTTACGGGGTCGGCGGCGCGCGCATCTCGGCGCAGGACGGCGCAACCGTTCGCCTCGATGCAACCGGCGCGGTCTTCTGCGCGACCGGAGTCACCGAACAAGGACAAGGCACTGAGACGGTGATCGCGCAATGCGTTGCCACCGCGTTCGGCGTGGCGCTCGAGCGCGTGCGCGTCCTCACCGGCGACACCGACAACGTACCCTACGGCGGCGGCACCTGGGCATCGCGCGCGGCCGGCATCGGCGGCGAAGCCGCCTGGCAGGCCGGCAAGGCCCTGCGCGCCAACGTGCTCGCGGCCGCCGGGTCGATCCTGCAGGCGGAGCCGGCGACGCTTGATATCGTGAATGGGGTGATCGTCGATGCCGGAACCGGCCGCGAGCGCATCGGACTCGATGAGGTCGCGCGCATCGTCTACTTCCGGCCCGATACGCTGCCGCCGGGCTTCCAGGCCGAGATGGTGGCAACGCGCCACTACGTGCCGCGCGCCTTCGCGTTCGCCTTCACCAACGGGGTGCAGGCGAGCTATCTGGAGGTCGATACCGACACGGGCTTCACCAAACTGTTGAAGCATTGGTGCATCGAGGACTGCGGCACGGTGATCAACCCGCAGCTCGTCGACGAACAAATCCGCGGTGGCGTCGTGCAAGGCATCGGCGCGGCGCTGTTGGAGCACTGCGTCTATGACGAGCGCGGCCAGCTCACCAACGGCACCATGGCGGACTATCTGGTGCCGATGGCGCCGGAGATGCCGGATATAGAGATCGGCCACGTGGTCACGCCGACCGTCGACAGCGAACTCGGCGCCAAGGGCGCGGGCGAAGCTGGAACAGCGGGTGCGTCCGGCGCGATCATGAACGCGGTCAACGACGCATTGGGCCCGCTCGGCGCGCCGCCGATCACGGAAATTCCGATCACGCCGGATGTTGTGCTGCGGGCGCTGGGGAAGATCTGATGAGACGACCGTCAGTCTTTTCCAAAAGGATTAAATTGGAGTGACAGTTCTTTCGCCACAGTAACGGCGACGGTTTGGGATGGGATGGTAGTGACCTTGGTTGAGATTGCTTGTTGCAATTGCGACGAATACTCAACCTCACTTAAAGCAGTCCCCGATCCGTCTGCTGTGCTAGATTTCGAATTGTATTTGATAACTTCAAGGCGACATCCTCCCACAAGCGCCGCTTCCTTGCCGATGTAAGTATAGGATGTCCTGAATGCCTGCACCTTTCCGTTGTCGGACTTCATCACCCCTTCGTATTCGTAGTTAGTATCGAGCGGTACCGTCGCTACATCGATGCCATGATATTCGTAGGTTGTCTTTATTGTTTTTATTGTACGGGCAGTCAATTCAATTACGAAGGGACCGTACGAAATCCTTTTTCCCTCAAACATAGAATTCCCACTTACAAATTTTGAATAAGTTGTCGTAAGTCCTGAATCGCTTCGATAGATTTGGAATATCTGTGAGCTCCGCGCTTCATTACCGTTTTTCGCTATCGCACTGCCCAGAGTTCGCAATTCAAACGGGGCATTGGTCTTGATCAGCCGATCGCAATCGACATCGTGCGCTTTGGATGCGTTCACAGTCGCAAGCCACAACGCAGCGCCCAATGCGCAATAAAGCGCGCTGCGGCGTTTTGCATGCGGTAGACGTTGGCGTCGAAAATAACGATCAGTCAAGGTCGGGAGGTTTAACGACATAGCCACGCAGCTCGGGAATTTCGCCATCAAAACCCATGCCCTTAAACCGACGCGCAATTCGCGTTCCCAGCCCCATCTCATCGCGCCCTACATCCTTTAGGACATCGCGCAAGATTTCACGAACTTCTTCTTCCATGGATCTGCCGTGCCGTGCCAGCTTGCGCTTGACCGTCTCTTCCAATTTGCAAACTATGACACGCGCCATGATGCACCTTGCTATCATCATAGCACGACAGTCGATAAGTGACGCCCGGGAGGATCTTCATGAACATCACCGTCGGGAAAAAGGCGATCGCGGAGGCGACCGAGAAGCTCAAAAACTGGGGCCGCTGGGGCAAGGACGATCAGATCGGCACGCTCAACCATGTGCGGCCCGAGGACATCGTGCGCGCGGCGGGCCTGATCAAGCGCGGCAAGGTGTTCGCGCTCGGCATTCCGCTCGACGCAAGCGGCCCGCAGACCGGTTTGTTTGGCGGGCGCTTCAATCCCATCCACCAGATGCTCGCCACCGGCACCGACGCCATTGCCGAACGGCAGGACTGGAACAAGATTCGCTACGCCGACGACACGCTGATGCTGTGCGTGCAGGGAGCCACCCACTGGGACGCGCTCGGCCACATTTTTTACGAGGACAAGGCCTACAACGGCTATGATGCCAAACTGATCGACGCCAAGGGCCTCAACGTGCTCGGCATCGAGCACTCCAAGGACAAGATGGTGGGGCGCGGCGTGCTGCTCGATATCGCGCGCTTGCGCGGCGTGCCGTGGATGCAGGACGGCGAGAGCATCGCCAACGACGAGCTCGACGCCTGCGCCAAGAAGCAAGGCGTCACCATCGGACGCGGCGACTTCGTCATCGTGCGGACCGGCCAGATGGAACGTTGCCTCAGCGAGAAGAAATGGGGCGGCTACGCCGGCGGCGATGCGCCGGGCGTGAAGTTCGAGAACTGCTACTGGTGCCAGGAGAAGGAGGTCGCCGCG
>DATIPA010000146.1:0-71008 GCA_035472475.1 Xanthobacteraceae bacterium | reverse complement strand
GATAGTGCGTGACGCGCTCCTTGATCTCGGCCCGCGGCACCCTGGCCATTGCGAGCCCAAAGGCCGCGTTGTCATAAACGGTCTTCCACGGCAGCAGGCCGAAGTGCTGGAACACCATGGCGACGCCGTCCGGCGGCCCGGCGACCGGCTTGCCGCCGACGCTAAGCTCGCCGGAGCTCAGGTCGGTGAGACCGGCAATCGCGCGCAGGAAGGTGGTCTTGCCGCAACCGGACGGCCCGACCACACACAGGATCTCATGCGGGTTGACGGTGAGCGACAGCTGGCGGAACGCGACTACCGCGCCGTCGAGAAAAAGCTTGGTCGCCTGGCGCGCGACGATCGCGGGCGCGCAGGCGGCGGGCATTGACTACTCGCTACGCCTTCGTTGGTTGAGCATGTCCTGGTCGCAAAACCGGGAGCCACTTTTGCGGGGCATGCTCTACTCGGCCGCGGGTGCGAGATCGTCCTCGGACCCGTCGAGCATGCGATTGGGCCGCGAGAAGAACGAGAGGTGCAGCGAGCCCTTCGGCCCCGAGTGCGCCTGATGCACGCTGCCGGCCTGGCGCCAGGCAAAATTGCCGGCCGCGACCCTGCCGTCATGGTCCTCCAGCTCGCCGTCGAGCACGAAGGTCTGCTCAAGCCCGGTGTGCTCGTGCAGCGGAGTCTGCGCGCCGGGTTCGAACTTCAGCAACATGGTTGACGCGCCGGTTGCCGGGTCGCGGTAGAGCACCTTGAATTTGATTCCCGGCGTCTTGGCGTCCTGCCACGGCATGTCGTTGACGTTCACGATCTTGGTCTGACCCTGAAACGGCTTGGTCTTGGCGCCGATGGCCTCGTCGCTCATGCTGTCCTCCCTGCGCATATTATAGTTTGGCGCATGATCTTTTTCCGAAAACCGGTGCCCACTTTTCGGGATCGTGCGCCGGGACGCTAGCACGCGTTCAGGAAAACGTCTCGGTGGTGAACCGAAAGGCTTTGGTGCGCGGTTTCAGCGGCCGGTCGGGAAGGCCGGCCTTTTGTTTGAGATGCGCCAGGAAGTCGCGCGCCGAGGGCAGGTCATCCCAGACCTTGGGAAGGAACAGCGCGCGCTGCTCGCCGTCGCGGATGGCGAGGCCGTCGACCGAGGGCCGCAATTGCTCGAGCAGGTCGGCCTCTCCCACGAACGGCATTGATCGGAGATGGCTCAGAATCGAGATCGAGACCGAGGCTGCCGCGATCTCCTCGGGGGTCATCGGGTCGAAGCGGCGGTCCTGGGTCGCCGCCTTTCTGGTGTTGGTCGCAACGTCGGCGATCAGCGGCGCGGACGGTTCCAGCGTGCCGACGCAGCCGCGCAGCTCGCCACCGATCGTGATCGTAACAAACGTGTTGCGCAGCGCGCGCAGGGGTGCGGGGACGCGCGCCGTATCGACCTCGGGCGCACCATTCTGACTGGCGAGCGATCGCAGCGCCGCGTCGGCGGCCTCCAGCAACGTCGCGCGTTGCGCCCGGGTGAGGCGCGCAGCTTGCGCATCTTCGAACGTGTAGGCGCCGTAGCCCACCACGCGATCGCGCGAGCCGCTGGTGTCGCCGGAGTTGCGCAGGTCGCGGGTGGTCGCGCGCAGGTCGCGTTCGCCCGCATGGTGCAGCAGCGCGGCGAGCGCGCGGTGTCCGCACGCCCGGTTGGCATCGACCTTCGCGGGCGCGATCAGCTCGATCGCCTGCGAGGTCGCAAGGTCAAGCGCTCGGGCGGCATCGTAACCGTAATAGTGGCTGAGATCCGAACTCACGACGATCAAGGTCTCGGGGCCGCCCCATAGCGACGCGAGCACGCGTTCGACCGCCTGTGGGCTCGCCTCGCCGACGATCAGCGGAACGACGGCCGCATGCGGAAACAGCACCTGAATGAACGGAAGCTCGACCTCGAGCGCATGCTCGTTGTCGAACGCCGCATCGAGCAACGCCACCTCGGGATCGGCGAGCGCGAGGCTGACGCCCGCCGCGTCGATCGGGACGGTACCCAGCGGGGTTGCCAGTCCGGTCGCCGTCGGTACCGCGATGCCGGGAAAATACAGCCGGTGGGTCGGGCCGATCAGCACGACCCGGTTAATCCGCTGGCCCAGGTGGGCGACGCTCTGAAACGACGCCCCGGCAATCGGCCCGGAATAGACGTAGCCCGCGTGCGGCGCGACAATTGCCTTGGCGGCGGCCGGATCGACATTCGCCGAGGCCAGCGCCGTCCGCACGACGCGGTCAAGCGCGTCGGGGTTTGCCGGATAGAATGTGCCCGCAACGGCGGGGCCGCGGATTGTCATCGCGTGATCGGGTTGGGTTGCCGCATGATACAATAGAAACCATCTAAAGGAACAGTCGTTCGAACCGCCGAGATCATTCGTGCGCGACACGGTCCCGACCCGCTACTGGCAGATGCTCCCCGACGGGCGCGTGCAGTGCGACGTGTGTCCGCGCCACTGCCGGCTCGGCGAAGGCCAGCGCGGGTTGTGCTTTGTGCGCGCGCGCGAGCACGATCAGATCGTGCTCAAGACCTACGGCCGATCGTCCGGCTTCTGCGTCGATCCGATCGAGAAGAAGCCGCTCAACCATTTCCTGCCCGGGACGTCGGTGCTTTCGTTTGGAACGGCGGGGTGCAACCTCACCTGCAAGTTCTGTCAGAACTGGGACATCTCGAAATCACGCGAGATCGACACGCTGGCCGACAGCGCGGCGCCGGAGACGATCGCGCGCGCCGCACAGCAGGCCGGCTGCAGGTCGGTGGCGTTCACCTACAACGATCCGGTGATCTTCCTCGAATATGCGATCGACGTCGCGCAGGCGTGCCGGACGCTGGACATCAAGACGGTGGCGGTGACGGCGGGCTACATCTGCGCGCAGCCGCGCGCGGAATTCTTCCGCCACATGGATGCCGCCAACGTCGACCTGAAGGGTTTCACCGAGGCCTTCTATCACAAGCTGTGCACCGGAAGTCTGGCGGCCGTGCTGGAGACGCTCGAATACATCCGGCACGAAACCGATTGCTGGCTCGAGATCACGACCTTGCTGATCCCGGACGAAAACGACTCCCAGCAGGAATTGCGGGCGCTGTCGGAATGGGTGCTCGAACACCTGGGCTCCGACGTGCCGCTGCATTTCACCGCGTTTCATCCCGACTACAAGCTGCGCGACAAGCCGCACACGCCGCACGCGACACTCATCCGCGCATACGACATCGCGCGGGCGACCGGGCTCGAGCATGTCTATGTCGGCAACGTCGACGACCGGGCGCGGTCCAGCACCTATTGCGCCGGCTGCGGCGAGCGGCTGATCGAGCGCTCCCGCTACACCATTTTGGACTCCAAGCTGACGCGCGGCGGCGATGCCTGCGCGCATTGCGGTGCAGCGCTCGCCGGCGTGTTCGCGGGCGCGCCCGGGCATTGGGGCACCCGCCGCGTTCCGGTGCGCCTGGGAGGGGTGTGGCGGCACTGACCGCTGATCGCGGCGGCGACGCGCCGGTCATGGCCTTGCCGGCGTTGGAACCCCCGCCATTGCTTGCGAGTTGATTCGCGAGGATTGGAGCTGGCCATGAACAACTCAGGCAAGGCCTTGTTGCTCGCCGCGTCAATTGTTTGCGGGCCGGTTTTGGCGACCACGACCGATGCGTCGTTGCCGACCGCGCGGCTGCTGCACATCGCACAGATTCAGGCCCAGACTCAAAAAGACGAACCGGTGGTGTCGAGCGAGCGCAGCATCAATCTCACCGAAGAGAACCGCTACATTGTTCGGGAGATCGTGCTCAAGGATCCGAACGTGCCCAAGCAAACCGGCGCGAAGGCCGTGATCGGCGACCCCGCGCCGGCGGGGATTGCGACCCAGCCGTTTCCCGTTGAGGTGACCGGAAAGGTTCCGGCGCTGCGCTCGCAGCGGTTCTTTGTGGCGGACGGCGCTGTTGTCGTCGTCGACCCCAAGACCAACAAGGTTGCCGATATCGTCAAACAGGCGCAGTAGCGCGGCGGAAGCCTGCCAGCGCTCATTTTGGCGGAGCCCGTGCACCACCGACGCCGCATTCGTCAAATGCGGCGCTCGCGCCCGCACGGCGACGGTTGCAGGGCGTGATGACCGCTACCGGCAATCCGGCTTGCGCCGGAAACCGACGCAAGCGTCGTGCGCGAGCCCTGGTATTTCTGTCGTGTTATCCGGGCCTTGCCTGGGAAGCGCGCGCTAGTGCTGGCCATCACTGCGGGCCGGAGATTCTCCTGCGAGGGTTAGTGCGCATTGTTGTTGCCGGGCTCACGGGAGGGTCCGATGAGATATCCAACGCTGGATCACCGATGGTTCGTCCTCCGCTCGCGCACGCGCCGCGCGCGCTTCGCGCACGAACGACGATGGGAATGCCTGCAACGGCTGGGACTGTTGGGAGCGCTGCCGTAGCTCACACGGCGGGCGCGCTGCAGGCGGTAACCGGGAACTATTGCTTGCGATCAACCGCAGCCGCCGGAGATCGACGCGCGATTCCTTCCGCGTCGTCGGCGAGCTTGATCCAGGCGTGGGCCATTATCAGCCAATGGGCCCGCTTATCGGCGGATTCGGCTTTTTCAGCTGTCAGAAAGCATGCCGCCCCGTTTGCGCGGTATTCCTGAGCGCTCATTACCACCTACACTGCACTATAAAATTTGACATAGGCCGAACGCTGCCGCCTCGCCTTGGTTCCGCCGCAGCCGTTAAAAAAGTGTCATGGATCCGAGGAGAGGTGTCATGGCGCCGCGCGCGTGTCCGGCGGCCGGGATTTTTAGCCATTTACCGCGCCGACCGGTCCGCGCCGCAGCCGGAGTAACGCGGCGGGCGAGCGCGGCGGAATAGGCGGTCGGATGCGCGTCATCGGGGGGCGCGCCGGCGGCGGCGCGCTTGCGGCGGCTGGTCATGCAAATATTCCGGGATCAGGGTGCGGTGTGACGATGCAGGAAGGGCGGCGACTGTGCGTCCGGTGCGGGCCGCGGTTCGTCACATTGGCAAACCGACATACGTTTTATCTATTTTCTGTCAAGCGCGGCGCGCGCGCCCGCAAGGCCAAGCTTACTGGTCGGCGACCTTATACCAACGGCCCCTGCCGTTCTTCATGTCGCGCGAGGTCGCGTTGGTGTCCCAGTCGACGCACACGCGCACGTCGCCGAACGCGTTGATCTCGCACACCTCGCGCTCGCGCGGCTGACCGTGCATGTCCTCGGCGCGGCGCAGAAAGAGCCTGGTGCCGTCCTCGGCCTTCCACACGATGCCGGAATTGCAAACGTTCAGCTCCGGCTCGCAGAACCGCAACGTCTCCGGCCGGCCGGCATGCTGGGTACGCGAGCGCGCGAGCGCCTGCTCTTCGAGCTCGCCCCAGCTTGGCCGCGCCGCGCCCGGCGCGGCAAGTCCGCCGATGAACGATGCCAGCGGATCGGTTGCTGAAAGGGAATTGATCGCCGGTGTCTCGGCGCTGACGCCGACCGTCGCCTCGGTGCGCCCGGTTACGCTTGCGGGCGACGCCGCGCGCGCGCCGTCAACCAGCGCGCATGCCGCCAGCATCAGCGCCAACAGGCCCGAGCGTGCGAGCATTGCAGACCCCGGCGCCTCGCGTTACGCGCCGAGCGTCTCGATGTCGTCTCCCTCGGGAGGGAAGCCGTTCATCTCCAACAACACGCTCAGGAAGATCATCGGTAGCCAGAACAGCATTGGCATGGCACGTTTCCTCACCTTGCACGTCTTGCACGTCATTTAACGGAGAAAAACCTAACCCTGCTCTAAGGCTCGACTAAGGATTTACGGGCGGCGGCAGCAGAAACTCATCCGCTGTGACATTGCGGCCACGCCGGCGGTTTGCGTCGAAAACAAAGGCGCGGATTTCGATTGACGGCGCGCGATCGAGCGCGCGCCGAGTAGCGCGGCACCGTGCAGGCGCAGGTCGCGTGCGCGATCAGAACTTCCAGTTCACGCCGGCGCGCACGATGCTGGTGTTGAACTTGACGCTGTCGACGAAGATCAGCGTGGTCGATGGGAGATTGACGTAGAGGTATTCAATCTTCCCGGTCAGATGCGGCATGAACATGTATTCGAAGCCGGCGCCGGCGGTCCAGCCGAGCTCGGTATTGCTCTGCGAGGTCGAGCCGGTGGCGGGAATGGCCGGAACGGTGCCGGCCGCGGTCGCGGTGATGTTGCCGACCGCGGCACCGCCGGTGGCGTAGAGCATCGCCGGGCCCCAGGTGTAGCCGACGCGGGCGCGGTAGGTGGAAAGCCAGTTGAGCTTGGTCGACAGCGATCCGGTCACGACGCCGGGCACCGTAGCGGTGAACGTGCCCCGGATGTTCGCCCAGTCGAGGTCGCTCTCGGCGCCGAACACCCAGGCGCCGAACTGATAGTTGTAGCCCCAGGTACCGCCGGCAAGGCCGCCGGTGATCTTGAAGTTTCCGGTCGAGGCGGAGAGCCCGGCGGCGACGCCGGTAAAGCTGTGGTCGGTCGTGCCCCAGCCGCCGCCGCCGTTGAGACCCACATAGGGACCGGTCCACGCCAGCACCTGCGCCGGCACGATGATGGGAGGCGGGCGGCACCGCGAGGTCCGCGGCATGTGCAATCCCAGGCAAAGCAAAAGCCGCCAGCGCGGCCGCGGCCATCAGCAATTTCTTCATCATCATCTCCCGCCCATCCCCCTGAATCACGGTAGGATTCTAGGGCGCTTGGCCGGGCCGGCGCGAGCGTGAACTAGCGCCGGCCACGCGAATTCACGGTGCTGTTGTAGGCTTGCAACGCACGCCGGCGGCCCCGGAGTTCCGCGTGCGCGATCAATGCGATGGTTTGGGCGAGGTTGTGGCCTGCGCGGCGCTCGCGGCGCGAGCAACGGTCGGCAAAACGGCGAGGATAAAGGCGGCGGGCGGCCGATCGCCTCGTTCAGTACCAGATCGGGTCGACCCCATAGTGCTTGTGCACTTGCTCGTGGCGTCCCGACCAATCCCAATAGTCATCCTTGCCGAATTTGGGGGCGTCGCGCAGCTGCTGTTCGCTGATGTCGACCTTGTAGCCGTCGAGCGCGGTGTCGTAGCGAAGCTTGGCCCACGGCAGCGGATAATGGTCCTCGCCAATTCCGAGAAAACCGCCGAACGTCAGCACCGCGTAGGCGACCTGGCCGCTCACCTTGTCGATCATCAGGCGCTCGATCCGGCCGATCCGGCGATTGCCGGGGCCGTAAACGGCCGTGCCTTCGACCCGATCGCTGGCAACCAGCGCCGAATGTTGCGGTTGCGCGGCGGTCTCCTCGGTTGCCATCGGAAACTCCCTGCTGTGAGGCCGCCATTGAACAACGATCGGGGTGGCGAATCAAACGGGCGATGCAGATCTGCAACGGTGCGGCCGCAACCGATGCGCGGCGTGTTGTTGGAAAAGGCTCGAAGTTTGGTAAATCGCGCGCGCGCAGCGCACGGCGCTTGAGTTTGCGCGCTTTCTTGATGATCGGCGGCGATCGCCGGGCGCATTTTGGCCACACTAGCGCCCTTTTGAATCCATGTGTGGCTTTTGAGCACTAGTTAGATGAGGGCATCAGCGTTAATTTGGTGTTGCTGACGAAGCGAATCCTGATGACTAATCCTTTTGGGGGGTCCCTCATGAAGACTATCATTCTTGCCACAGTGGCAATCTTCGGCCTCGCCGGCGTCGCCGCCGCGGCCGACATGTACGTGAAAGCTCCGCCTCCTCCGGTGGTGGGCAAGGCTCCGATCGGCAAGGCGCCAATCGGCAAGGCCCCGCTCGGCAAAGGCCCGGTCGTTACCCGCGGCTAATACGAGCAGGTAGGGAAAGGGCCCGCACACGCGGGCCCCTTTTCTCCTCAATTATCTGACCTGGTGCCTGTCCCGAAGTTCAAAGCTTCGGTGACGGGGTATCCATATGACGGGGTACCCATATTTTATCGTGGTGCCGCCGGAGGCCAGCCGACCCACGCTAATCGAACGCTTCTATGCGGTGCGGACGGGAATAATATCGGCGCGGTCCGGGCGGATCTGCATATTGCACGGCGGCCGGATACCCGAAGTTGCCGTTGTAACCCATCGATGTCTGGAAGCCCAAGTAATAGTAGGGCGCCGCCGCATAATACATCACGCGTGACTGGCGCCCTTGCGGAAACGAATACGGCGAAGCGCCCCACGCGTAGTCCCATTGTTCGCGCGGCCACCACGCATCCGCCCACTGCACGGTCGTGATTTTTGCAGAAGCTGCGAAACTCAGCGCCGTTGCCGCAACCGGCAACATGCCCGCACATGCCGGAGCGCCCGGCGTGAGAATGCTCAGTCCCGATATGGTTGCAGCCGCGCAACCCATGCATCCGCTCAGCAGTCGGTTCATCGCATATCCCTCATATGCCGGTTACCGCAGTGCGGTCCGGCATTTCCGGTTAGAGGTCATGGACAACGCGCAACTGTCGCGAGTTATTGGTGATTCGCCAGGAGATTGAAAGCGCGGCGGAGCCGGTTGGGTGGATGGCCGGCCACGCCACGCCACGGTTTTTTATCCCGACGCCTCGCATTTCAAAGACATAGAGCGGTAGCCAGCAACCAGAGTGCGCGCGCGCAAAATCGGCAAACATCCGTCACGGCGGCGGCTTGTCGCGCAATCCCGGGCCGGGCGATTTTTGAGCCGCGACCCACTTCATCTTGACCCTTTGCTGTGCCAGTGTGGGGGATCGTAACCAGGAGACGTGACGTGGCGACAGGCACTGTGAAGTGGTTCAACCCGACGAAAGGCTATGGCTTTATTCAACCGTCGGGTGGCGGTGGCGGCAAGGACGTGTTTGTACACATTTCCGCAGTCGAGCGAGCCGGACTGAGCACCCTCCGCGAGGGTCAGCAGATCGAATACGAGATCGTGAGCAACCGGGGCAAGGAATCCGCGGAGAACTTGAAGGTCAAGTGACGGCTGACATTGGCGCAGCCGGTTGAGCAGGGCGGCCCCGGACGTGATCCGGGGCAGGCGCGGCGTCTCCAAAGCAAACACCACTAATGTCGGATCGGAGCTCGTTCGCGCCGTCGTTTTTTCGTCGGCGCACGGACGATTGCATCGTGCCGAGATCAACATCAATCGGGAGAGACGCGTTGCGACGTCAGGATTGCGCGGGCTCCAGAAGTTCGATTCGATTCCCGAACGGATCATCTACAAAAATGCGGTCGTAACCCTCGAGCGGCTCGTCGGCGCGCAGCGCAAATCCGGCTGCGGTCAGCGCCGCCTTGAGCGCCGGCAAGTCATCGACGATCAGCGCGGGATGCGCTTTGCGCGCCGGGCGGAAATCGGCCTCGACCCCGAGATGAATCTTGAGATCACCGCGCTCGAACCAGCAACCGCCGCGGCGCGCAAGCTGCGGCGGCTTGACGGTTTCCGGAATTCCCAGAATGCCTGAATAGAACGCGCGCGCATCGGCTTCGCGTCCGGACGGCATCGCCAGTTGCACGTGATCGAGCGCCTTGACCCGCATGCGAGCGGTTCCTGCTAGCAGGCGCACCATACGGTGGACGTTGCGCTGACGCAAACCGCGCGGATGGTGCGGGCGCCGTTCGCTTTGATCAGGCGGCGGCCGGCGCGTCCGGTTGTTTGCGCGGATGCGTTTTTGCGAACGCATCGAGCTGCATGCAGGTTGCGAAAATGCGCGCCGCCGTCGGATAGGCGTCGGGCTTAACGCCGCACAGCATCTGTGCGCTGGTGAGATGCGCGACCAGGCACAGATCGGCGATGGTCGGACGATCGCCGTGGCAAAATCGTCCGGTGCGCGGGTCGCGCGCGAGCATTCCTTCAACTGCGCGCGTCCCGGTCTCGAGCCAATGCGTCAACCATTTCGTCCGGGTCGCCTCGTCGAGCTTGAGCTCCTGCTCGAGGTATTTGCGCACGCGCGGAACGATAAAGGGATGCGCATCCATCGCGACGACCTGGGCGATCGCGCGCACCCGCGCCCGCCCGTACGGCTCAGGTGGCAGCAGCGGCGGGTCGGGATATTGCTCCTCGAGAAACTCGAGGATGGCGAGCGACTGCGTCAGCGGCGGATGATCGCCGTCTATCAGCGTCGGCACCACCATCTCGGGATTGAGCGCGCGGTAGTGCTGTGCAAACTGATCGCCCTTGAGCAGATCGAGCGTCGTCAATTCGGCATCGAGGCCCTTGATCGCCAGCGCGATGCGCACCCGGTAGGTCGCCTGCGAGCGCCAATAGCTGAAGAGTTTCATGGAACGGGTACCCCCTGGTGGCCAGTTTTCCCACGTCCGGTAGAATCAAATTTGTCAATTCACCGGCTAGCCTACAACGCGATCAGGCCCCGGTCATTTCTCTAACCTGACAACCGGCGAGAACCCGCCAAAAATCATGCGTTTGCCGTCGAACGGTATGGGATTCATCTCCGGATTCATCCGCGGATCGGTCTTCATCAGCTCACTGAACCTAGCCATCGCCGCATCACGCGTCGCCTTGTCGGGCCATTCGATCCACGAGAACACGACAGTCTCGTCATCCTTTGCTTGCACCGCGCGGCGAAAATCGGTCAGCTTGCCGTCCGGAACGTCATCGCCCCAGCATTCCAGGATACGCGCGGCGCCGAACTCCATGAAGACGTTGCCAATGTCCTTGGCGTGATGGACGAACTTTTCCTTGCCGGCCGTCGGTACTGCGATCACGAAGCCGTCGATATAGGCCATGTCGTGTCCTCCAAAAATGCCAGGGCGTTCGCGCCCGCCCTCGACGGGGCGCTCCTTTTGTTATCCCAAATTCGTTGTCGACATCATGGCGAATCCGGAGGTGCTCAGCTCCAGCCGATGGAGCTTGTGCGCGCAATAGTCGAAAAGGACCCGATGATCGCTCGCCGCAAAAATTATCACGCTCTGTTCCTAGTAAAGCACCGACGGAACGTAGCTCCCCTCGGGTTCGCGGTATTCGCCGATCGTCATCAATGTCATCGGCCTGACGGCGCGAAACCCCTTCCCCAAACACCAGCGCAGCAAAGGCGCACGGGCCGGCAGCAGAAACGACAACGGTTCATGTCTCGTCTGCGCGGCGCCGAGTATGAGTGCGCGCAGATCCTCGTCGGTCGCGGCGACGCCGTGATTGGCGAGCCAGTTCGTGGGCATCGTCATGTAGGCGGAGAGGTGTCCATCCTTCAGCGCTGCGATCGGTTCCCCGGTTGCGAGCGCATCGAGCAGCTCGTTGGTGCGCGAATAGCCGAGGACCGACGCGTGCAGCGCCTCGCACGCTCCGATGTCGCCCTTGGTCAAAGGTCTGATCTCGTAGCCGGATTACAATACGGCGCTCGCCGGTGTTCCCGACAGCACGATAAACAACTCCCGCGCATCGAAGCCGAGCCTGGCATAGAGCGAGAAGGATTGCAGATTGTAGCTTTCCTGCATCAGGCGGACGCCGCGCGCGCCGCGTGCCCGATCGAGCGCCGCCTCCATCAGGCGCCGGCCGATCCCGTGGCCCTGAATGGCGGGATCGATGACGATCGGACCGATCGCCCGGATCGGGTCGCGTTCGCTCAGAAAATTGAAACCCACGATACGCCGGTCGCCATCGTTGGTTTCCGCCACGACCGCGAATACGGACGGATGCTCGATGAACGCGGCGACGCGGCGTGTCGCGACTTCAACCGAAGCAAAGATCGGAGGAAATCCCCGGCGCTCATTGATCGCTCGAAATCCTTCGTAACAAATGCGCCCGCACGCATTGGCATCCGGGCCTATTGCTGATCGAATAGTGACATCCACCGGCCCCTCCTCGGTCCCCGATCGGCAAGCCGCCAATTATGGTTCGGACGGAGGCGCAAGCCTGGCTCGCATCGTTGAAGGCCGATGCCGCTATGTGGTCGACATCTGGCCGAAGAGCTGAGCGCGATCGCTCAGCGGCGGCGCACCGCACTAGTCCTCCGCCACGAAACCCGATTCCTTGACGACCGGACCCCAGCGCTCAAGATCGGCGCGCACGGTTGCGGCAAATTGTTCGGGCGTCTGGAATGTCGGTTCGTTGCCGACCTTGGCGAGGCTGTCGAGCATCTCCTTCGATTTGACCGCATCGTGGAGGGTCCCGCTCAGCGCATTCACGACATCCGGCGGCGTCTTGGCCGGGACGAAGACGCCGAGCCAGGAATCGATCACGACGTCATACCCGCTCTCGCGCATGGTCGGAACCTCGGGCAGGAACGGCGAACGCTGCGAGCCCGTCACCGCGAGCACGCGCACCGCCCCCGAGCGGGAAAACGGCAGACTCTCGCTCACCGGATTGACGCCAGCGGGCACGTGGCCGCCGATGACGTCCTGCAGCGCCGGCGCGCCGCCGCGATAGTGCACCGGTGTCATTTTCACGCCGGCCGCGTTGGCGAGCATCACGCCGACGAAATGCGGCGTGCCGCCCGCCGAGGTGGTGGCATAGATCGCCTTGTCGGGGTTGGCTTTGCACCAGGCCACGAAGTCGGCGAGTGTCTTGACGCTCGGCGGCACCATCGGGCCGATGTTGTAGGTCAGCGCCGATTTGGTGGTGGGCGCCACCGCGATCAGGTCGCGCAGCGGATCGTAGCTGAGCGAGCGGAAGCTGTGCGGATAGACCGTGATCGGAAAATCCGGGGTGAACAGCATGACGCTGCCGTCGGGCTCCGCGTTCTTGACATATTCCACCGAAATGCGCGCGGCGGCGCCCGGCTTGTTCTCGACAATGACGCCCGATGAATACGGGCCGCGCAACCGCTCCGCCAGGATGCGGGCAATTACGTCGGTGCCTCCGCCGGCCGGAAAGCCGACGATGATCTGCACTGACTTCTTGAGCACCTCGGCGCGGGCGTGAGGCATGAGCCCTGCCGACAACAATGCGGCGGATGAGACAAGCACCGTGCGGCGCGTAAGCATCGTGGCGTTTCCTCTCAGGGTTCTCGATTGCGACGTTCCGAACTGTAGCCTGCAGTATAGATGCGAGCTGTCGGAACGAGCGAGATACCCGAATTTATGATTTGATGGAGCTTAGTTTTTTTGAGCTTGCTGCGACGATCGGGGAATCGCAAGGGTGCACGCCCGCATGGCCGCCTTGCTTGTCAATGACGGCGACGTCGGCGAAGGCGCGCCGTTAGAGCGCGCGGCGAAATGGGCTGAGGCTCCGGAACGGAATCAGCGCGCTCTGTGCGATATCTCCGCGCGCGCGCCGAGAGAGACGGCGGTGACCGCTACGGCAATCGAGAACACAAGCGCAATCGTCGCAATCAACACCACAAACAAGCGGGTACGGCGGGCGTACCTGCGGTTGGTCACGAACACGTCGGGCGGTGTCCCGGTCATTGGCGTCGAGCTCCGCGAATCAAAGGCTGGTGTTTTGCGTTGACGTTTACTCTTGCGGCGGATACCGGCGCGTGTTCGGCCCCTGTGGGGCGAAGTGTTTGAATCGCTGGGGCAATTTGGTGGCGCCGAGTTAATGGCGGTTAACCATTGGGGCGGGCGCGTGGCCTTATCTTGATCGGCGCCCCTCAGCCCGCGATCGCCATCCGGGCCGGCTGCCAATCCATCGCTACGTGGCCGGGCTGCTCGGCGACCCGCTTGAGCCAGGCGCGCACCGACGGAAAGCCGGTGAGGTCGAAACCGACCTCGTGCGCGATGTGGGTGTAGGCATAGAGCGCGATATCGGCGACCGTGTAGTGGTCGGCGGCGAAGAACGGGTAATTGCGCACGTGATTTTCCATCACGGTGAGCGCCCGGTAACCCTGTTCCATCCAGTCCTCGAGCGCGTGCACTTGCAGGTCGCGTCCGCCCTTCACCAGCGTGAGCCAGAACCACGCCGCGCCGAGATTGGGTTCGAGGCTGTGCTGCTCGAAGAACATCCAGCGCAGCGCTTCGGCGCGATGGATGCGATCGTCAGGTGCGAGCGGCGTGCCGCCCGCGAGATACCACAAAATCGCGTTCGATTCCGGCAGGTAGCGATCTGGCGCCACCTCCAGCAGCGGCACGTGGCCGCTCGGATTTTTGGCAAGGAACTCCGGGGTACGGCTTTCACCCTTGAGGATGTCGATCTCGATCAGCTCGTAGGGAATGCGCAGCTGTGCGAGCGCCAAGCGCACCTTGTAGCAGTTCCCCGAACGCTGCATCGAGTAAAGCGTGTACATCCGGTCTCCTGCCGTCTCCTCCCGGGGGCGCCCGTTCTGATTCTCAGGAAATACGTACTGGGCGCCCGTTACGCGACCCTAACGCCTCGACGGCGCGAACCACAACAGCGAAATACGACGCCAATGCGACGGCTTTGGCATCAACGCCGCGAATGGAATGCAACAGGCGCGCTGATATTGCGCGGCAGCAGCAAATTTCCGGCGTCGGTGCGCCAGCGCGCACTTCTTTCTTCTCACATTTGTGTGCAACCCGTGTGAGTTTGAGGCTTGCGGTCCCCCCGTCCGGGCTTTAGGACGTGGGCGCGCGTAACCGGATGCCGACGAGCGTCCGCAAAGGCGCGCCACACCAGGAGATCGTGATGTCGTTCCTCGCCGAATCGCTGCAGCGCATCAAGCCGTCCGCGACCATCGCGGTTACGGACAAAGCGCGCGCGCTTAAGGCGGCGGGACGCGACGTGATCGGGCTCGGCGCCGGCGAGCCCGATTTCGACACGCCGGACAACATCAAGGAAGCGGCGATCAAGGCGATCAAGGCCGGCAAGACCAAGTACACGGCGGTCGACGGGATCCCGGAGCTTAAGGAGGCGATCTCACGCAAGTTCAAGCGCGAGAACAACCTCGACTACAAGCCGAACCAGATCATCGTCGGGACCGGCGGCAAGCAGGTGCTGTTCAACGCGCTGTTGTCGACGCTCAATCCCGGCGACGAGGTGATCATTCCGGCGCCCTACTGGGTGAGCTATCCGGATATCGTGCTGCTCGCAGGGGCGACACCGGTGGTGATCAAGACGCGGCTCGAGGCCGGCTTCAAGATGAAGCCCGAAATGCTCGAAGCCGCGATCACCAAGAACACCAAGTGGCTGATCTTCAACTCGCCGTCGAATCCGACCGGCGCTGCCTATACGCCGGCCGAGGTGAAGGCGATCACCGACGTGCTGGCGCGCCACAAGCAGGTGTGGACCTTGAGCGACGACATGTACGAGCACCTCGTCTACGACGACTTCGTGTTCGTATCGCCGGCGCAGGTCGAGCCCTCGCTCTACGAGCGAACGCTCACGCTCAACGGCGTGTCGAAGGCCTACTGCATGACCGGCTGGCGCATCGGCTACGCCGGCGCGCCCGAGTTCCTGATCAAGGCGATGGCGACCTTGCAGTCGCAGTCGACCACCAACCCGAATGCGATTGCACAATGGGCCTCGGTCGAGGCCCTCAACGGTCCGCAGGATTTCATCGCCAAGCACAACGCCGTGTTCAAGGAGCGGCGCGACCTCGCGGTCGGCATGCTCAACCAGGCAAAGGGGCTCACCTGTCCCAAGCCCGATGGTGCGTTCTACGTCTACCCGTTCTGCTCGGGCGCGATCGGCAAGACCGCACCGTCCGGCAAGGTGATCGGCAACGACGAGGACTTCGTCACCGAGCTGCTCGAGGCCGAGGGCGTCGCGGTGGTACAGGGCTCGGCCTTCGGGCTCGGCCCGGCGTTCCGTATTTCCTATGCGACCGCGACCCCGCAGCTCGAAGAGGCGTGCCGGCGCATCCAGCGCTTTTGCGGGAACCTGCGCTGATCTCCCGGCTGGGGCGCGCCAAGCCCCCGCCACTTGCCAATAGCCACCTGCTTTGAAAGCATAGGCGCGCAGCGGTCTCCGGTTCCTGGCAACCGGAGGCCGCCCCGGACTTATCATTGTTGCGCTTTCGGACGGCGAACCGGTGTCCACTTCGCCGGAAAGCGCTCCAAGGGCCTCGCAAAAGAGGGCCCGCAGGTGTGGAGGCGGACATGCCAAGAGCCAATTCGGGTCCCCGTTGCATTGCGCTGGTGGGGCCGTTTCAAAGCGGCAAGACCACATTACTGGAAGCCCTGCTGGCGCGGACCGGAGCGGTTCAACGCATGGGGTCGGTGGATGCCGGGACCTCGGTCGGCGATGCCGGCAAGGAGGCGCGCGAGCACCGCATGAGCGTGGAAATGTCGATGGCGACCGCCACGTTCATGGACGAGAGCTACACTTTCATCGACTGTCCGGGATCGATCGAGTTCATCCACGATATGCGCGCCGCGCTGCCGGCGGTCGATGCCGCGGTCGTGGTGTGCGAGGCCGACGAAAAGAAAGTTCCGCAGCTCCAGCTGCTGCTGCGCGAACTCGAAGAGGCGAAGATCCCGCGCTTCCTATTCCTCAACAAGATCGACAAAGCCGACACCCGCGTGGCCGACGTCCTCAAGATGCTGCAGCCGGCGTCGCGCGTGCCGCTGCTGCTGCGCCAGATTCCAGTCTGGAAGGACGACATCGTGGTCGGTTTTGTCGATCTCGCGCTGGAACGCGCCTACGTCTATCGCGAACACGCCGCCTCGGAGATCGTTCCGCTCGAGGGCGATGCCCTCGACCGCGAGAAAGAGGCGCGCTTCTCCATGCTGGAGACGCTCGCCGACCATGATGACGAACTCATGGAGCAATTGCTCGAGGACATCGCGCCGCCACGCGACAAGGTGTTCGACGATCTCGCCAAGGAGCAGCACGACGGCATGATTTGCCCGGTCCTGATGGGGGTTGCGACCCGCACCAACGGCGTGCTGCGGCTGTTGAAGGCGCTGCGCCACGAAACCAAGGGCGTCTCGGAGACGGTCGAAAGGCTCGGACTCAGGCCGAACGGCGAGGCGGTCGCTTACGTGCTCAAGACGTCGCACACGACCCACGGCGGCAAAACCTCGATGGTGCGGGTGCTCACCGGCCAGATCGGCGACGGCACCACGCTCAATTCGCCCGACGGCGAGGTCGGCCGCGTATCGGGCGTTTTCAAGGTTCTCGGACAGAACAACGAGAAGCGCGGACCGGCGATCGGCGGCGATACGATTGCGCTCGGCAAGCTCGACCGCGCCAAGACCGGCGACACGCTCTCCTCGGGCAAGCAGCCGCACGCCGCCATCGCCGAGGTCAAGCCGCTGCCGCCGGTGCTGGCGATCGCGATCCTGGCCAAGGAACGCAAAGACGACGTCAAGCTCGGCCAGGCGCTGCAAAAGCTGGTGGACGAGGATCCCTCGCTCACCGTGATCCACAATCCGGAAACCCACGAAGTCATTGTCTGGGGGCAGGGCGAGATGCACCTGCGGGTCGCGACCGAACGCTTGGCCGAGCGCTTCGGGGTGGCGATCGTGCGGCGGCCTCCGTCGGTCGGGTATCGCGAGACCATCCGCAAGCCGATCGTGCAGCGCGGGCGCCACAAGAAGCAATCGGGCGGCCACGGCCAGTTCGGCGACGTGGTGCTCGACATCAAGCCGCTGCCGCGCGGTTCAGGATTCACGTTCGCCGACGAGATCAAGGGCGGCGTGGTGCCGAACAACTACATCGGGTCGGTGGAGGAAGGCGTGATCGACGGGCTGATGCACGGCCCGCTCGGCTTCCCGGTAGTCGACGTCGCGGTGAAGCTGATCGACGGCTCCTATCACAGCGTCGACTCATCCGACATGGCGTTCCGCACCGCCGGCCGCATCGGCATCGTCGAGGCCCTGCCGCAATGCAGCCCGGTGCTGCTGGAGCCGATCCACATGGTCGAGATCGCGTGCCCGACCGACGCGACCGCCAAGATCAACGCCATCATGTCGGGCCGGCGCGGCCAGATCCTCGGCTTTGATACGCGCGAAGGCTGGACCGGATGGGACGTTGTGCGCGCGCTGATGCCGGAGTCGGAAATCGGCGACCTGATCATTGAGGTGCGCTCGGCGACAGCTGGTGTCGGCACATTCACCGCCAAGTTCGACCACATGGCCGAACTCAGCGGCAAGGCGGCTGAGCACATCGTTGCCGCGCGCAAGGCCGCGGCCGCCGCGGCGTAAGCCTTGTCGCAGGGTCGGTTGGCGCTGGGCGCCTGACCCGCCCTCCGATCAACGCATTTACGACAGCGCCGGGTAATCCACGTAGCCCGTCTCCTCGCCGGCGTAGAAGGTCTTCTGGTCGGGCGTGTTGAGCGGCGCCGCCGCTTGCAGCCGGCGCGGCAAGTCCGGATTAGCGAGGAACGGCGTCCCGAACGCAACGAGATCGGCCTCGCCGCGCGCGATGACCTCGCTGGCTGTTGCAAGGCCAAAGCCGCCGTTCACCACGTAGGTGTTGTCGAACTTCTCGCGAAGGATCGGCGACACGCGCTTGGGTGCAGCGGCCGGATCGACCACGTGCAGATAGCCGATACCGAGCTTGTTCAGCGCCTCGGTCAGATAGGAGAAGGTGGCGACCGGATCGCTGTCGGACATGGCATTGAACGGGCTCGTCGGCGATATCCGATAGCCAACGCGCGCGGTGCCCCACACGTCGATCACGGCGCGGGTGACCTCGAGCGGCAGGCGAACGCGATTGGCGATCGGGCCGCCGTAGGCATCGGTGCGCTTGTTGGTGCTGTCGCGGGTGAACTGGTCGAGCAAATAGCCATTGGCGCCATGGATCTCGACGCCGTCGAAACCGGCGAGCTTGGCGTTGTGCGCGCCCTTGCGGAACTGTTCGACGATGCCGGGGAGTTCCGCGAGCTCGAGCGCGCGCGGCGTCACCGTCGGCTTGAGCCCCTCGAAGGTAAAGACCTCGACACCGGGCGAGATCGCCGACGGTGCCACAGGTAGTTCGCCGCCGTGGAAGTCGGGATGCGAAATGCGCCCGACATGCCACAGCTGCAGAAAGATCTTGCCGCCCGCCTGATGCACCGCCGCCGTGACCTTTTTCCAGCCCGTCACCTGTTCGGCCGAGTGGATGCCGGGCGTGCGGATGTAACCGACGCCTTGCGGGCTCACCTGGGTTGCCTCCGTCACGATCAGGCCGGCGCTCGCCCGCTGCGCGTAGTAGGTGGCGGCGAGAGGATTGGGGACATTGCCGGCGACCGCGCGGCTGCGCGTCATTGGTGCCATCACCACGCGGTTGGCAAGCTCGAGCTCGCCGAGTCGGTAGGGCGAAAACAGATCGGTTGTCTCATCGCGGGCGCGCCGCTGCGCTGACTGGTTGGATTGAGCGTTCATGTGCGGAGTCCTTCGTGTGAAAAATTTCGCCGGGCGGCTCGTCACGTCGGGAGGAGAACCGGTCGGAGCCGCCCGGCAGCGGCGCTCGCGCGCCGTGTTGAAAGCGTTCAGCAGGCCATGGTGTCGGGCGCGCGGGGTTTCTCACGACTGCGCAGCCCCCAGGCGATGCGCACGAGATCTGCCCTCAGCGCGTCTGGATCGACGCGGTCGGCAACCATGACGGCCCGCACCAGTGGATCGGCCAGAATGTCAGGAAACGTCATGCCGCTTGGACCTTGGTGGCCGCAGCCGGTCACGGATTCATTCATCTTTCCTACTCCCTCGGCGATGCCGCGACCCTTATCGCGGTACCGATCGGTAACATTGGTATAGTTACTGACCGGTAACACCTGAGTCAAGGGAATGCTCTGGTCCGCACGGGATCGTGAAGACGGGCCGGGCGCGCGACCAGCCCGCTCCAGCGCTCCTCCTGGGTGCTCGCGCCGCACTTGCGCGTTCGTGACTTGCCGGTGATCGCGCGCAAAGATACGAGCGAAGTGTCAGCGTGCAGGCCACGGAATCATCGGAGCGATGCCAATGAACGTCATTCGCCGCCGCGGTTGGGAGTTGCCGGAACGGACGGCAACGCCCGAGCACCTGTTCTTCGACCGGCGTGCATTCCTGGCGGCGACCGGCGCCGTACTGGCCGCTCCCGGTTTTGCCGCCGGGCAGCGCGCCGCCGATCTTCCCGATCCATCGGCCGGTCTCTATCCGGTCAAGCGCAACGAGAAGTTTGTGCTCGATCGGCCGATCACGGACGAAGCCATCAACACGACCTACAACAATTTCTACGAATTCGGATCGTCCAAGACCATCTCGCGCGCGGCGCAGGCGCTCAAGCTGCGGCCTTGGACGGTGAAGATCGACGGCATGGTGTCCAAGCCGATCGAGATCGGGCTCGACGATCTGCTCGCCAAGATGCCGCTCGAAGAGCGGCTCTATCGCCATCGCTGCGTCGAGGCCTGGTCGATGGCGATTCCGTGGTCGGGCTTTCCGATGGCGAAACTCGTGGAGCTTGCGCAGCCTCTCTCATCCGCAAAATACGTGAAGATGGAGACGTTCCTCGATCGCGATATAGCATCGGGGCAGCGCGCGAGCTGGTATCCATGGCCCTATGTCGAGGGGCTCACCATGGCAGAAGCGACCAACGAGCTCGCGTTCCTCGTAACCGGCGCGTACGGAAAGCCGGTGTCGAAATCGCAAGGCGCACCGTTACGTCTTGCGGTGCCTTGGAAGTACGGCTTCAAGTCGGTCAAATCGATCACGCACTTCACATTCACCGATCAGCGGCCGAAGACCTTTTGGGAGGCGTTGCAGGCGTCCGAGTATGGCTTCTGGGCCAACGTCAATCCGCAAGTGCCGCACCCGAGGTGGAGTCAAGCAAGCGAAGAACTAATCGGCATTGGCGAACGTCGCCCGACGTTGTTGTTCAACGGTTATGCCGACTATGTCGCTCAGCTTTATCAGGGGCTCGAGAGCGAGCGGCTTTGGGCTTGAGAATTCGCAAGCCTCTCCAGCACGAATCGACCACGAAAAAAAAGAAACCGCCGAGCCAAGGGCTCGGCGGAGTTTGTTCATCGGCATCGATACCGACGATCACTTTCCAGAGGGGAACAGCTGACCGCAAAACGTCACGATCTGGGAGGAGTTCGCAACGCGTCGCAGGCCAGCGTGCGAGTGAGTATCTCCTCATTTGGCGGGGTGACAAGGAAACAGGCCGCATGGCAGCCATTACCAGGGATTATCCCTGACGTTCAGTAATTCCAGCGCTGCGCATTGGCGACCAGAAAATCGCGAAAGACCTGCACGCGCGCGACCGACTTCAACTCTTCTGGATAGACGAAAAAGCAGTCGAGCGCGATCTCGTCGCCCTCGCCGAACAATTGCACCAAGCCCGCGTCCTCGACCAGATAGTCAGGCAGCAGCGCGATACCGAGGTCGCGCTGGCAGGCTTGCATGACGCCGAGGATGTTATTGACCACAAAGAACGAGGCGCGCGGCCCTTTGCCATTGCGCCCGGCTTCGACAAGCCAGTTGCGATTCTTCTGTAGGTATGACGGTACGCTCCCGCCGTCGAGGAGCAGAATGCGGTGGCTGTCGAGATCGTCGAGCGATAGCGGCGTCCCGAACCGCTTGAGATATGCGGGTGAACCGTAGGCGTGGAAGTGCACCGCGAACAGTTTGCGCTGAATCACGTCGGGTTGCGACGGCTGGCGCATGCGGATACCAACGTCCGCCTGCCGCATCGAGAGATCAAGCTCTTCGTCGGTCACCAACAGGTTGATGTGGATGTCGGGATAGAGCTCCATGAATTCGCCCAGCCGCGGGATCAGCCAATTCACGCCGAGCCCGGGCGTCGTCGTCACTTTGAGATCGCCATTCGGCCGCTCGCGGCTGTCGGTCAGCTTGGTCCGTGCCGCCTCGAGCTTCATGAACACGTCATGGGCGGTCCGATACAGTAGCTCGCCTTGCTCCGTGAGGATCAGGCCGCGGGCATGGCGGTGGAACAAAGCGACTGCGAGTTCCTGCTCGAGGGCACTGACTTGGCGCGAGACCGCGGACTGTGACAGTCCGAGCTGCTCGCCGGCGTGTGTGAAACTGCCGGCCTCAGCGGCGGCGTGAAAGACCTTCAGTTTGTCCCAATCCATCGTAGCGCGCGTGGGCATCTTTTCTACTCCGCTGCCGCGCGCTGGGTCTCATGCGCCGCCAGAAACTTTTCGGCTTCGAGCGCTGCGATACAGCCCATGCCAGCCGCGGTGACCGCCTGGCGATAGACATCGTCGGTGACGTCGCCGGCCGCGAATACGCCAGGTACCGATGTCGCAGTCGAAAATGGTGCAATTTTGAGATAGCCGGAGGGCTTCATCTCGACCTTGCCTTCGACCAATTCGGTCGCCGGGAAATGACCGATTGCAATGAACACCCCATCGACGGCCAGCTGCTGGACCGCGCCGGTTTTGACGTTCTTGAGTTTCACGCCCGTAACCTTGAGTGGATCCTCGCGCCCGAGGACTTCGTCGAGCACGCTATCCCAGATCACGGATATCTTCGGATGTTTGAACAACCGCTCCTGCAAAATCCGCTCGGCCCGAAAAACGTCGCGCCGGTGCACCACGGTGACCTTGTCGGCGAAATTGGTGAGAAACAACGCCTCCTCAACCGCGGTATTGCCGCCGCCAACAACGATCACGTTCTTACCGCGATAGAAAAAACCGTCGCAGGTCGCGCAAGCGGATACGCCGTAGCCTTTGAATTTCTGCTCGCTCGGAATGTCGAGCCAGCGCGCCTGCGCGCCGGTCGCCATGACGAGAGAGTCGGCCAAGTAGATATCGCCGGAATCACATGTTATCCGGAACGGACGCTGGGACAGGTCAACGCTTGTGACGTGATCAGAAACGAGTCGCGTGCCGACGTGCTCGGCCTGCTTCTGCATCTGGTCCATCAGCCATGGCCCCTGGATCACGTCCGCGTACCCGGGATAGTTTTCGACGTCGGTCGTGATCGTGAGTTGGCCGCCGGGCTGAATCCCTGCAATCAGGATCGGCTCAAGCATCGCCCGCGCCGCGTAGATGGCCGCCGTGTAGCCGGCGGGCCCAGATCCAATGATGACGATTTTGGCGTGGGTTGGCTTGGACATTCCCAATTTCCAGACTCGTGGCGGTGATCACCGGCAGAGGCGGCGGGCGCAATGTATGCTATCCGGGCAGCTATGCAAGTCTTGCAACCCTCGCTCACAGTGAGGTGAGCGGCTTATCCAGGGTCTACCTCATTGCGCAATATTGTTTCGCGACCCTTGGAATGGGGCTAGAACCCGCAAACCATAGGTCAGTCTCCGGCTCGTGCGATCCGGAGCAGGTCAATACAGGTGATTGCCGGGAGCGCCCATGGCCGCGCCGCTCGACGCCATCGACCGACAAATCCTCAAGGAGCTGCAGGCCGATGGTCGCATGACCAACGTGGAATTGGCGCGCCGGGTCGGCATCTCGGCGCCGCCTTGCCTGCGGCGGGTGAGGTCGTTGCAGGAGGCCGGGTACATCAGGGGATTTCGAGCGCTGCTCGACGAGAAAAAACTTGGCTTTGAAGTGACCGCGTTTGCGATGGTGCACCTCTCGAGCCAGGCGGAGGCCGACCTCGCCGCGTTCGAACAGTTCGTCCGAACGCAGCCCCTGGTACGCGAATGCTGGATGCTGTCGGGCGAAATCGATTTTGTCCTGAAATGCGTGGCCCCAAACCTCGCCGCATTCCAGGCGCTGGTGACCGAGCTGACAGCAGCTCCACACGTTCGCAACGTCAAGACTTCGTTGACCCTGCGCAGCTCCAAGGATGAAGCGATGGTTCCGCTGTAAGGAGCCGCGCTACTCGGCCGCTGCCCGCGCGTCTGCGAACGCAGGTATAACTTGGCTCGTAAAGAGTTTGAGCGACGCGAGCGACTCCTCAAGCGATAGATCGCCGAACGCGAGCCACGACACGAAGTAATTGATTCCGGTTGCTTCCTGTTCCGCAGCGATAAACTCGCGCACCGTTTTGGGGGAACCGGCGACGCCGTTGCCAAGCTCCATCAGCTCGTCAAACGTGGGCGGAAGCATGTTGATGATGCGCGGCTCGGTTCCGTGGCGTTTGAACAACCAGCGAAAGCTCTCAAGCCAGATCGGATAGGCGCGCCGCGCGATGCGAAGCGCATCGGCATCGGTCTCGGCGACGACCACGTGCTTGCTCACGCCGATGAGAGGCGTGTCCTTCTTGCCGAGCCGTTTGCGCTCCGCAATGTAGCGCTCGACGATGGCGCGTGCTGTCGGGCGCAGCCCGATGATGACGATGTTGACGTCGTTTGCGGCGGGCCAGTCGGCGTTTTCCGGCACGCCGATGCCGTACCACAAGGGTGGATGCGGCCTTTGTACCGGCTTGAGGATCATCGGTACTTTCTGGAAGCGATAGTACTCGCCGTCGAACGTCAGTTCGTCGGCGGTGAGGCCCTTCATCAGCAACTGAAATGCCTCGTGATACATCTTTTGGCTTTTTGCAAAGTCGATACCGTAAAACGCGGTTTCAAACGGCGACACACCGCGTCCGATGCCGAGCTGCAGGCGTCCGCCGCTCATCTGATCGAGCATGCAGATTTCTTCGATCAATCGAATGGGATGGTAGAAGGGCAGCAAATAGACAAGCGGACCGAAGCGCAGGCGCTGCGTGCGCTGTGCGACGGCGGACAGGAAAATCCCCGGCGATGCGGCGATGCCGAGCGGAGTCGAGTGGTGCTCGGCCACGTGATAGGCGTGAATGCCGGCGCGGTCGTAGGCTTCCACAAGTCGCAGTCGGTTTTCGTAATGTTGACCGAACGGCAACCCCGAATGGTCCAGGTGATCGAAAACCCCGAACTTCATCGCCTTCCTCCCCGACGTTTAGACCGCCTTGACGTTTGTCCTAGCCCACCTCAACCAAACGCACAGTCGTGCCGCAAGACGCAAAATGCGCGGGGGCTAGCCCGCGCATCGCTGGAGACGTCAAAAATCGGCGGATACGAGCTACGACAGCGTCAACGCCACTCGACCTTGACGACCTCATAGGCCTTCGCGCCGCCTGGCGCCACGACCTCGATATTGGAGCCCTTCTTCTTGCCGAGCAACGCACGCGCCAGCGGCGAAGCGATTGAAATCTTGCCCTTCTTGGCGTCGGCTTCGGGTTCGCCAACAAGCTGCCAGATCTTCTTCTCGTCGGTATCCTCATCGATCAGCGTTACGGTAGCGCCGAACTTGATAGTGTCACCCGACAACTTGGATACGTCGATCACTTCGGCGCGCGCGAGCTTGTCCTCGAGCTCCGCAATGCGGCCTTCGTTGTGGGATTGCGCCTCCTTGGCGGCGTGATATTCGGCGTTCTCCGACAAGTCGCCGTGTGAGCGCGCGTCGGTAATCTGCTGAATGATGCGGGGCCGTTCGACCTGCTGGCAGTGCTTGAGCTCCTGCTCCAGCAAGGTGTAGCCGGCGGCGGTCATCGGAATCTTATCCATCGCTCATTTACCTCAGACACAAAAAATGCACTCGCAGGCCGGTGGTTCCGGCGCCGCGACTGCGACACACGCTGCGTACCCTTCCGTCCCTGGAGCAGGCTCGAGGGCGCTATCCCGCAAACTCTGATTCTTCGATTGCAGCCTTGTAAAAAGGCTTTCTCAGGTCTCGTCTGCGAAATAGGCCTGCAGCGCGCGCACCTCGAAGTCACCCCCGAGATAGGCTTTGATACCTAGCGCCCCAGCGACGGCGCCTGAAAGAGTGGTGTAGTACGGGACTTTATGCAAGAGGGCGGCTCGGCGCAGGGATCGCGAATCGGCCAGCGCAGTAGCCCCTTCGGTCGTGTTGAAAACGAGCTGAACGTCCCCGTTTTTAATGGCGTCTACGATATGAGGACGGCCCTCCGCGACCTTGTTAACCCTGTGAGCGGTAATTCCGCGTTCGGCCAGATAGCGCTGCGTGCCGGACGTGGCGATGACCCGGAATCCTAGGCTTTCGAGCAGGCGTACCGCGTCCAAAATCCGTGCCTTGTCTACATCGCGTACCGAAACGAAGACTGTGCCGGACTTCGGCAAGCGGGTGCCGCCGCCGATCTGGCTTTTGGCAAACGCGATCTCGAACGAGCGATCGATCCCCATCACCTCGCCGGTCGACTTCATTTCGGGGCCGAGAACGGTGTCCACGCCGGGGAAGCGAGCGAACGGAAACACGGCTTCCTTGACCCCGATATGCTTGAAACGGCCGCCCTCAAAGCAGATCGGCTGCAGATGAAAGTCGGCCAATGCCTCGCCCGCCATGACCCGTGCCGCGATCTTCGCCACCGGAATTCCGATGACCTTAGCCACGAAGGGGACGGTGCGCGACGCTCGCGGATTAACCTCGAGAACGTAGATCTCGCCGTCCTTGATGGCGTATTGCACGTTCATCAAGCCACCGACCTTGAGCGCGACTGCAAGCGCGCGAGTCTCGCGTTCGAGTTCGACGATCGTCTGGGAATCGAGCGAGCGTGGCGGCAACGCACAGGCGGAATCGCCTGAGTGAATGCCGGCTTCCTCGATGTGTTCCATGATGCCGGCAATAAAAGTCTCCTGGCCATCGGCGATGCAATCGACGTCCACTTCAATCGCGTCGGACAGATAGCTGTCGATCAGCAACGGACGTCTCTCGGACACAACCAGGTCCGATGGTCGATCAAGATGGCCGGAGAGTCGTTCCAGATAGCGGTCGAGCTGGCTGCTATCATGGATAATTTCCATTGCGCGGCCGCCGAGCACATAGGACGGCCTGATGAGGACTGGGTAGCCGATCGCCTCCGCGATTGCGCGAGCTGCGATTGGGCTGGTTGCCACCCCGCTTTGCGGCTGGCGCAACCCGAGGGTTTCGATCAGTTTCTTGAACCGGTCTCGGTCCTCGGCGAGATCGATTGCATCGTGCGAGGTACCGAGGATTGGTACGTTGGCGCGCTCCAGCGCTTCGGCGAGCTTGAGTGGCGTCTGACCGCCGAACTGAACGATGACGCCGTGCAGGGTTCCGTTGCTGCGCTCCGCATCGATGATCTCGAAGACGTCTTCCACGGTCAACGGTTCGAAATAGAGCCGGTCCGACGTGTCGTAGTCGGTAGAGACCGTCTCCGGATTGCAGTTGATCATGATCGTTTCGTAACCGGCGTCCTTGAGTGCGAACGCGGCGTGGCAGCAGCAGTAGTCGAACTCGATGCCCTGGCCGATGCGATTGGGACCTCCGCCCAGAATTACGACCTTGCGTCTGTTGGAAGGCGCCGTCTCGTCTGCCGCCGCCCCGTTAAAGGGCGTCTGATAGGTTGAGTACATGTAGGCGGTCGGCGATGCGAACTCGGCGGCGCAAGTGTCGATGCGCTTGAAGACCGGCCGCACGTCGAGCTTGCGGCGTCGGCCGGCGACCTCGTCGGCCGAGAGGCCGGTCAGCCTCCCGAGCCTCGCATCGGAAAACCCCATCGATTTGAGGCGACGAAACACTGCTGCGCTCGCCGGCAACCCTTTGGTTCGGATCTCTTGCTCGGTATCCACGATGGTGCGGATCTCGGCCAGAAACCACCGATCGATCGCGCAAGCGTCATAGATCTGCTCGTCGGTGAAACCGAGCCGCATCGCCTGCGCGATGTTGAGGATTCGGTCGGGCGTCGGCGTGCCGAGCGCCGCTCGGATCGCATTTTTGTCGTCGCCTTGGCCAAGACCCGCGATGGTGATTTCGTCAAGACCGGTCAATCCGGTCTCAAGCGAGCGCAGCGCCTTTTGCAGCGACTCCGCGAACGTTCGCCCGATCGCCATCGCCTCGCCGACGGATTTCATCGACGTGGTCAGGACCGGTTCCGCACCAGGAAATTTCTCGAACGCAAAGCGCGGGATTTTAGTCACGATGTAGTCGATGGTCGGCTCGAAGGACGCCGGCGTTGCGCCGCCCGTTATGTCGTTTTCGATCTCGTCGAGCGTATAGCCGACCGCGAGCTTGGCTGCGACCTTTGCGATCGGGAAACCTGTCGCTTTTGACGCAAGCGCAGAGGAGCGCGACACTCGGGGGTTCATTTCGATGATGACCAGCCGCCCATCTTTCGGGTTGATCGCGAATTGTACGTTCGATCCGCCGGTCTCGACACCGATCTCGCGCAACACCGCAATCGCGGCATCGCGCATGACCTGATACTCCTTATCGGTCAACGTGAGCGCTGGCGCGATCGTGATCGAATCGCCGGTGTGCACTCCCATCGGGTCGAAGTTTTCGATCGAGCAAACGATGATGCAGTTGTCGCGGCGATCGCGCACCACCTCCATCTCGAATTCTTTCCAACCCAGTACCGATTCCTCGATCAGCACTTCGGTCGTGGGCGATGCATCGAGTCCGCGCTCGACAATCTCGAACAACTCGGCCTTGTTGTAGGCGATGCCGCCGCCGGTTCCGGCAAGCGTGAACGAAGGCCGGATGATGGCCGGAAGACCGATCTCGGCCAGTGCCTCGAGCGCCTCGATCAGCCCTTTCTCGATATAGCGCCGCTTGCGCGCGGGCTCGTCCGCGTCCCACGACTTTTGGAACGTCGCGAGTGCCTCCGTTTCTGCGGCTTTCGGAAGTTTCCGCGCCTTGATCCGCGCAATCTCGGCGCTGTGCTGATCGCGGTCGAGCTTCTTGAGATCGGAGGCATCCGCCAGCGCCGATTTCGGCGTCGCGAGACCGATCTTCTGCATGGCCTCGCGAAACAGCTCACGATCCTCCGCCTTGTCGATTGCGTCGGCGGAAGCACCGATCATTTTCACCCCGAACTGATCCAGCACGCCCATGCGCCGCAGCGATAGCGCACAGTTGAGCGCGGTCTGCCCGCCCATGGTGGGCAGCAGCGCATCGGGTCGCTCCTTCTCGATGATCTTGGCAACGATCTCCGGGGTAATCGGCTCGATGTAGGTGGCATCAGCCAATTCCGGGTCGGTCATGATGGTCGCGGGGTTGGAATTGACCAGGATGACCCGATACCCCTCCTCGCGGAGCGCCTTGCACGCCTGAGTGCCTGAATAGTCGAACTCGCAGGCCTGGCCGATGACGATCGGGCCGGCGCCGATGATCAGGATCGAAGAAATGTCAGTCCGCTTGGGCATTCCGTTTCGATATGTGGGCCCGCTTCAAGTCGTGAAGGCGGGCATGACGTCGGCACAAAAAAAGCGGCATCAGCCGCTCGCCTCTCGGGATTACCGGCGCTCCGATGGGGCGCCCGCTTGAGCCGATTTGTGCATTCCGTAAAGCCGAACCAGGAACTCCGGTACCGGTGGCGGCGCGCAGCCTGTAGCCCAGAATCGGGGGGGAGGGAAGGGGTCCGATCGTGGTCGCGCGGTTTGCCCCGGTGCGCATCCACAGTGCTTTTGGGACGAACGCTACCGGACTTTGCACCGATAGGTCGCGCGGGCCTGATTGTGGCCGATATTGCGGGTTGCTCGCTCGGCTGAAAAGCCGTGCGCGGCGAGCAGGGTCTCGATCGCGCGCGCGTCGTACCGCGTGAGCCCGATCGTGCTGCGGAGCCGCCAATAGTCGGAGAAAAACGTGCGCACCAGGCCGGTAAAAGCCGCGATGAAGAAGCCATTGGCCAGCCCAAAGCGCAGCAATGCCGCGGCGTCGACGGCTGCGATCGTGCCTGGTGCGATGATGTCTCCCAGGACCAACTGGCCGTCAGGTTTGAGCAGCCTTCGCATGAGGTCGAGTGCCGCCGCAAGTTCTGCGGGCGTCATATATTGCGTGACCGAATGCATGACGGCCAGGTCGAGTGAATTCTTGGGCAAAGCTTCAAGCTCATCGATTGAACGGACCTCGATTTTCGGATTGCCGGCGCAACGCGCCGTAAGACGCGCACGCACGCCCGCTGCGGGTTCGGCGAGCACCAGCTTTCCGACGCGGGCGGCGATCACATCGGCGTGCAGCGCCTCGCCGCAACCGTAGTCCAGCACGATTGCTTTCGGATGCGGAACAAATTCGAGAATATCGGTAGCGACGTGGCGAAAATGCACGTCGCGGTGACGCGCATTTACGTAGATCGAGTGATCGGAATCGTACCAATCAATCCACTCGCGCATAAGCATCCTCGCGGCGTTCGGCGGCGAGTATGCATATCGATGCCGACTTGGCTTTGCCAGCGCCGGACGCGTACTTGGTGTCGCGCCGCCTAGCGGGGCGCAGAGGACGGTTTGGCGCCGACCGGAAGGTCGAACACCAGACAGGTCGTTGTCCCGTGGGCCAGTAGCCGCCCTTTCGCATCGGTCAGGCGGCCTTCCGCGGTCGCCGCGCGTCGACCGGAGTTGAGAATACGGCCCTCCGCAGTGACGACGCCGGTTTCGTCCGTGATGGCGCGAATGAGCGTGACCTTGAATTCAAGCGTGGTGTAGCCAACCCCGACGGGCAGGGTCGAATGGATGGCGCACCCCATGCAGGAGTCGAGCAGGGTTGCGGCGTAGCCGCCGTGCACGGTGCCAAGCGGGTTGTAGTGTTTGAACTCCGGCGTGCTTCGAAACACAGCTCGTCCAAAATCGACCTCGGCGAGATAGAACCCAAGCAGCTCTGCGATCGGCGGGATCGGATAGCGCCCATCGATGATGCCGCGCAGCAGGTCGAGACCAGGCGCTGCGGCAAGCTCCTCAATCGACACTATCCCGATGGTCGACGTGGTTCGCTGGTCCATGACCTGCTCCAACCCTGCCCTTATTAATTACTGTCGTAATCTAATTTCGTGCTATTGTCCAGGAACGCATGGAAGGGAATCGCATGCGCGTATCGAAGGCGCAGCAGGCCAGGAATCGCGAACAGGTAATCGCCGTCGCGGCCAAGCTTCTACGCGAACGCGGCATTGAGGGAATCGGCGTTGACGCATTGGCGAAAGCGGCCGGGATGACGCACGGCGCAGTCTACAGCCAGTTTGCCTCGAAGGAGGAACTCGCGGCGGCCGCGGTTCGGCAATCAGCCGCTGAGATCCGTGCGAACTGGATCGCCGATGCGGGCGGCGAAGGTTCGCCTGGAATGATCAATCGTTTGGTACGTTCGTACGTCTCGCGCGCACACCGCGATCAGCCGGGTACCGGCTGCGCGATGGCGGCGATGGGGCCGGATGCCACCCGGCATGGCAAGGACGTGCGTCGCGCATTCGCGGACGCGACAATGGCAATGATCGACGTAGTGGCAAATGCGTCGGCGGGCGAGACGCCAGAGTCACGGCGCGACGAGGCCATCGCTGTGATTTCATCCATGGTAGGCGCCGTTGTTTTGTCGCGGATCGTCGAGGAGCCGGCGTTGTCCGATCGTATTCTTGCGGTCGTGCGAAAGCGCTTGATGAAGCCCGTTTGAATCGGGCGTGGTCCAAGACGCACGCTGCACTCAAATCAGCTTGTTCATCCTTCGCGAGCAGCCTAAATAGCGACCGGTGCGAACGCCCCCGAAAGGATGTCCGGTATGGATGCGCTGACGGCCTTCGGACTGTTCAGCGTCAGCGCCATGCTGGCGTGCTATGCGCTGGAGGACCGAGCGCACTGGTTCGTTCTGGCATTCGCAGCGAGCTGCGCGCTCGCCTCCGCGTACGGTTTTCTGCAAGGTGCTTGGCCGTTCGGAATCGTGGAGTCGATTTGGGCCATTGTCGCGTTATTCCGCTGGCGCAATCGGATCGCGGCGGTTGCAACGAAGGCCTGAGAGGTGAACATGCTGCGCGACGACATCAACAACGCTCTAAAAGATGCCATGAAGGCGCGCGACGAACGTCGTGTATCGACGCTGCGGCTCGTCAATTCCGCGCTCAAGAATGCTGACATCGAGGCGCGCGGCCAGAACAAAGGCCCGCTTGGCGACGATGAGCTGCTCGCGCTAATGGCGAAAATGATCAAGCAGCGCCATGAATCGATCGAGCTCTACGAGAAGGGCGGACGCGCGGAACTCGCCCAGCAGGAGCGCGATGAGATTGCGATCATCGCAGCCTACCTGCCCAAGCAGATGTCTGACGCCGAGGTACAGGCCGCCGTTACGCAAGCAATTGCCCAGAGCGGCGCTTCGTCGATGAAGGACATGGGCAAGGTGATTGCGACCCTCAAGGGGCGCTATGCCGGCCGGATGGATTTCGGCAAGATCAGCCCCCTGGTGAAGGAGTTGCTGCAGCGCTAGTGCGTCGCTTCGATCGGCATCGCCAGGATGGCAACGTGGGTTGAGGAGAACGGAGTTCCGAATGTCTCTCGAGTTCTACCTCGCCTATGTACTCGCGTGCGTCGTGATCGTGATCGTGCCAGGGCCCACGGTTTCGCTCATTGTCGCAAACAGCGTGACGTACGGGACTCGCGCCGGCCTCATCAACATCGCGGGCACGCAGCTCGGGCTCGCCGTGATGATCGGGATTGTGCTGGTTGGACTGGCATCGCTCATCGCCACCATGGGGGTCTGGTTCGACTGGGTTCGGCTTGCCGGCGCGGCTTACCTCATTTGGCTTGGGTTCAAGTTTCTGCGCGCGCCCGGTGCGCTCGGCGATCCGGCCAGAATACCGGTGCCGCGCATGGGGTTTTTCTGGCAGGGCTTTCTGGTGCTGATGAGCAATCCGAAGGCGTTGCTCCTGTTCGGCGCCTTTATTCCGCAATTCGTTGATCCCACCGGCGACTACGTCGGCCAGGTGCTGGTTCTCGGCGTCACCGCCATGGCGGTTGCGGGCATTTTCGACAGCGGCTACGCGGTGCTGACCGGTCGCGTCCGCACGCTGTTATCTCCGGCGCGCGCGCGGCTGCTCTCGCGGCTGAGTGGCGGCTGCCTGATCGGCGGCGGTGTGTGGCTCGCGCTGGCCCGGTCACGGTAAAGGGCTCCGCAGCCAGGCGCTGTGGATAGCCGGGACAAGGCACCCAACTTCGCACGCGAATCAGCCGATTCCTGGCAATGTCAAAGTTGCAGGCTATGGTGACGAATCACCATGCGCTTCCCGCCCAATTTCCTCGATGAACTACGTGCACGCCTCCCGGTGTCGGAGGTCGTGGGTCGTCGCGTGCGGCTCAAGAAAGCCGGGCGCGAGTGGAAAGGGCTCTCCCCGTTCAACAAGGAGCGCACGCCATCCTTCACGGTCAACGACCAGAAGGGTTTCTTTCACGATTTCTCGTCTGGAAAGCACGGCGACATATTCGGGTTCGTCATGGAAACCGAAGGGGTCGAGTTCCCGGAGGCGGTCGAGCGCCTTGCCGCAATGGCGGGCGTGCCGATGCCGGTTGCGACACAGGAGGCTGAAGCCGAGCAGCGTCATCGTCGCAGTCTCCATGACGTGATCGAACTCGCGGCGAAATTCTTCGAGATGACGCTCGCGGCGCGCCCCGGTGCCAAGGCGCGTGGTTACCTGGCCGATCGCGGGCTGGAGCCCGCGACTCAGCTCAAGTTCAGGCTCGGCTACGCGGCGCCGGATCGCTTCGCACTCAAGGAATATCTCGGCGGGCAGGGCGTCTCGGTCGAATTGATGGTGGAGGCCGGACTTCTCGTGGCTGGTGACGACATTCCGGTTCCGTACGATCGCTTTCGCGACCGGGTGATGTTTCCGATTTCCGACTTACGCGGCCGCATCGTCGCTTTCGGCGGTCGCGCGCTCGACAAGGATGCGCCTGCAAAATATCTCAACTCTCCGGAAACGCCGCTCTTTCACAAGGGCGGGCTGCTCTACAACGCCGCGTCTGCGCGGGCGGCGGCCAATGACGGCGCGCAACTCGTTGCTGTTGAGGGCTATATCGACGTCATTGCGATGGTGACGGCGGGATTTTCCGCCACCGTAGCGCCGCTCGGCACTGCACTCACTGACGATCAGCTGGGACTTCTCTGGCGCATGGCCGATGAACCGATTCTGTGTTTTGACGGTGATGGTGCCGGCCGGCGCGCCGCCTATCGGGCGGTTGATCTTGCTTTGCCGCTGTTGCGGCCCGGCAAAAGTCTTTTGTTCGCAATGTTGCCCGACGGCCAGGATCCGGATGACCTCGTGCGCGCAGGCGGACGAGGCGCGATATCGGATGTCCTCGCGTCGGCGCGCCCGCTCGCCGACGTCCTGTGGACGCGCGAAACCGAAAGCGGCCGCTTCGATACTCCGGAGCGCCGCGCGGGACTCGAAGCGCAGCTTGCCCAAGTCACGTCGGCCATTCCGGACGCGATTCGGAAATATTATCGCCAGGACCTCGACGCTCGCATGCGTCAGCTCTTCACCCCTACCACCGCGATCCAACCCCGCGGCGCTCCTTATCCCAAACAATCGCGCCACGCAGGTCGCCTGCCGCTCAGCCCCGCGCCTGTGATCGCGAGCCCGCGACTATCCACGAGCTCGATCGTGCGCGGCTACCGTACGGCATTACCGCCACGTGAGGCGTTGATCTTGCTCGCGCTCCTCAACCACCCGTGGCTGTTGGAGAGCCACGCCGAGGAGTTGGCGGACATCGAATTTCGGCATCCTGACGCGGATCGCTTGCGCCGAGAGCTGCTCGCGGCCGGTGCGGCGCATTTGGCGAATGAGCCCGAAGTCCTGCGTCGGACCCTGGAGGCGCGAAATTTGGGGGCTATACTCGCTCGGGTTGAAGGAGCGCTCACGCACACAGCAGACTGGCCGGCACGGGTGGGGGCGGCGTCGGATGACGTACGCCAATGGTGGGCGCATGTCGTCACCTTGCATCGCAAGTCCCGAACGCTAAATAGGGAACTCAAAGAAGCCGAACATGCGCTGGGGGATGAGCCGAGCGAGGAAAACCTCGCCTGGTTACGTGATGTGCAGGGCCAACTCTTGGCCATCGAGGGTACCGAAGCCGCAATCGAAGGGTTTGGCGCATTGTCGGGCCGTCCGTCGCGTGCATGACGGGTCGGCGGCCATGAAATGTTCTGGACTCGCTGGGATTTCCACAGCATCTGAGTCCATGTAGAAGGGCGCTGCCGGGCGCGGTGGGCTCTGCCCCGGCGGTCCATTCCTTGGTTGTGGGGAGTGAGTTAATCCGGGCTTAGGATGGCCCGGTAAAACTGCCGCCGATTCGGAAGGCGTGCCAAAAGCAAGGGATGGATGCCCTTCTTGCTTGGCCATAGGCAGGACGAAACGGCACACCGACGGTGTTCCCAATGCGGCGATGGATTGCCTCGCCACATCGGGAACATCGACCGCTACTCGGGTTTAAAACACCGTGCCGGGGCTACACGGGTTGGACTGGAGTTCACACGCTTGAGGGCGAAATGGCGATTTCGCTCTGGGAGATATCGATGGTGACGAAGACTAAAGCCAAAGCAACGTCGAAATCGGCAGCCAAGTCCCCGCCGAAGCCCAAGATCGCCCCTAAGATCGTTGCGAAGGCGGCGCCTCCCAAGGCGCCTGTGAAAATGCAGGCTAAGGCAGTCGCCAATCAGAAAGAGGACGCCCCGGAGAAGGACGTCGCCGAAGGGACGCCGGATTCTCCGCTGCCGCTGCTCGATCTCTCGGACGCCGAAGTCAAGAAAATGATCAAGCTCGCGAAAAAGCGCGGGTACGTCACGCATGAGCAGATCAACGCGGTGCTGCCCTCCGAAGAGGTGACCTCCGATCAGATCGAAGACGTATTCGCGATGCTCAACGAGATGGGCATCAATGTCGTCGAATCGGAAGAGCCGGACGCGGAGGAGCCCGAGGGCCGCGAAGAAGAAGAAGCCGACGAGGGCGACGGCGACTTGGTCGAGGTCTCGCAAAAGACCCCGGCAAAATCTGAAAAGGCCGAACCGGGCGAGCGCACCGATGATCCGGTGCGCATGTACTTGCGTGAGATGGGGTCGGTCGAGCTGCTCTCTCGCGAAGGCGAAATCGCCATCGCCAAGCGCATTGAGGCAGGCCGCGAAGCGATGATCGCGGGCCTGTGCGAAAGTCCGCTCACCTTTCAGGCGATCATCATCTGGCGCGACGAGCTCAACGACGGAAAGATCTTCCTGCGCGACATCATCGATCTCGAAGCCACTTATGCGGGTCCGGACGCCAAGGTGATGCCCAATTCGGCTCCCGGTGCGGACGGCCAAACGGCACCCGGCGCGGCTCCCGTGCAGCCGCCGCAAATGTCGGCGCCGGCAACGGCACCGGTCGCGGCGACACCGTTCGCGTCGAAAGCCGACGAGGATGGCGAAGGCTCGGCCGAGCCCGCCGTGGGCGAAGGCGACATGGATGATGACGATCTGGAAAACTCGCTGTCGCTGGCCGCGATCGAGGCCGAGCTGAAGCCGAAAGTCCTGGAGACGTTCGACAATGTTGCCGATTCCTACAAGCGGCTGCGGCGACTGCAGGACCAGGACATTCAATTCCAACTCAAGAACCAGTCGCTGTCTCCGGCGCAGGAGCGCAAGTACAAGAAACTCAAAGAAGAGATCATCGCCGAAGTGAAGTCGCTGCGCCTGCATCAGGCGCGCATCGATGCCCTGGTCGAGCAGCTCTACGATATCAATAAGCGACTGGTCGGCTACGAAGGTCGCCTGATGCGGCTGTCCGAAAGTCACGGCGTCGCGCGCGACGACTTCCTCAAAAACTATCAGGGCTCAGAGCTCGATCCGCGCTGGCTCAACCGGGTGTCGAAGCTCTCCAGCAAGGGCTGGCGTAACCTCGTCGGAAGGGACAAGGACCGTATCAAGGAGATCCGCGGCGAAATTCATGCTCTGGCCGGCGAGACCGGGCTTGAGATCCAGGAATTTCGCAAGATCGTTCAGATGGTGCAGAAGGGCGAACGCGAAGCCCGCCAGGCCAAGAAGGAAATGGTCGAGGCTAACCTGCGTCTCGTTATTTCGATCGCGAAGAAGTACACCAATCGCGGCCTGCAGTTCCTCGATCTCATTCAGGAAGGCAACATCGGCCTGATGAAGGCGGTCGACAAGTTCGAGTATCGGCGCGGCTACAAGTTCTCGACCTACGCCACCTGGTGGATCCGGCAGGCGATTACCCGCTCGATTGCCGATCAGGCGCGCACCATCCGTATCCCGGTGCACATGATCGAGACCATCAACAAAATCGTGCGCACCAGCCGCCAGATGCTGCACGAAATCGGGCGCGAGCCGACGCCGGAAGAGCTTGCCGAAAAGCTCGGCATGCCGCTCGAGAAGGTGCGCAAGGTGCTCAAGATCGCCAAGGAGCCGATCTCGCTCGAAACTCCGATCGGCGATGAAGAGGACTCGCATCTCGGCGATTTCATCGAAGACAAGAACGCCGTGCTGCCGATCGACGCCGCGATCCAGTCCAACCTGCGCGAGACCACCACCCGGGTGCTGGCATCGCTCACGCCGCGCGAGGAGCGGGTGCTGCGCATGCGCTTTGGCATCGGCATGAACACCGACCACACGCTGGAAGAGGTCGGTCAGCAGTTCTCGGTGACCCGCGAGCGTATCCGCCAGATCGAGGCGAAGGCATTGCGCAAGCTCAAGCACCCGAGCCGTTCGCGCAAGCTGCGGAGCTTCCTGGACAACTAGACCATATTCAACTTTTGCGTGTGTCAGCGGGAGCGTAACATGCCGGCGAATCAATCCGCCGGGCATCATGAAACGTCTCGTCCTGCTGCTGTCTTGCTGCGTCCTGTTCGCGGCCGCGCTGCTGGGAGCTTCGCAAGCCACCCGCCGGTCTGACGCGGCGCTCTCCCGAACTCTGCGCTGGCAAACCAGAGTTCGGCCGGCAACCGGCGAAGTCGTCGGCCGCGCTCATGTGTTGGATGGCGATTCGATCGCGGTCGCCGGGCTTCCGATCCGGGTATGGGGGATCGACGCCCCGGAGTGGCGGCAACGTTGCCGAAGCGATGACGGCCAACTTTACCGGTGTGGCCGGGTCTCGTTTCGCGCACTCGCCAGGCGTCTGCAGTTTGCGTCGGTGCGCTGCGTCCCGCGCACCTACGACGCCTTCGGGCGCATCGTGGCCACCTGCTACGAGGGGCAAGAGGACGTTGCGCGTTGGATGGTCGCGCGCGGATTGGCGCTCGATTGGCCCCGCTACTCCGGCGGTACCTACGCCGATGCCGAAGCGGAGGCGCGCCGCGCCGCTCGTGGGTTGTGGCAGGGTGAGTTCGCGCGGCCATGGGATTGGCGGCACCGAAGAGCCGCCGTCACATCACCACCGTGAGCTGTTTGGCGGCCCGGGTGATACCCGTATAGAGCCAGCGGTCGCGGCCGTCGGCGAACGCGAACGACTCGTCGAACAGCACCACGCTGTCCCATTGCGAGCCCTGCGACTTGTGCACGGTGAGCACATAGCCAAAGTCGAACTCGTCGTAGGGCTTGCGCTCGATCCATTCCAGGTCCTCGATCGCGCCCGTAAAACATTCCGGGCGAACCGAGACCTTGACCGCGCGCCCGACGCCTTCGTCCGCGGCGAGCTGCAGCTTGATGATCCGGCGGCGGGTGGCGGCACGTTCCTTTACGCTCCACAGGCTGCCGTTGAACAAACCTTTGCGGCGGTTGTTGCGCAGACAGACAAGCTTGTCGCCTGCCTCTGGCGTGGGACTCGCAAATCCTCGACGCTCCCGCATGCGCTGATTGTAGGCGCGGCGGGTTGCGTTGCGGCCGACTAGCACCTGGTCGGCTTCCAGCACTAATTTGGGGTCGAGGTCAGCGCGCCGGACCACGGCGCTGACGCCGTAAGCGCCCAGTATGAGGCCCCGTCCTTCCCGCACATCCATCGACATCCGTACAATCGGATCGTCCTGCGCCTGTCGATGCACCTCGCTCAGCATCACATCCGGCTCGGCGTCGGTGAAGAATCCGCCGCCACTGACAGGCGGCAGTTGCGCCGGATCGCCGAGCACGAGCAACGGGACGCCAAACGACATCAGGTCGCGCCCGAGCTCCGCGTCGACCATGGAGCATTCGTCGATGACGATGAGCCTGGCCTTGGAAGCGGGTGCGTCGTCCCAGAGCTCGAAACTGGGGACCTCTTCCTCGCGCTCCAACGCCCTGTAGATCAGGCTGTGAATCGTCGATGCACCGGCACAGCCCTTGTTGCGCATGACCTGCGCGGCCTTGCCGGTGAACGCCGCGTACAGGACCTTGCCGTCAACCCCCTGGGCGACGTGCTTGGCGAGCGTGGTCTTGCCGGTGCCCGCATAACCGAACAGGCGAAAAATCTGCGGCGTCGAGCGACGACCCGGCTTGGCCTTGAGCCAGGCCGCGACGGCTTTGAGGGCGGCATCCTGGTGAGGCGAAAACGCCGGCATATCGCGACACTAAGAACAAAAAGTGAATCCCGTCAAATCTCCGCGCCCGGTTTTGCTCCTGGAACGAACCGGCGCCTGGTCTAGTTCTGCAAATTGAGTCGGAGGGAGCCGCAATGGCGGCCCGCACAGGACGTAAAGTCGCGCACAAGTTCAAAATCGGCGAACACGTGACTTGGAATTCGGAAGCGGGGCGGGTACGCGGCCGGATCGTCAAGGTACATACGCGGGACCTCGATTGGCACGGCTATACCCACCACGCGAGCGAGGTCGATCCGCAGTACGAGATCGAAAGCGATACGACCGATCACATCGCTTTGCACAAGGGTGCCGCGCTGAGGCGCCTGCGTCACTGATCCCGGCGCGGTGATATGGCGATGCCATTCTTCACCATCGGACACTCGACATTGCCGGTTGCAGCGTTCATCGACCTGCTCCGGCAGGCGCAGGTCGAGGTCGTCGTCGATATCCGGACGGTTCCGCGCTCACGGACCAATCCGCAATACAACGCCGATGTGCTTGCAGATTCATTGGCTGACGTCGGGATCGCCTACCGGCAGATGCCGGAGCTGGGCGGACTCCGCAGCCGTCAGCGCGACGTCCCGCGAACCACCAACGCGTTTTGGGAAAACGAGAGCTTTCACAACTACGCCGACTACGCGATGGGCGCGGATTTTCGTTCCGGGTTGACCAAGCTGCGCACGCTCGGCGAGGCGCGCCGCTGCGCGATCATGTGCGCCGAAGCGGTATGGTGGCGCTGCCATCGGCGGATTGTCGCCGATTATCTGATGGCCGCCGGCGAGGCTGTGTTTCACATTCTCGGGCGAGGCCATGTCGAGCCTGCCGAAATGACCAGCGCGGCGCGATCCAGCCCGGCCGGAGTGCTCGAGTATCCCGCTGAAGCGTCGTTGTTTGAACGTTAAGCCGCCGCCGTTGCTATCAGGCGGTCCGACGCAACCTGCTGGCCGGGCGCAATATCACTCTGGCGCCGAGCCGACGCGATATGCGCATTGAGCTCCTCTGGACGTAGTGCCGGCAGGTCATCGTAACCCGACAGGACGAAATAAATGCCCTGGTAGTGATCGATCTCGTAGCGTGTCCGCAGTGCGCGCTCGCAATCGAATGCAATGCGGAGCGGCTGCGGGCTTTCGAGTGCGTAAATCGACTCCCCCGCCGACGATAGAATGCCCGCCCCGAAGATGCGCAGGCCTGCGGGCGTCCGCATCAGACCAAACTCGACCGTGTACCAATAGAGCCGCGCCAGATTTTCGAGCGCCGCATCTCCCGCGTAAGCGAGGCCGGCCCGTCCGTAGGCCGCCATGTAGTCGGCGTAACGCGGCTGCATCAGCAACGGCACATGGCCGAATACGTCATGGAAAACGTCCGGCTCCTCGATATAGTCGAGTTGCTCGGGCGACCTGATCCAGTAGCCGGCTGGGAAGCGACGGGCCGCGAGGTGGGCAAAAAAGACCGCATCCGGAACGAGCCCGGGCACCGCGACCACGCTCCAACCGGTCGCGCGCGTCAGCACTCGGTTCATCTCCGCAAAGTCCGGAATTGCCGCGCTCGTGATGCCGAGCGCCTCAAGCCCCGCGTAATATTCCGGGACCACGCGCCCTTTGAGCAGTTCGGTCTGGCGCGCGAACAAGGTGCGCCACGTCCGGTGATCCTGCGCGGTGTAGCTGTCGGGCTCCTGTTCGACCAGAAAGTCGGGCGGAATTGCGCGTCCGCGGCGCGGGTCGAGACGTGGGGCGGTGTCCATGGCACCCTCCCGGCGAAATCGGGGGTCGCTCCTAGCCGATAGATATAGTTGATATAGTGACTGCGCCGCGTTTTGCTCGCCACAATCTATTGGGGTATTTGCACCAGTTCCTTAAGCTGAGTGTCGGTCAGCGGCTTGCTGATGAACTTGAACTTAATCGCGTCCGGCATCAGGTCGGCGAGCCCGATGACGCGGTCGGGTGCCAGCATGTCCTTGGGATCGAACTCGTCGCGGATGCGGCGGGCGTCGTCGAGCGGGATTCCGACAAAATCCGCGTAAATCCTCAGGGCCTCGTCGCCCGCATACATCCAATCCACGGTCTCGCGATACGCGCGCATGAAACGTCGATAGAGATCAGGTTTGGCGGCCATTGTTTGGCTGTTGGCGATGATGACACGGATCGAGTGGTCCTTGACCAGCGGGAGTTCGGACGAGCGCACGACCACCCGGATCTCACCCTTGCGCAGGGCATCCATGGCGTAGGGCGGGGCCGCCCAACCGGCGTCGATTTGACCCGACATCACCTGTGTGAAGGTCGCCGGAAAGCCGCCTGTGGCGACCGGCTTGGCGTCGACCTTGTAGGCGTCGATCAGGCTCAGCACGTTGGCGTGGGTCGAGGACCCGGTGGTCGAGTAGGCAATCGTCCGGCCCGCCATGTCGGCCATCGACTTCACCGGCGAGCTTGGACGCACGTACCAATAGGCATCTTCGCCGACCGACTCCGAACCAATGATGCGGATCGGCGCACCCTTGGCGAACGCGCCGAGCACGCCCAGCGTGCCGACCGACACGCCGACGTCGGCCGAGCCCGCGATCACCGCCTGCATCGTCTCGCCGGCACCCGCCGTGTAGAGAATCTCCAACGCGAGATCGTATTTCCTGAAGATGCCCGCCCGCTGACCGAGGTCCGCAGTGGCGCCATGCCAGATGCCGCGTTGGCCGATCGCCAGTTTGAGCGTGTCGGCCGCCCCGGCAGGACGTGCGAAGCCTGCGGCCAGCGCCAGCGCGAGCAATACCGACACCGAGCGCGGCATGACGCCTCCGGATCACAGGTCCGTTGATCATTTAATGGGGGGCAACCCCGAACCGTCAACCGTCAGAAACAAGGGGAAACGCGTTCTGCACGCGGCAGATTGCGTCAAAGACGGATGGGACGCCGCGGCGCGCCTACCAGTGGATCATCCACAGGTCATAAAGCGCGGATCCCAGGACACAGACAATCAGCCCGGTCCAGATCAGCCCGCGCGCAACCGCCCCGCTCGCCCGTTCGGAGCGCTGCACGTAACTCTTTCCCGCAATACTCATGGCCGCTCTCGATACCGCCCCGCATCACAACATTCCTCATGTTGGGTCGGTTCCACCGCATTGGAGTTCGCGCGATGCATTGCAGTAATGCAACCTGAAGAACTCACGAAACGGTGATGTCTATGGGGCGCGCCACGGATGATGCGACGCGCTTCCAACGTTCACGCACCGTCACTATGAAACACGCGCTGCCAACGGTTTGCGCTCCCGTCGAACGGTTCCGGTTCGCGGTGTAACGATGCTACGGTGCGCGCGCCGTAGGGCCCGTAGCTCAATGGTTAGAGCTAGCGGCTCATAACCGCTTGGTTGCAGGTTCGAGTCCTGCCGGGCCCACCAAACCGCCCACGCGCTTGGGCACATGCCCGCGCGCAACGAGGCGCGATTGAGCGCGTGTTCGCGACACCGCAACGTTGTTGCCCCGCGCGTGGTCGAACGATATAGATTCTGCAAAAAACCGCGCAAATAGCCGCGCGAGCGGCGGGGTCGGCTATTGCGCCTGGGCACACGAACGGGAGCAGAATGTTTCGGGTAAAGAGTCCCCAAGACTTTGGTTCGGCTATTGTTTTCTTGCTGATCGGATTGGCCGGTCTGTATTTCGGCAAGGATCTCACCTACGGCACAGCCGGCCGCATGGGGCCCGGCTACTTTCCGTATGTGCTGAGCTGGTTGATCATCCTCATCGGCGTCGGTGTCGGCCTGATGTCGCTGTCGATCGAAGGGCCGCCGATCGAGGCCCCGCAGTTCCGCCCGGCGTTCTTCGTGCTGCTGTCGGTCGTCGTCTTCGGCTACATGATGAGCTACGTCGGGCTCGCCATCACCGGCGTCGTGATGACGTTGATCGCCGCCTTCGCGCGCCGCCAAGTCAACTTGTTTGAGTCGCTGTTGCTGGGAATCGGATTGTCGATCGGGTGCGTCCTCATCTTCGTCTATGGGCTGGGACAGCCGTTGCCGGCTTGGTGGGGGGAATAGCCCATGGACGTCTTCGCCAACCTGGCGACCGGGTTCGCCGCGGCCGGAACCCTGCAGAACCTGTGGTTCGCGCTGATCGGGTGCACGCTTGGGACGCTGATCGGCGTCTTGCCGGGCATCGGCCCGATTCCCACCATCGCGATTCTGTTGCCGGTCACCTATGGGCTCAATCCGCTGTCGTCGCTGGTGATGCTCGCGGGCATCTACTACGGCGCCCAGTATGGCGGTTCTACCACCTCGATTCTGGTCAACATGCCGGGCGAGGCGTCATCGATCGTGACCTGCATCGACGGCCACCAGATGGCCAAGCAGGGGCGCGCCGGCGCCGCGCTCGCGGTGGCGGCGCTCGGATCATTCTTTGCCGGCTGTGTCGGCACCATTTTTATCTGCGCGTTCGCGCCTCCGCTGGCGGCGCTCGCCCAGCAGTTCAACTCGCCCGACTATTTTTCGCTGATGGTGCTGGGTCTCCTTACCGCGGTTGTGCTGGCACACGGCTCGGTAATCAAGGCGATCGCGATGATCGTGATCGGGCTGTTGTTCGGCCTGGTCGGAACCGACGTCAACAGCGGCGCAACCCGGTACACATTCGGCGTTTCCGTACTTTGGGATGGCCTCGATTTCCTCCCCATGGTCATCGGCATGTTCGGCGTCGTCGAGATCATCCGCAATCTCGAGCAGCCCGACGTCGGACGCTCGGCGATCACGGCGCGATTTCGCGACCTGTGGCCGAGCATGAAGGATTTTCATGAATCCTGGCGGGCGGTGATCCGCGGCACGTTTCTCGGCGCCATTCTTGGCATTTTGCCCGGCGGCGGCGTGGTGCTGGCGTCGTTTGCCGCTTACACGCTGGAAAAGAAGATCGCAAAAGATCCCTCGCGTTTTGGCAAGGGCGCGATCGAAGGTGTCGCTGGCCCGGAATCCGCGAACAATTCGGCGGCGCAGACCTCATTCATTCCGCTGCTGACCCTCGGCCTGCCGTCCAACGCCATCATGGCGCTGATGATGGGCGCGATGATGATCCAGGGAATTCAACCCGGATCGGCGGTGATGACCAGCCGGCCCGATCTGTTCTGGGGACTGGTCGCCAGCATGTGGATCGGCAACCTGATGCTGGTGATCATCAACCTCCCGATGATCGGCATTTGGGTGAAGCTTTTGTCGCTGCCCTACCGGTTTTTGTATCCGGCGATCCTGCTGTTCTGCGTCATCGGCGTGTATTCCACCAACAACAACTCGGTGCTGATGGTGTTCACGGCCGGCTTCGGGTTGTTCGGCTATATCCTGGTGCGGCTCGGCTGCGAGCCGGCGCCAATGGTGCTGGGCTTCATCCTCGGTCCACTGATGGAAGAAAACCTCCGCCGCTCTCTGGTGTTGTCCCGCGGCGATCCGATGATCTTTGTGCAGCGCCCGATCTCGGCCATCCTGCTCGTGCTGTCGGCCTGCGTCGTTGCCCTGATTGTCTTGCCGGCGCTGCGCAAGACCCGCGAAGAAGCATTCCAGGAATAGAGCCACCGAGCATGATCCCGAAAAGTGGACACCGGTTTTCGGGCAAGATCATGCTGCAACAATCGAGCATGATCCCGAAAAGTCGACACCGGTTTTCGGACAAGATGCTCCAATAACAAACAAGATCAGCCATTGGCGGCGTGACGACGGGTTTCCGCCGTGCGGGCCCGGAGCACGCGGTTCGTGTGGGAGGAGGTTTACGTGCGCACCTGCAAGTTGGCATTTGGCGGCGCAACGCTGCTGCTCGTTATTGGCTTTGCTCCGGCTGCAGTCGTCGCGCAAACCCAGCAATATCCGACGCAGGATATCCGCTTCATCTGTGCGTTCCCGCCTGGGAGCGGCGCCGACGTCCTGGTGCGATATTTCGCCGACAAGGTGCGCCCGCTTACAGGCAAGAACGTCATCGTCGAAAACCGCTCGGGCGCCGGCGGCAATATCGCGATCGAATATGTGTCGCGCGCGAAGCCCGACGGCTACACGGTGTTCGTGCACGGCGCGAGTGGAACCGCCGCGAGCATGAGCCTGTTCAAGAGCCCGCCGGTCGACGTCGCAAAGACCATTCAGGTGGTCGCGACCATCAATCGCCAGCCCTTCATGGTGCTGGTTGACGCCAAGTCGCCGTACCGCACGCTTGCGGAACTGACGGCGGCCATGAAACCGAAGGGCAACAAGGCCAGCTATGCGACGGCGGCGCCGTTCGGCACGGTCGTCGGGGAAGTCTACAAGCTCAGTACCGGCGTGCAGGCAGTCGAGGTGCCTTACAAGAACGCGATCGATTCACTCAACGATCAGCTCAGTGGAGCGATCGACTATGCGGTCCACGACCCGGTCTACGCGCTTGCCGAGCAGCGCAAGGGCGAACTGCGCATCCTGGCGGTGAGCACCGCCGAGCGGCTCAAGGCGAACCCGGATTTTCCGACCCTGAAGGAGCTCGGGGTGTCCGATCTCAATCTGATGGGTTGGTGGGCCGCCATGGTGCCACAAGGGACGCCCAAGGCGGCGACCGATCAGATCAACAAGTGGTTCGATCAGGCGGTCGGATCGGAGGAGACCGGCAAGTTTCTGGCGAGCTTCGGCGGCGATCAGCTGACGATGCCGCCTGACCAGGCCCAGGAGCTGTTCCTGCAGGAGATCAAGAACTGGGCCGACTACGTGAGGATTGCCAGGATCGTGCCTGCCGGGTGAGCGGGCGGTGCTGGTCGGTGCGTCGGCAATGGTGCCCACGCACTCAACTTCGACGGAGTGAAGATCGAGATGATCAACGGTGCGAAACGGGTTGCCTATGCGGTGCTTCCAACGATGCTGCTGGGGGCCGCGCTGCCGCTGTCGGCACAGGCGGAGCAATACCCCAATCAGGATATCCACTTCATCTGCGCGTTCCCGCCCGGCAGCGGTGCCGACGTGCTGGTGCGCTATTTCGCCGAACAGGTGCGCCCGCTCACCGGCAAGAACGTCATCATTGAGAACAAGTCGGGAGCCGGCGGCAACATCGCGATGGAGTATGTCAGCAAGCAGAAGCCGGACGGATATACGATCTTCGTCCATGCCGGCAGCGGCGTGGCGGCGGCCATGTCGCTCTACAAGAGGCCGCCGTTCCCGGATGCCGGCAAGGCGATTCAGATCGCAGGCACCATCAACCGGCAGCCGTTCATGCTGGTCGTCGACGCCAAGTCACCATACAAGACAACGGCCGAATTGACCGAAGCGATGAAGAAGAAGGGTGACAAGGCGACCTACGCCACAGCCGCGCCCACCGGCACCGTGATGGGCGAGCTCTACAAGGTGGCGACCGGCGTGAAGGCGGTCGAGGTGAACTACAAGAACGCGGTCGACTCGCTCAACGACCAACTCAGCGGCGCGATCGATTACGGCATGCACGACCCGGTCTATTCGCTGGCGCAGCAGCGCGAAGGGCGGCTGCGCATCCTCGGGGTCAGCACCGGGCAACGCCTTGAAGCAACGCCCGACCTGCCGACCATGGCGGAGCAGGGCGTTCCAATGGATCTCACCGGCTGGTGGGCCGCCATGGTTCCGCAAGGAACCCCGAAGGACGTGGTCGATCAGATCAACAAGTGGTTCGTCACGGTCGTCGGCTCGCCGGATACCAAGGCATTCCTCAACAAGTTCGGCGGCGATCCGCTGATCGAGACGCCGGAACAGGGGCAGGCGCGGCTGCTGAAGGATGTGGAGAACTGGAAGCGATACATCGAAGTCGCGAAAATCGAGCCGCAAGGTTGATCTTTGCTGCGACGATCGGGCGCGCCTGCTGATGCCCGGCAGGCGTCGCGCCCGGGCCTTTGCATGTCAACATGGCGCGGCGCCGGTAACGACGCCGCGCCTGTTTTTTCAACGGGAGGAAAGTAACATGCAACGTTCATCGACATGGTTACGTTCCATCGCGCCGGCAGCGACGCTGGCTGTGACCCTCGGGATGGCGCCGATGACGGCGTGGGCCCAGCAATATCCCAATCAGGACATTCACTTTATCTGCGCGTTTCCGCCGGGCAGCGGGGCCGACGTGCTGGTGCGCTATTTCGGCGAGAAGGTTCGGCCCCTCACCGGGAAGAGCATCATTGTCGAGAACAAAGTCGGCGCCGGTGGCCATATCGCGTTGGAGTATGTGGCGCGCGCGAAGCCCGACGGTTACACGGTGTTTGTGCACGCAGGCAGCGGCGTTGCCGCCAGCATGAGCCTGCTCAAGGCGCCGTCCGTCGACGTGGTCAGGCAGATCCAGGTCGCCGGGACAATCAACCGCCAGCCCTACATGATCGTTCGTCCACCAGAGCAAACCCCATAAGACGCTTGCCGAATTGACCTCCGCAATGAAGGAGAAGGGCGACAAGGCGACCTACGGGACCTCCAACCCGAGCTCGACCATTCTGGCGGAAATCTACCGCAACACGACCGGCGTCAAGGCTGTACAGGTCGACTACAAGACCGGCGCCGACATGGTCAACGACCTCGCAAGCGGCCAGTTGGATTTCGCGTCCGCCGATCCGGTGCAGGCACTGAGCATGCAACGCAAGGGCGACTGGCGGATCCTCGGCATCAGCAGCGGGCAGCGACTGCAGGCAACCGGTGACTTGCCGACCATGGCCGAGCAAGGCGTTCCCATGGACGTTACCGGCTGGTGGGCCGCCATGGTTCCGGCCGGCACGCCGAAGGACGTCCTCGATCAGATCAACAAATGGTTCGTGCAGGTGGTGGGGTCGGGCGAAACGAAAGCATTCCTCGGTCAGTTCGGCGGCGATCCGCTGATCGAAGCGCCCGAGCAGGCCCAGGCGCGTCTCGTCAAAGACGTCAAGGATTGGGCCGATTACGTGCGGCTCGCAAAGATCGTACCGCAGGGATGAGACTGAGCGAGCCGAAATAAATCGAACGTGGATCCCGAGGAACTAGCCACATGAAAATGCGAGTCCCTGTATCATCCGGTTTCAAATTCGCCGCGGTCGTTGCGGCCGCGCTGCTGACCGGTGCGGCCGGCGCGCGCGCCGAGGATTACCCGGCACGCGAGATCCACGTCATCTGTGCGTTTCCGGCGGGCAGCGGCGCCGATGTGCTGGTGCGCTATTTCGGCGAGAAGCTGCGCGTCCTCGCCGGCAAGCCGGTGATCGTCGAGAACAAGGTCGGCGCCGCCGGAAATATCGCGGCCGAATACACCGCGCGCGCCAAGCCCGACGGCTACACGATCCATATCCACGCCGGGTCGTCGACGGCCGCGAACTTCTCGTTGTTCAAGCATCCGCCCATCAACCCGGCCAAGGATCTGCAGGTCGTCGCGACGCTCAACCAGCAGCCGTTCATGATCGTGGTGGCGGCCAACAGCCCCTACAAGACGCTCGGCGAGTTGACGGGGGCGATGAAGCAGAAGGGGGAGAAGGCGAGCTACGCGGAGTCGAACACCACCGGCAAGGTGATGGGCGAACTCTACAAGATCGCGACCGGGGTGAAGGCGCTGGACGTGCCCTATCGCACCGCAAATGACTCGGTCAACGATTTCGCGAGCGGCGTCATCGACTACGGCATGATGGATCCGGTCTCCGCCATCAGCCAGACCAACGCCGGGCGCTGGCGGATGCTGGCGGTCTCCACCGCGAAACGCATGCAGGCAATGCCCGATCTGCCGACGATGACGGAAAAGGGCGTGGCGGGTGTCGAACTGTTCGGCTGGTTCGCCGCCATGGTGCCGGCCGCGACCCCGCGGCCGATCGTCGATCAGCTCAACAAATGGTTCAACGAGATCGAGGCCACCGAGGAGACCAGGAAGTTCCTCAACAGCTTTGGCGGTGACCCCTGGATCACCACTCCCGAAGACGGGCAGGCGCAACTCGCCAAGGACCAGAAAGACTGGGAAAGCTACGTCAAAGCGGCCAAGATCGAGCCGCAGGGGTAGGGCTTCCGACCGCGGAGGAGGACGATGGGCCTGGCGCGACCGCTGGCTTGTAGCGCGGGCTGTGCGCTCGCGTTGGCAATGCTGGCAATGCCGGTCCGCGCCCAGACCTATCCCGGCCAGGACATTCATCTCATCAGCGCGTTTCCGCCCGGCAGCGGCGCCGACGTGCTGGTGCGATACTTTGCCGAGAAGCTGCGTCCACTGGCCGGTCATACCGTGCTGGTGGAGAACAAGGCCGGCGCCGGCGGCAACATCGCGACCGAGTACGTGGCGCGTGCCAAGCCGGACGGCTATACAATCTTTGTCCACGCCGGCAACACGCTCGCCTCCAACTATCATCTCATCAGGAACAACCCGGTCGACGCCCGCACGCAGATCCAGATCGCCGCCACGATCAATCGACAGGCCTTCATGCTGGTGGTCGATGGCAAGCGTCCCTGGAAGACATTGGCCGAGTTGACCGCGCACGCTCGCCAGCGCGGTGACAAGGCGACATACGCGACGGCGGCCAATTCCGGCGTCATCATGTGCGCGATCTACAAGGAGACCGCCCGCCTGGCCGCGGTCGAAGTCAATTACAAGATGGCGCAGGATTCGCTCAACGACATGGCGAGCGGCACCGTCGACTTCGGCTGCCATGATCCGGTGTTTGCGTTGTCGCAGGCGCGGGAGGGACGGCTTCGTATCCTGGCGGTGGCTTCCGCGCGCAGGCTCGCCGCCGCGCCGGATTTTCCGAGCATGAGCGAGCTCGGCTATCCGATGGACCTGATGGGATGGTTTGCCGCGATGGTGCCGTCGGCGACGCCGCGCCCGGTCGTCGACCAGATCAATCGGTGGTTCAATGCGATCCTCGCATCCGACGAGACCCGTGCCTTCTTGACCAATTACGGCGGCGACCCGTGGAGCAGCACGCCCGACGAAGGCCAGGCGCGTCTCCTCAAGGATATTCACGACTGGGAAGACTACGTGCGGATTGCCAAGCTCAAGCCGCAAGGCTGAGATCGTGCCCCGAACCCGAAGTTCGCATGCCTATGCCGCGAGTCCATTTGCGAACTTCGGGTTCAAAAGGGGCACTAGAATCATAGATTTGCTAGTGTCCTTTCGATTCCGAAGTTCGCGTCGAGCGTGCTGCAATGTGTAGCGAACTTCGGAATCGGGACACTAGCTGGAGGAAGGCCCGATGAACTGGATCGCCAGCCGGTTGCCCGCCGCGGCCGCATTGGCGCTCGCGCTTGGCCCCACGGCGGGACACGCCCAGCAATACCCGACTCAGGACGTGCATTTCATCTGCGCGTTTCCGGCCGGCAGCGGCGCCGACGTGATAGTGCGGTATTTCGCCGAAAAGATGCGCCCGTTGCTCAACCGCACCGTGATTGTCGAGAACAAGCCCGGCGCAATCGGCAATATCGCGACCGAGTACGTGGCGCGTTCGAAACCCGACGGGCACACGATCTATATTCATGGCGCCAGCGCGCTCGCCGCCAACATGCACATGTTCAAACATCCCTCGGTCGATGCCGGCACGGCGATTCAGGTTGCCGCCACCATCAATAAGCAGCCGACAATGTTCGTAGTGCACGTGAGCAAGCCGTGGACGTCGGTCGCGGAGGTCACGGCGTACGCGAAAGACCGGAAGGAAAAGGCGACCTACGCGACATCCAACCCGGTCGGCAAGACCATGGGGGCAATCTACAAGCAGCAGGCCGGCTTGCAGGCGGTGGAAGTCAATTACCGCACCGCATCGGATTCGCTCAACGACATGGCGAGCGGCACCATCGACTACGCGCTGTTCGACAACGTGTTTGCGACCGCGCAGGCGCGCGAAGGCCGGATTCGGATCCTCGCGGTCAGTACGGCGCAGCGTCTCGGTGCCAATCCGGATTTTCCGACCATGACCGAGCTCGGCTATCCGATGAACCTGATGGGCTGGTTCGCCGCCATGGTGCCGTCGGCGACACCGCGTCCGATCGTCGATCAATTGAACGCGTGGTTCAGCCAGATCGTCGGAACCGACGAGACCAGGATGTTTCTGAACCGGATCGCGTCGGATCCTTTCATCAGTACGCCCGAAGCGGCGCAGGCGCTGTTTCTGCAGCAGATCAAGGATTGGGGCGAGTACGTGCGCCTAGCAAACATCGAGCCGCAAGGATGAACAGGTAGCGGAGCGTCGGCATAATGCGGCTCTAGTGCCCCGAACCCGAAGTTCGCACACGTTTGCCGCGAGTCGGCATGCGAACTTCGGGTTCAAAGGGGCACTAGGAATCATGGAGTTGCTAGTGTCCTTGCGGTTCCGAAGTTCGCGTCGAGCGTGCTGTAAGGTGTGGCGAACTTCGGAATCGGGACACAAGCAGGAGGGTCGACATGCAGCATGCAGGCAAACGGCTCGTTCTTGTCGCGACCGCGACGATCCTGATCGCGACCGGGGCAACTGCGTCCGCCCAGCAATATCCCAGCCAGGATATGCATTTCATCTGTGCATTTCCGGCCGGCAGCGGCGCCGACGTGCTGGTGCGCTACGTCGCCGAGAAGGTGCGTCCCCTCGCCGGCCGGCCGATCCTGGTGGAAAACAAGGTTGGCAACGCCGGCATGATCGCGGCCGAATATACCGCGCGCGCGAAGCCGGACGGCTACACCATCTACGTCCACGCCGCGAGCACGATCGCGGGCAACATGTGGTTGCTCAAGAAGCCGCCGATCGATGCCGCGCGCGACATTTTTGTTGCGGCAACGATCAACCGGCAACCGTTCATGGTCGCGGTCCCGGCGCAGTCGCCCTACCGGACTCTCGCCGAGTTGACCGAAGGTATGAAACGGAAGGGTGAGAAAGCGAGCTACATGCAGTCGAATGTCACCGGTAAGGTGATGGGTGAGCTCTACAAGCTCGCGACCGGAATCACGGCGGTCGATGTTCCATACCGTACCGCCAACGAAAGCCTGAACGACTTTGCGAGCGGGGCTCTCGATTTCGGTATGGTGGATCCGGTGTTCGCCCTGGTCCAGGAGCGCGAAGGTCGCATCCGTAACCTCGCCGTGAGCACGGCGCAGCGCATGCAGGCCGTGCCGCAACTGCCGACCATGGCGGAGCTCGGCTTTCCGTCGATCCACATCACCGGTTGGTTCGCCGCCATGGTGCCTGCGGCGACCCCGCGCCCGATCATCGACCGCATCAACAACTGGTTCATCGAAGTGATCGGCACGCAGGAAACCAAGCAGTTCCTCAACCAGTTCGGCGGCGATCCCTATTTGGCCACGCCGGACGAGGCACAGGCCGCACTCCTGCAGGACATCAAAGACTGGGAAGGTTACGTGCGGGCGGCGCGCGTCGAACCGCAAGGATGAGGAAAAGCCGATGATTTTCAGAACGCTTCTACGCGCTGCCCGCCTGGCGCTGGCGGCCGCGGCACTGATGTCAGGTGCGGCGAACGCGGAGGACTACCCCAGCAAGGAGATCCATTTTATCTGCGGGTTCCCGGCGGGGACCGGCGCCGATACGATCGTGCGCTATTACGCCGAAAAACTGCGACCGATCATCGGCCGGACCATTCTGGTAGAGAACCGGCCCGGCGCCGGCGCCAACATCGCCATCGAATACGTCGCGAAGTCCAAGCCGGACGCCTACACGATCCTGGTCCATGGCGGGTCCGGGCTTGCCTCCAACATGCACGTCTACAAAAAGCCGCCGGTTCCGACCGTCGACGCCTTTCAGATTTTTGCGACCATCAACCAGCAAGCCTTCATGCTGGTGGTGGACGCCGCCAAGCCGTGGACAACGGTTGCCGAGTTGACCGCCGCAATGAAGCAGAAAGGCGATCGGGCGACCTACGGGAGCGGCGCTCCCGCCAGCGTCGTCCTCGGGGCGATCTACAAGGCGGCCGCCGGGCTTTCCTCGGTTGAAGTGAACTACAAACAGTCGTCCGATGTGATGAACGACATGCTGGGCGGCACCGTCGACTATGCGGTGATGGAGCCGATCTTCGCCACCGCCCAGCATCGGCAGGGCAAATTGCGGGTGCTGGCGGTGTCGAGCGAGCAGCGTCTCGCCGCCGCGCCCGATTTTCCCACCATGGTCGAGGCCGGCATCCCCGGCGCCAGCATGAGCCTGTGGTGGGCGGGTATGGTGCCGGCCACAACCCCGAAGCCGATCATCGCGCAGCTCAACAAGTGGTTCGATCAGGTGACGGCGACCGAGGAAACCAAGAAGTTCCTCAACGGCTTTGCCAGCGATCCGTTCATCGCGACGCCGGAGGCCGCACAGGCGAAACTGCGCGCCGACGAAAAGGCCTGGGCCGAGTACATGCGAATCGCAAAGCTCGAGCCGCAGGGGTAGCCTTACCCCCCGCAAGCGGGGGGGGGTATAGTTACAGCGCTGAAAGTAGGCCACTTCGCCCACAGGGCATAGCCGACGGATTCGCGATGACCAGCGCGTAGCTACAAGGGCGGTGGTAAGAACGCCAATACGTTACTGCTATATTCCTGAATTTATGGCCAATTATCTGGTTATTGGGCCACCGTCTCCAACCAGGACAAAGGGTGCCCAGGAGGTGGGATTCGCCCACTCGGGATTGTTGCGATCACTCATCGTGGCAAGCATCGCCTGGCGCAAAGCTTCCGCCGTGGTGAGCTTTGGATTTTTTGCAATCGCAGCAAACATCGCTGTCATGAGTTTCACGGCGGGCTCGGAGTCAACCGGCCAGTGCGACACGAGGAGTGAACGCGCTCCCGCATAGAAGAAGGCTCGCGCCAAACCCGACAACGCTTCGGCGCCTGGTTTGTCGCCTGACGCCGTATTGCAAGCCGATAGAATGACCCAATCAGCATTGAGCTTGAGTTGCGCCACCTCACTCGAAGTCAGCAGCCCATCATCTAACGCAGTCGCTTTGGGTGGGAGCGACAGCACTAGGGCAGGTTCAGCCAACCCCTTCGCTGCCTGTTCGGTTTCGCCCGATACCAGGGCATGGGTGGCAAAATATACAATCCGGTATTGATCGAGTTTTGTTTGCTTGACTGTCGCCTCTGTTGCTGCGCTGCCCAGCTTGATGTCAGCCTCATCAGCTCCGAGGCTTTTGGCAACCGCGCGAAGTTCGTCAGCCGTTTCAGGGAGCGGTGGCAATGCCTTGGCCAAGACGTCAAGGTCTGCCGTTGCGCCGCGATAGAAGCTGGCATAGCCCCTGTTGGACGCGATGCGCGTTCCCACCTCTGCGCCACCCCTGTTGAACACAGGGTCGCCAAATCCGATTAGCGGCTTTGCCGCCGCGACCTTAGCCTTCTCTCCACGAAGGACCTTCAAACTATACACGGACGGCAAGATCGAAATCGCTTGGCGTCGGATTAGCCAATCGGTGGACTTCAGATCCTTTCCAGTGGGGTCACTAGTGACGAGCACCTGAGGAGGAAGGCTGGTCAACGCCCCGTTCATCACCATCAAAAGCCGAGACTTCTTGGCAATGCTATTCTCAACGGGTCCAAGGATCAGCTCGTAGAGTTCGTAGGCGAGCTTTACATCGAACGGCTTGTTAGAGCTGGGATCAAGCGACGCGCGCAGCACCGTGATCTTCGTCGCCAGATCCTCGGACTTAGCATCAATGGTTTTCCAGACCGCGCCGGATCGATCGACGACCCAGATGTAACTCGCGTCCCCTTTGCCTTTCCCAAGATCGATCAGAACCAACGCCTCATCATCGGTCAAAAGAGAGGACACATCGCCGACATTCAGGGGCTGCGGCTTCGACAAGGCGGCGTAGTCGGGAAATCGTTGCGCCAGAACGCGGCCAACTTCAGCACGAGCGTCGGCAATTTCCGCAAGGCGCTTTCTGGTGGCGGCCTCTTGGGTGGAATCCCGTTGGTTCGGAGACTTCGAGACCGCCGCGATCAGGTCTTTGTCGAGTCTCTCGTTCTCTGCCGACAGATCCTGATCCTTGCGCACCAATTGCGCCAAGTCATCGGTGCCGGCAGCAAAACGGACGGCCAGCTGTGATACTGCGGCAGACGCCGCTGACGAAGCCGCCCGCTGGACGACGTCAAAGCTCTCGGCGATAGCCTTATCTTCAGACAGGTCCTTCGCACGCCTGGCCCCCAGAAGAACGGACAGATGCACAGCCTGATTGACATATCCGCGTTCTGTTGCCGCCCGCACCAGAGGCAGCGCATCCACGTACCGACCTTCGTCTTTGTACAGCCCTGCAAGATTGTTCAGCGATCGACCGACATTAGGATGATCGGGACCGAGGGATTTCTCGCGGATGGACAGCGACCTCTTCAAGAGCGGTTCGGCATCAGCGTACCGACCTTGGGCACTGTACAGCCCCGCAAGATTGATCAGCAATGTCGCAACACTCGGATGGCCGGGACCGAGGGACTTCTCCCAAATGGCAAGCGATCGCCTGTAGAGCGGCTCGGCCTCCGCAGACCGACCTTGGTCATCATACAGCCCCGCAAGATTGTTCAGCGATTCCGCAACATCGGGATGATTGGGACCGAGGGATTTCTCCACGATAGCGAGCGATCGCTTGTGGAGTGGCTCGGCCTCTGCATAGCGACCTTGAGTGCTGTACAGCTCTGCAAGATTGGTCATCGACGTCGCAACATCGGGATGATTAGGACCGAGAGATTTCTCACGGATAGCCAGCGACCGCTTGAAGAGCGGCTCGGCCTCCGCGTACCGACCCTGGTGGTAGTACAGCGTCGCGAGATTGTTTAGCGATTGACCGACATCGGGATGATTGGGGCCGAGCGATTTCTCATAGACGGACAGCGATCGCTTGTTGAGCGGCTCAGCGTCCGCATACCGACCTTGCCTATCGTACAGTGCCGCGAGATTGCTTAGCACTGACGCGACTCGTGGATTATCGGGACCGAAGGATTTCTCACCGATGGCAAGCGACCGCTTAAAGAGCGCCTCGGCCTCTGCATACCGACCTTGAGCATAATACAGCGTCGCAATATCGTACAGTAATGTCCCAACATCGGGATGATTGGGACCGAGAGATTTTTCAACTATGGCAAGTACACGTTGCGCCAATGGTATCGCTTCGGAATAGCGACCCTGCTCATAAAGCTTCAAATATTGCTTATTTAACGCTTGCGCTTCCTTCGTCTGCGAGAGCGCTAATTTGACATCAATACCCGCCGCATCCGCTAGCCCGAGAAAAACCGCCAACACGATGTGCGGTATGTAGTTGCACTTCCCGCTTCCAGACATCGCAACCTCCTATGCCGCGGGCCTCACGGGGCGTTTATCGACCCTCTCCAACGTTGATGATCTGAACTCTGCGATTAATCCCATCCTCAGGTTTTAAGGGATCCAGAAGTTGAGTCTTGCCAAAGCCTGCAGTCTCGACGCGATCGGGCTCGAGATCATATTGGAACACAAGATAATTGCGGACCGCCTCAGCTCTTCGCTCAGATAGCTTTTGATTATACTCCGAAGACCCCTTTGCATCGGTGTGTCCCGCGATTTTGAATCGATAGCTACTCAGTCGCGTATCCTTGAGTGCTGCTCCCAAGCGCTTCAACGTAAGCAAGGCCTCGGTCTTGAGCTTGTCGGAGTTGTATTCAAAGGGAATATACAGATCGATCGACGGCGGCTTGTCTTCGCCCTGGACCATAAGTCCGCGGGGACCGCGCAGTTTCTTGGTTGGTGTGAGGGCCTTGACGACATCTTCAGTCGAGGGCTCCTGCGCAAGTGCCGTTTCAGTGGCAACCAAGCCCATCACAACTGCGCAGACCAACAAAAGTCGGATCACTGGACCCTCCTTTCCACGGTTACAATCGTGTCGAAACCGGCAGTGACATCTCGATCCGGTGATGCTGGGTCAGGTTTGGCGACAAGCGCCCTTCGCAGAGTCGTCAGAAACTCGCGCTCTGTCTCCTGGGTCGGGCGCAGGTCAGAAAAAATGGGGCTTTTGCCCGCAAGAACGATGAGCATCTCTCGACCAAACGGCGCGGAAACTTTGAACTGAGGCCCCCCCGCACGTCCGTCTCCGATTACGATTTTTGAGTGCGGTGGATAGGCCTTTAAGGAACCAAGAGTGGGTTGCACGAGATTGAGCACGGTCCCATCGGCCTGAATGTAGGCAACATGCAGATAGCTCGGGAACGATGGCGTCTCGACCTCCAGCACAAGGGCTTCCCCCGAAGCCAACGTGTCGCCGGAGGATCGACTTATCATCACCCGTGGATGGTCTGAACGCGAAAGCGGCTTGTCGAGCGTAAGCAAAGCTTCACATTGCGGCCATGGCCGCACAACGACTGCAATATCGGCACCTTTGGCAGACGCTCGTAGGACAGAGACATCATCGTCTTTTCCAACGAAACCGACGATTGTCCGCCGCCCATCCTGATCGAGTGTCTTCAGCTGAGAGCATTCCAGTTGTGCCAATACGACCGACGGTGTTGGACCGATTGGAGCGGGCGGAAGTACTGGCACCGGAGTCGGTGTCGTCGTTGGTACCGGACCAATTATCGGCGTCGGCTTCAATAGCGGCGGGGCGGGCGCCAGGACCACAGTCGGTACTGGTGTTGGTGATGGAGGCGTCGTCGGCTTCACAACTGCAACGGGCGGTGGAGAGGGCACTCGATTTGGCGCAATGGCAATGCGCATAACGTACCCAAAGCCTCCTTCCCGCCTTAGCGTGTCATAGTCGATCCATCCAAAGCCGCCATCCGCCCAGGTTTGACCCCAGGAATTGATCAGCTTAAATGCCTGGCGTCGCTCGTCATAGCCAACCAAGGTGATCGAGTGCAAACCGACGACTTCATCTGGGTTGCGATAGATTTCGCCTGCCCTTAACCGAATGAATGCATTCGTGGCTCGAAGCCCGACAATTACCGGGTGACCGTAGGCGAGCGCGCCCTTAATTTGGTCAACCCGTCTGATGTCAACAAGAAGCCAATTCTCAATTCGAAAGTCAGACGCTTGCGAGCGAACCGCGCTGTTGGGCGGCTGACAAGCGTCCTCGTAATATGGAAAGCGTTTCAATGAAACTGCGCCGCGTTTAAGCAAATTGAGTGCAGCCGATATTTTGGTTCCCGAGTTACATTGTTGAGACGTATCCTTGATGGAATCGTAGATGTAGGCTGGGCTTGGAATATTAGCGGGGTTGCTCAGATCGCGGCCCTCGATCCTGTTGGCGTAATACGCACGCGCCGCATATCCGACAGACCAGCCGACACAAGAGTTCTGCGTACCTTGATTGCCTGGTGTTGGAAAACGATCAGACAGGTCAACCCGCTCAGGTAGAAAGGCGCGATAGTCCGGTGCGCGCGGAATGTCAGCGAGATCTTCCTCGCTGTCGGGGATGAGTCCCTGACCGAGCTTCACGAAGTTACTGTCTGAAGCGGTCTGCGCGAACGCCCCCAGGGCAAGCCACGGTATCAAGACGATGACAGCACAGGCGCTCGCAACGCGAGATACAGCCAGATGCTTCCCTAACCAATTGCTACAAGCCCGAATGCCCATTGATCTGTCTTCATCGTGAAATGATACCGCACCACAATACCACTTACTTTGATCTAGATCACCTGCCCCTCAAAGATGGGGTAAACGCGATGGCCGCTATCACTACCCCCCCCCGTAAGCGGGGATAGGTACAGAGCGTGGGGCTTGGCATAGTCGACTGACAACAGCTGCTGCGAGGATGACGTGAAACGGATGCATGCGTTCGCGATGTCTGCGACTGCTATCGCCCTCTCGGCTGCTCCGGCTTTCGCGCAAACCTATCCGACGCAGGACTTGCATTTCATTTGCGCCTATCCGGCCGGCAGTGGCGCCGACATCTTCGTGCGTTTTTATGCCGAGAAGCTGCGGCCGGTCATCGGTCGTACCATCATCGTGGAGAACAAGCCGGGCGCGGTCAGCAATATTGCGACCGAATACGTGGCGCGGGCGAAGCCGGACGGCTACACGGTCTATATCCAGGGTGCGAGCTCGATCGCCGCCAACATGCATTTGTTCAAGAATCCTCCGGTCGACGTCGGCAGAGCGATTCAAATCGCGGCGCCGCTCAACAAGCAGCCATACATGCTCGTCGTCGACGCGAGCCGGCCGTGGAAAAACGTCGCCGAACTCACCGGCTACCTCAAGGACAGGAAGGACAAGGCGAGCTACGCCACCACCAATCCGCCCGCCAAGGTGATGGGTGCGATCTACAAGGCGCGCGCAGGACTGCAGGCGGTCGAGGTGCCATATCGGACCGCGTTCGACACCGTCAATGACATGCAGAGTGGTGCGCTCGACTACGCGCTGTTCGATCCAGTGTTCGCCACCACGCAGGCACGGGAGGGACGCATGCGCATTCTGGCGGTGAGCACGGGCGAGCGCACCAAGGCCAACCCGGAGCTGCCGACGATGGCGGAATCTGGCGTGCCGATGGATCTGCTTGGCTGGTTCGCCGCCATGGTGCCGATGGGCACCCCGCGGCCGATCGTCGATCAGCTCAACATGTGGTTCAATAAGCTCGACGCGACCGACGAGGCCAAGACGTTTCTCAACAGCATCGGTGGCGACCCCTGGATCACGACGCCGGACGAGGGTCAGGCGCGGCTGCTGCGCGACATCGAAGCCTGGGGCGAGTACGTGCGCACGGCCCATATCGAGCCGCAGGGGTAAGTTACCTTTCCCCGCAGCGGGGAGAGGAGAGGGAGAGGAATCGCCGCGCTCCGCGATAACGTAGGCCGTTCACCGCGCCGTTGCATTCCGCCGTTGCCCGGCGGACAATTGCGCAAACACACAAGCGCGCAGACACGGAGGACACAATGGGAGCGGATGGGCGCCTGCGCCTCGCGGTCGCGGTCCTGCTGGCAGCAGTGGCGCTCGCCCCGGCATCGTCGCGGGCACAAGACTACCCAAGCCAGGACTTCCACTTCGTCACCAGTTTCCCGCCCGGCAGCGGCGCCGACGTTTTGACGCGTTTCTTTGCGGAAAAGGTGCGTGCGTTGACCGGCCGGACAGTCCTCGTCGAAAACAAGTCAGGCGCAAACGGTGCCATCGCGGTGCAGTACACCGCGCAAGCCAAGCCGGACGGCTACACCATGTATCTCAGTGCAGGCAGCGCGACCGCCGCGCAAATGCACCTGTTCAAAATTCCACCCGTCAACGTGCTCAAGGCATTCCAGCTTGCCGCGACTATCAACCGGCAGGCGTTCATGCTCACTGTTGACGCGAAGACGCCGTACGTGAATGTTCCCGCGCTCACGGCCGCCATGAAACAGAAGGGCAAGGCCGCGACCTACGCGACCGCGGCCACCTCGGGCATCATCATGGGCGAGATGTACAAGTCCATCACCGGGGTGGAGGCCGTCGAGGTGCGCTACAAGGATTCCTCGGGCGCGCTCAACGATATGGCCAGCGGTCGCGTGGACTACGGCATGCACGACCCGGTATTTTCGCTCGCGCAGCAGCGCGAAGGCCGCTTGCGCATCCTGGCGCACAGTTCCGGTCAGCGCCTCGGCGCGATCCCCGACATCCCCACCATGGCGGAATCGGGCGTGCCGGGCATGGATCTGACCTCGTGGTGGGCGGTGATGCTGCCGAGCGCAACGCCGCGGCCGGCTATCGATCGGATCAACGCGTGGTTCAACCAGATCCTCGCAATGGTGGATACCCGCGAGTTCCTCAACAAGTTCGGCGGCGACCCGTTTGTCTCGACGCCTGACGCCGCCCAGGCGCTGTTCGTCAAGGAAGAGGCGGCCTGGGGCGAGTACATGCGGATTGCCAAGATCGAACCGCAGGGCTGAGGCGTGTCATGCCAGGAGCGCGTTATCTTGTCTTGCTCGTCGTCGGACTTGGGCTAGCCGCTCCGCTATCGTTGTCTTCCGCGTCCGCTCAGACCTATCCCAGCCAGGACGTTCACCTGATCTGCGGCTACCCCGCCGGCAGCGGTGCCGACATCATCGTGCGCTACTATGCCGAGAAGCTGCGTCCGATTTTCGGGCGTACCGTCATCGTCGAGAACAAGGTTGGCGCAGCCGGCAACATTGCCACCGAATACGAGGCGCGCGCCAAGCCCGACGGCCACACGCTCTATCTCACCGGCGGCGGTGTTCTTGCCGCCAACATGTATTTGTTCAAGAAGCCGCCGGTCGATGTCGCCGAGGAGCTGCAGGCGGTGGCAGCGATCAACCGGCTCGCCACCATGCTGGCGGTGCGCGCGAGCTCGCCCTGGCGGTCGCTCGCCGAGCTGACGGCCTATCTCAAACCCAAGGGCGACAAGGCGACCTACGCGTCGACAAATCCCGTCGCGCAGGCGGTGGGCGAGCTCTACAAGCAAGCCACCGGCGTCGCCGCCGTCCAGGTCAGCTACAAGACCGGCTTCGACAGCACCAATGACGTGCAGAGCGGCGCCGTTGACTATGCGGTGCTGGATCCGGTCTATGCGCTCGCGCAGCAGCGCGAGGGCCGTCTGCGCGTCCTCGCGATCAGCGCCGGCCGGCGCATGGAAGGTTTTCCGGATCTTCCGACCTTTGCGGAACAGGGCGTGGCGATGGATCTGCTCGGCTGGTGGGGCGTGTTCGTGCCGGCCGCGACCCCGCGCCCGATCGTCGAGGCGATCAACACTTTATTCAATCAGGTGCAGGCGTTGCCGGAGACCAAGAAGTTCCACAACACCTATGGCAGCGATCCCTGGATCGCGACCCCGCCGGATGCGCAGGCGCGGTTGCTCGAGGACATCAGGAACTGGGCCGAGTACGTACGGATCGCGAAGATCGAGCCGCAGGGATAGTAGCTTGTGTTCAAAGGCAGACGCCCGCGACGGGCCGCGACACGCACAGGCGGTTGATCCGATCTAATATCCGATCAGGATCTCGACCACCTTGGGCACCGCCTTCTTCATCGCGGTGTCGCTTGATTCGAACTCCCTCGACACTGCGACGTCCTTGCGAACCTCGGGAGATATCTTCGGGTCCGGCTCGAAGCGCAATGCGACCTTGCAGCCGCCCGGGAGTTCCGCCAACGCGCCAGCGTCCCAGCTCTGCACGGTGCCGCCGGTGTCCTTGTCGAAACCGGTCAGCCGAAACGGCTTGCCGTTGAGCTTCTCGACGGCCGCGAGTGTCATTCCGAGCTTGAGACCCTTGGGCGCGGTCCAGGTGGATTGGCCGTTGATGGCGATCACCCGCATGTCGGTACGCGTTTCGGGCTTCGTCCACACCACCTCGAGGCGGCGCCTGGGATCGTTCGGGAACAGCACGCTCGCCTTCAGCCTGGCTCCTCCGGGTCCGTCCACGTCATCCCAGGCGACGTTCTTCGCCCCGAATGCCGTTGCCAGCTTTTCGTGACTGGAGTCTTTCGCGAAGCTGCCGTTGCACGCGACGGTCTGGCCCGCCGGCGCGGCGGTCGCCGCGCGTGCCGGCCTGGCCGGATCGCCCGGCGCTGCTGCCGGCTTGGCGGTGGTTTTCGCCGGACGCGCAGGCTTGGCAGCGTTGGCCGGCGGCTGTTCCGAGACCGGGGGCGGTCCGGGCTTCATTTCATCGGCACCTGGGAAGCGATCCTGTACGGCCTGTGCGCGTGCGCCGGCAGCAAGCCCACAGCCAAACAGCACTGCGATGAGCGGGAGCACGAAACGAGCCATGGTTCGCATCCTAAGCCTGATCCTGCACGCGGGCCGACGAAATCTACGCCACGACAACGCGTTAGCGCCAGCCCCTCGGGGCGGAGACCGGTACCTGCGTCGCGGCGCGCGGCATGCGCCTGCTCACCAAAGAGTAATGTCCGGAAAGCGCTGCCAGTGCGAGCTGGCAGTCGTGGCCAAGCTACGTCACCGCCCGCTCATCTTCGCGCTGATGCACTGATCAACCAGCTTGGCGCGCTTGTCGAGATCGCTCGGCGCCTTCTTGTCGTTCTCGACGCTCATCCAGCAGATCTCGCGCGCCTTCATTGTGGTCATCGGTCCCGACGATTGGGCGCTGGCCGATTGCGGAGATACGACTTCGGCGGCGTTCGGACCGCCGACCGGCGGTCCCATGGTGGCGGCGGGCGGCGCGGGTTGGCCGGTGCCGCTCGCCTCGAAGCATCCCGCAAGCGCGAGCGAGCCAATGGCGATGAAAGCGAAGCGGCACCACGCCGCGATTTGCACGCGCACCATCATGGTAGCGGCCAGCTCCGTGGTCAGGAACGGACTCTTACAGGCCGTTTCGCGTGACGTCAGGTCCCGCCGCGGCCGGTGCTGCGGGCGTGGGTTGCGAGAGGAAAGATGGAAGTGCCGGGAAGCTCGTTGCCTGCGGCGCCGGGCTCGACGGTTGTGGATTCGGGCTTGCCCACTGCGTCGCCTGGTCCCGCATCTTGGCGGCGGCGCACTTTTCCACCCACTTGCCGCGCGCCTCGACTGCCTTCGGCGCCTTCTTGTCGGTTTCGGCCTGCATCCAGCATTCGTTCTTGGCCTTCTCGAGCGTGAGATACTCGGGCGGCGGACCCGAATCCGGAATGGTCGGCGCGCGCGTCGCGCGGCCGGCCTGCGGCGCATAGCGTGGCGCAGAACCCGGCGTATCGATTGAAGCGGTCGGCAGCGGCGAGGAAAGATCGCCGGTGGTCCAACAGGCCGACAGCATTGTGGCGGCGCCCGCGACCAGAACCCAGCGGCAAGTGGCAGTGATGTCCCTACGCATGGTGTCCAACATCGCGGTTACAGAATTGGCTCGGGATGCGTTGACCCTGGTCAAACGCGGTCTACGGGAATCCGCGGGGCTCGTCCAGCCTTCCGCACACAAAATGTCCCCAAATCGGGTCAAAAATCTGGCGTAACTTCAGAAAGTTAACATCCTTTGGGGGAAAGGCGCTGGGCGCGCCTTTTGACCAAGATTCGCCGCCGGTGCCGCCTCAGGGCGCCGAATCCGGCGGTCTAGCGCCCCTTGCGCCGAAATCCTCCCCGCATGCCGGGACGGCCGAGACTCGAACGTGGACCACGGTACGGGGCCGACTCGGTCCCTGGACCCATTTCGTCAAGGCCGGGTTTGCGTGGGCCGCGGCTGGCCTTCACGCCACGTGGTCCAACAGGCAATCCGCCCCGCGACGGCGAAATTCCCGGCAGCTTGGCGGTCGGATCGTCAAGCACCGCAAGCTCGGTGGCCCGCAGCCGCTTGATCTCGTCGCGCAGCCGCGCGGCCTCTTCGAAGTTCAGATCGGCCGCCGCTTCGCGCATGCGCGTCTCGAGATCGCTGATCACCACCTCGAAATTGTGGCCAATGGTCGCCGCGTCCTCGAACTCGCCGCCGCGGCCGTCGCCGGTCGCGACCAGCACATGGTCGCGCTCGTAGACGCTATCCAGAATATCGGCGATGCCTTTGCGCACGCTCTCGGGCGTGATGCCGTTCGCCTGATTGAATTCCCGCTGCTTGTCGCGCCGGCGGTTGGTCTCCGCCATGGCGCGCTCCATCGAGCCGGTCACTTGATCGGCATAGAGAATCACTTTGCCGTCGACGTTGCGTGCGGCGCGGCCGATGGTCTGAATGAGGCTCGTCTCGCTGCGCAGGAAACCTTCCTTGTCGGCATCGAGAATGGCAACCAGCGCGCATTCCGGAATGTCGAGGCCTTCCCGCAGCAGGTTAATGCCAACCAGCACGTCGAACGCACCAAGCCGCAGGTCGCGGATGATCTCGATGCGTTCGATCGTGTCAATGTCGGAATGCATATAGCGCACGCGCAGGCCCTGCTCGTGCAGATATTCGGTGAGGTCTTCGGCCATGCGCTTGGTCAGCACCGTCACCAGCGCCCGGTAGCCGGCCGCCGCCACCTGGCGCACTTCGCCGACCAGGTCATCGACCTGGGTGCGCGCCGGCCGCACGTCGACCGGCGGGTCAATCAATCCGGTCGGGCGGATCACCTGCTCGACAAACACGCCGCCCGACTGGTCGAGCTCCCACGCCGACGGCGTCGCCGACACGGATACCGTTATCGGCCGCATCAGGTCCCATTCCTCGAACCGCAGCGGCCGGTTGTCCATGCAGGAGGGCAACCGGAAGCCGTATTCGGCGAGCGTTGCCTTGCGGCGGAAGTCGCCGCGATACATGCCGCCAAGCTGCGGAATGGTGACGTGACTTTCGTCCGCGAACACCAGCGCATTGTCGGGCACGTATTCGAACAGGGTGGGCGGCGGCTCGCCCGGCTTTCTGCCGGTGAGATAGCGTGAATAGTTCTCGATGCCGGCGCAGCTGCCGGTCGCTTCCATCATCTCGAGATCGAACAGCGTGCGTTGCTCGAGGCGCTGCGCTTCCAGCAGGCGGCCGGCGCGGTTGAGCTCCTCGAGACGCTGCCGCAGCTCGAGCTTGATCCCCGCGATCGCCTGCAGCAGGGTCGGGCGCGGCGTCACATAGTGCGAGTTAGCGTAGACCTTAACGAATGACAGTTCGTCGGTCTTCTGGCCGGTGAGCGGGTCGAACTCGTCGATGCCCTCGATCTCGTCGCCAAACAGGCGCACCCGCCAGGCACGATCCTCGTAGTGGGCCGGGAATATGTCGATAGTGTCGCCCCGCACTCGGAAGGAGCCGCGCGCGAAATCCCCGCCGATGCGCTTGTATTGCAGCGCGACCAGGTCGGCAATCAGCTGACGCTGATTGATGCGCTCGCCGCGCTTGAGCATGAACGTCATCGCCGTGTAGGTCTCGACCGAGCCGATACCGTAGATGCACGACACCGAGGCGACGATGATCACGTCGTCGCGCTCGAGCAATGCGCGCGTCGCCGAGTGGCGCATGCGGTCGATCTGCTCGTTGATCGAGCTTTCCTTCTCGATGTAGGTGTCGGTGCGCGGAACGTAGGCTTCCGGCTGGTAGTAGTCGTAGTAGGAGACGAAATACTCGACCGCGTTATCGGGAAAGAACGAGCGGAACTCGCCGTAGAGCTGTGCGGCTAAAGTCTTGTTGGGGGCGAGGATCAACGCCGGCCGCTGCGTTTGCTCGATCACCTTGGCCATGGTGAAGGTCTTGCCCGAGCCGGTCACGCCGAGCAGCACCTGCATGCGGTCGCTGCGCCTGACACCCTCGACGAGCTCGTTGATCGCTGCCGGCTGATCGCCCTTGGGCTCGAAATCCGATTTGATGACAAACCGGACACCACCCTCCGTCTTTTCCGGCCGCGATGGACGATGCGGCGTCCAGATCTGCTGTGTGCCGTCATCACGCAGGAACTCGCGCCGGCCCTGCCGCAGCAGTTGTTCGAGCGCATCCGCGGTCGCCGCGACGCCGCCGAGTGCATCCGTTTCCGCCGGCACGGGGCGCTTCTTCTTTCCGTGCGCAGCGTCGGGAAGGGGTGCCGGTGGGTCGCTCTCGGTCGCATCACTCGGCATGCCGAATGCGCGCGCAAGCTCCGCGTCGAAAATGACCGGCTGCGCGTTCGGTGTCTTGCCGACGTAACCGGTTTGCGATGCTTCGCCAAAACCCTGCGGCGTCGAGGCCCGGGCGCGATGGGCCGCGGACGCGTCCGCGCGTCGGTCCCTGGAGTTGTCTGGCGGCGGCTGCAGGCCGCCCGTACCGGAACCTATGCCGGCCGTTCCTCGTCCGATTGCCGGATTGAGCAAGTCTGCCAGCGCCGGCTCGGTCGGCGGCAGCTGCTCGCGGTTGGCCTTGGAACGCGTCGGCCGCGCCGGATCCTTCGGCTTTTTTGGTTTATCGGGGTTTTTCGCCATCGCCCGAATATGGGGGAAGCGTTCGGACGAGGGAAGGGCGGCATGAAGACAGCAGGGAACCCACTCACACTGCGAGCCGACGATGCAGCGCATCAGGCCACCCGCCGGTCAGGTAGCGAAACACCCAGTTGCCGTTGGATTTGAGCCGTTTGTAGGCGGCGCGCAGATCGAGCACCAAGGTGATGCGGCGGCTACGGCTCCGCAATTCACCCACGTCGTGGGTCGCGACCGGATGAAACCCGATCACGCGCGTGTGGAACCCGTAAGGACTGTGCGGATCATCTTCGAAGACGTCGGTCACGAAATGCGTGAAGCCGCGCGCGACGGTTTCGGCAGTTGCCGCGCGCATCAGCGCGGCCGCCAACAGGAACTGGCGGCGATAGCGCGGCAGCACCGCGAATCGTCCAATCTCAGCGACGCGATGCTGCCGGATGAACTCATCGACGTTCACCGACGGATCGATGAGTTTGAAACCATAGGCCGCATATTGGGCGAGCGGGGGCGCGTAATGTACGCGCAGCACGCCGGCCGGGCGTTCGCGAATGTGGGCGATGAACCATGCGATGTCGCCGCGCTCAAGATCCGACGGTGGCGCCTGCGATTCCGGATCCGTGATCCAACGCTTTTCGCGCTGATAGGTCGCGCGTAGAACCTCCACCACTTGGCGGCGCCCCGCCTCGTCGATTACGCGCGACGCTTGCACACAGTTGCCTGTGCTCATCGCTCGTCTCCCATGTGAGAAAGCTTGCCCGACAAGCAGCCGATCTCGCTCATGACCATGGCGTGCCAGCCGCGCAATTCGGCTCGCGAGGGCTTGCGGCCCCTGGTGCGCGGCGGGGCAAGGGGCGCGCCGATCGAAACCTCCATGCGCGCGTGGTCGTCGATGCGGCCTGCGGCTCCGGGAAATCGGATGCCAACCGGGATTACGGGCGTGCGAGTTGCAAGCGACAAGTAAGCGGCGCCGCGGTGGCCCGGCAGTAGCCGGTCGGGGTCTCGGTTGACCATCCCTTCTGGAAAGATGCCGACCGAGTGGCCGTTCACGAGTTGCTGGCGCGCCCGTTCGAGCGCGCAGGGCGGCGCCGTGTAGAACGGTTTGAGCGCGTTGAGGAACGCGGGTTTAGCCGACTTGCGGGTGACTGTGATGGTTTGGGCGCGGCGATAGATCAGTCCAATGCCGGGGATCAGCCGAAAATTCCAATCAGCAAAAAAATGGATGAGCCGCCCGCCGCGATGGAGGATCAACAACGCGGGTACCAACAGCGACTCGGTGCGTGTCGAGTGATTGACAGCGAGGATGAAAGGGTCATGCGCGGCGCGCACGTGGTGGAGACCGTCGACCGCGAGCACCTGTTGGCGCGCCAAGAGCGCCAATCCCCGCACAACCCAGGCATCAAGCGTGTTGCGCTGCGCCGGCAACGCCCAGCGCACAAGCTCTCCGAGGGCCGGAGGCTCCCAAACGAGTTCGCTCGCCGTTCGCGACATCGGCTCCGCAGCAGGTCGGGACCGGGCGCTGCACCGGCGCGGGCAGCGTACATCCCGCCGGGAGCCTCATCGGCGATTCGCGTTGCAGAACGATGAGATATTCACAACGGTTTGATGACGGTCGCCGGCCGTCCTCGCGAGAGGAAGGCAGGCAGTTCCATCGCGTTGCTACTGAGCGGAGGCTCGAAGTTGCGCTTGTCAGTCGCCGCCACCGGCGTATCCCGTGATCTTCCAGCTGCCGCCGTCCTTCATGTAGCAGACCTGGTCGAACGCGATCGGCATGATGGCGTCCGACGGCACATAGCCGACCTTGCCCGACGGGGTCACGACTTTCATCGGAGGAGGCGGTCCGTTGGGATTGCCCTGAGCCTCGTCGCTGTCCATGACGCGCACAAGATTCATGCCGAGCTTGTCGATCACCGGCGAGTTCGGCCGCGGGCCCGCATGCACTTCCACCCCTGCGGTCGCCGGGTAGCCCCACTCGTCAATCTCGGTCTTGGTCTCCTTGGTGAGCTCTTCGAACGCCTTCTCATCAAATGCCGGCACCGCCGGGGAGCACATCACGCCCTTGCGCTCGGGAACTTCCTCGAGCGTCGGATCCTGGGAGGCGGCTTCAAGCGTATCCCAGCCGGAACCGTCCTTGGCGTTGAGGTCGATCGAGGCCGCGAAATTCTCGAAGCTTGATTTCTTCTTATCGGCCTTGTCACCGTCCTCGGTTTCCCAGAAGTAGCCCTGCGATACGACCAGCTTGCCGAGCGCCGCGCGGTCCTTGCGTTTGACGACGTCGGCGAGCTCTTTTCGGAATGCCTCAAAACTTGGATCCGCGAACGGCTGTGCAGGTGTCACCGCGACTGCCTTATAGGGTTTCGGCGGCGAGGGTGGCGGAGGCCGCTGGCCTTGCGCGGCCGCTGGGCCGAACAGCAGGAACGCCAGGGCGCACGATGCCAGCGCCGTTGCAAAGGAACGCATCAACCTATCTCCCGAATTTGGATGACTGGTACCATCGAACTTCATAGCGGTTCGTGGCGGCCATATGAAGGCCTGAAACTATGCCATAGCAAGCCCGGGCAAGCCATCGCCAACACAATCCCGGATGATCCCTAATGCCGTTTTCGTCGATCTGGTTCCCGCTTCGTCCGATCATCATGCTGATCGGTTCCAATGTGTTCATGACCACCGCGTGGTACGGGCACCTGCGCTTCAAGGAAGTTCCGCTGCTCGGCGTGATCGTCGCGAGTTGGTTGATTGCATTCGTCGAGTATTGCCTCGCGGTTCCAGCCAATCGATTCGGTAGTGCCATCTATTCGACTGCACAACTCAAGACCATCCAGGAAGTCGTCACGTTGGTTGTCTTCGCCGGCTTCTCGGTCGCGTATCTACGAGAACCGTTGACCTGAAACTACGCAATTGGCTTCGCGTTCATCGCGGTCGGCGCCTACTTTGTGTTTGCGGGTCCGTTCGGGCGATAACGACCTGACGCGCGTGGCCTTGCACGGCCCGGCCACAGCTCACGTGCCGCTGACATCTGCTGGGAAAGGAAGGCCCCGGACACAGGGGATGAGTCCGGGGCCCTGCTGCAGACGGAATGTCTGATCAGCGCACAACGACATCCTATGTCGGCGCGGCATGTGTGGCGAGCGGCGCTGTCGATCGAATTGTTTGATTGTCGCGCGGCGTGATCCAAACGCCACAAGAAATTACACGATGTTAATGTCGCGGCCGCAATGGCCGCGCCATGGACGCGGCCATTGTACACTAGCGAACGGATCGGCAGTCAGAGAGCCCGATTGCTCGCTTTCACGGCTTCCGCCTCGACGTACACCTCGTTGCCCATCTGCCGGAATTTCTCCGACATCTGGGCCATGCCCTGCTCCTTATCATTGAGCGTCGCGGCGTAGTCGCGCACGTCCTGCGTGATTTTCATGGAGCAGAACTTTGGTCCGCACATCGAACAGAAGTGCGCGACCTTGTGGGCTTCCTTGGGCAACGTCTCGTCGTGGTATTCGCGCGCTGTGTCGGGGTCGAGCGAGAGATTGAACTGATCGACCCAGCGGAACTCGAAGCGGGCGCGGCTGAGCGCATCGTCGCGAATCTGTGCCGCCGGATGGCCCTTGGCCAGGTCGGCGGCGTGCGCGGCGATCTTGTAGGCGATCACCCCTTCCTTGACGTCGTCGCGGTCCGGCAGTCCGAGGTGTTCCTTGGGCGTCACGTAGCAGAGCATCGCGGTGCCGAACCAGCCGATCATCGCGGCGCCGATCGCCGACGTGATGTGATCGTATCCGGGCGCAATGTCGGTCGTCAGCGGGCCCAGTGTGTAGAACGGCGCCTCGCCGCATTCCTTGAGCTGCTTCTCGACGTTGATCTTGATCTTGTGCATCGGCACGTGGCCGGGGCCCTCGATCATCACTTGGCAGCCCTTGGCCCACGCGATCTTGGTGAGCTCGCCGAGCGTCTCCAGCTCGGCGAACTGGGCGCGATCGTTGGCGTCCGCGATCGACCCTGGCCGCAGCCCGTCGCCGAGCGAGAACGACACGTCGTATTTGCGCATGATGTCGCAAATTTCGTCGAACCGCTCGTACAGGAAACTCTCCTTATGACGCGACAGGCACCACTTGGCCATGATCGAGCCGCCGCGCGAGACGATGCCGGTGACGCGGTTGGCGGTGAGATGGATGTAGCCGAGCCGCACTCCGGCGTGGATGGTGAAATAATCGACGCCCTGTTCGCACTGCTCGATGAGCGTATCGCGATAAACCTCCCAGTCGAGCTTCACCGGGTCGCCGTTGACCTTCTCCAGCGCCTGATAGATCGGCACGGTGCCGATCGGCACCGGCGAGTTGCGCAGGATCCATTCGCGGGTGTTGTGGATGTTGCGGCCGGTCGACAGGTCCATCACGGTGTCGGCGCCCCAGCGCAGCGCCCACACCATCTTCTCGACCTCCTCCTCGACCGAGGAGGTGACGGCGGAATTGCCGATATTGGCGTTGATCTTGGTCAGGAAGTTGCGGCCGATGATCATCGGCTCGAGCTCGGTGTGGCGGATGTTGGCGGGGATGATGGCGCGGCCGCGCGCCACCTCGTCGCGCACGAATTCGGGCGTGCAGCGCTCGCGCAGCGCCACGAAGCGCATCTCCGGCGTGATCTCGCCGCGGCGCGCGTAGTGCATCTGGCTGAAGTTGGTGTCGC